>MHAK01000107.1 GCA_001802945.1 Ignavibacteria bacterium RIFCSPLOWO2_12_FULL_56_21 | reverse complement strand
TCGGAGGTCGTCATGCGGTTGCAGACAAAAGCCATTCACTGCGGCGTCGACAAGGACACGGCGTACAATAGCGTCATCACGCCCATCTACGCGACGTCCACATTCCGGTTTGAAGACGTGGGTAAGACCAAGGGTTACGATTACTCCCGCACGTCCAACCCGACAAGGAAAGCGCTCGAAGAGAACATCGCTGCTCTCGAAGGGGGCGCAGGAGCCGTCGCAACCGCAACCGGAATGTCCGCCATAACAACGGCGCTCCATTTGTTCAAGACCGGCGACCATGTCATTTGTACGCACGATTGTTACGGCGGGACTGAGCGGCTCCTGAGAACATTCCAGGAACTCCACGGTGTCGATGTGACGTATGTTGACATGCAAAATCTTGACAATGTCGCGGCCGCCGTTCGTCACACTACAAAGGGAGTCTGGATCGAAACGCCCAGCAACCCTTTGCTCAATGTCGTCGACATTCGCGCCATTGCGGACATCGCCCATGCTGCTGGAGCGATCGCCATCGTCGACAACACCTTCCTCTCTCCAATCCAGCAACGTCCGTTCGACCTCGACGCCGATGTCATTGTCCACTCCACCACGAAGTATCTCAACGGCCACAGCGACGTCGTCGGCGGTGCCGCAGTCGCCAGGACGAAAGAGCTCGCGGAGAGGATCCAATGGCTCTGCAATGCCCTCGGACAATCCGCCTCTCCCTTCGACTGCTGGCTCGTGCTGCGCGGCATCAAGACGCTCAGCGTTCGATTGCGTGAACATGAGCGGAATGCACGCAGGATCGCGGAATACCTGGAGGGCCATCCCCGTGTGGCCCGGGTTTACTATCCGGGGCTCGCGAGCCATCCGCATCACGAGCTTGCAAAGCGCCAACAGCTGGGATTCGGCGGCATGGTGTCGTTCGAACTCAAGGGAGGAATGAAGGAAGTGAATCACCTCCTTGGCTCTGTCAGGCTTTTTGCTCTTGCGGAATCTCTCGGTGGTATCGAATCGCTCATCGATCATCCCGTGACAATGACCCATGCGTCGATGAAGCCGGAGCTTCGCGATGCGGCCGGAATCAGCGAGCGGATCATCCGTCTCTCTGTCGGCATCGAAGCCGTAGAAGACCTCATCGAGGACCTGGAGCAAGCGCTTACGTTCCCTGGCGCGGCTTCCGGGAAGAATGGAAGAGCGGCTGTGGAGGCAGAGCATGTCGCAGCTGGCTGAATATGACGTTCACGCGAGGACGCTGAACACCACGCTCTTTCCGGCACATGAGCCGTTTCAACTGGAATCGGGGAATTCACTCGCGCCGGTTTCCGCCGCCTACGAAACTTACGGCACACTCAACGATGACGGGACGAATGCGATTCTTATTTGTCATGCGTTGACTGCGAACGCGCATGCGGCTCGTCTTCACGGATCCGACGGTCAGAATCCCGGCTGGTGGGATGGATTGATAGGTCCCGGAAAAGCCTTCGATACGGACAAGTACTTTGTCGTTTCACCAAACATCCTGGGGAGTTGTTACGGGACGACCGGTCCCGTTTCCACCGATCCGTCGACCGGGCAGCCGTTTGGTCCGGATTTTCCGCAAATCACGGTGCGCGATATCGTTCGTGTTCAGAAAGCATTGCTCGATCGATTGGGAGTCCGCCGGCTCGCGGCCGTGAGCGGAAGTTCGCTCGGCGGCATGCAGGTTGTCGAATGGGGCATCATGTTCCCGCAATTCTGCGAGCGAATCATACCCATATCGGCCTCGGCGAAACAGTCCGCATGGTGCATCGCCCTTAACGGGATCGCCCGTGCGGCGATCACCGGAGATCCCTCATGGAATCAAGGGCATTATGCGGAACAACCGTCGGTGGGCTTAAGCCTTGCACGTATGGTGGGAATGGTTTCGTACCGAAGTCCCGAAGAATTCCGAGAGAAGTTCGGCCGTGAACGGCAGACCGACGACCGGTACGACCCGAAGAACTTGTTCCAGGTGGAAAGCTACTTGCGTCATCAGGGAAACAAGCTCGTCGGCCGCTTCGACGCCAACACGTATCTCACCCTCAGCCGCGCCATGGACCTGCATGACGTCGGATTCGGGCGCCGCAGCTCCGAAGAAGCGCTTAGGACTGTCACGGCATCAACACTTTGCATCGGCGTTTCCTCCGATATCCGATACCCGACGCACGAACAGAAAGAGCTTGCCGCACTCATCCCGGGAGCCCGATATGCAGAAATAGATTCTGTTCACGGACATGATGCGTTCCTGATCGAATTCGGGCAGCTGAATGAGCTAGTGAAGAGACACTTAGAGCACTAGAAAAAGAATTGTCCACTAAGGACCATGAGATGATAGTAATGAAATTCGGCGGTACTTCGGTTGAGGACGCCCCGTCCATTCGGAGAGTCACCGACATCGTCCGCAAAGACGTGCATCGTTCGCCCGTCGTAGTCGTCAGCGCGATGGCGGGTGTGACGAATGAACTACTTCGGATCGCAGCCCTCGCAGCGGAAGGAAAGACAGCGGCCGGCGGCCGGGCCGTCACTAAACTTGAAGAACGTCATGACGGCGTCGCAAAAGAACTCCTTGGACCGACGGCGGCACCCGTCGTTGCCTCGATCCGCACGCTTGTGGATGACCTCCGACGGCTTGTCGATGGCGTCGCCGTGCTTGGCGAGGCGAGTCCACGCTCCCTCGATGCCATCGCCTCATTCGGAGAGCGATTGTCGTCGCTCATCATCCACGAATATTTTCGCCGCATGAAGCTCGAGAGCACCCTGATTGATGCGCGGTCGTTCATGATCACCGACGGACAGCACACGGCCGCTCTGCCCGATGCTCGGCGGACGCGTACAGCGTTGAAACGCGTACTGGTTCCAGCGCTCGACAAGGGCAGAGTTGTCGTGACACAGGGATTCATGGCAGCTACTCGCACCGGTGTAACGACCACGCTCGGCAGGGGAGGTTCAGATCTTTCCGCCGCACTCATCGGCGCATTGCTGAAGGCGCGGGAGATCCAGATCTGGACAGACGTGGACGGCATTCTGACGGCCGATCCGAGCATTGTGCGCGAAGCGAGGAACATCGAAGCGATGTCATTCCGTGAAGCGGCTGAGCTTGCCTATTTCGGCGCTCGTGTCCTTCATCCCGAGACGATCCTGCCCGCAGTAAGCTCCAACATTCCGGTGATCGTGAAGAATTCCCGCCGTCCGGATGTTGCCGGTACCGTCATCACGGCGTCGGCGACCGACATTCCGGGAGCCGTCAAATCGGTCGCCTACAAGGAAGGAATCACGCTTCTTACAATAGTGTCAACCCGCATGTTCCTCGCGCACGGCTTCCTGGAGCGCGTTTTTGACGTATTCGAACATCACCGGACGGTCGTTCATGCCGTCGCGTCGTCCGATGTAAGTATCACCGCGGCGATCAACGACATCGGACGACTGAAGGCCATCACTGCCGAGCTCCGTTCGTTCGCCTCGGTGACAGTTGAGCGGAACAAAGCCATTGTCTGCGTGGTGGGTGAAGGGCTCAGGAACACTCCCGGAATTGCGGCACGTATTCTTGGCGCGGCGGGAGAGGTGACCGTGAACATGATCTCCCAGGGGGCTTCGGAGATAAACCTCGGATTCGTTCTTGACGAAAGGCAGATCGCTCCCGTCGTGCGGCGTTTGCATGCGGCGTTCTTCGAGCGAAAAGCGGACAAGGAGGCGGCATGAGCGGATATGTACATCCGGTCGATGTTGCCGTCGTCGGCGCCACGGGACTTGTGGGACGAATGATGCTGCGAGTACTCGAAGAGAGGCCCTTTCCGGTCAGAAGACTTCTTGCATTTGCATCGGAGCGTTCAGGCGGGACAGAACTGACATTTCAAGGGAAGAAACTGCAGGTCCGGACCTTGACCGAAGCCGCACTTGCGGGATGCGGAGCGGCTGTGGCGCTCTTCTCTGCAGGGGCATCTGTCAGTCGGACCTTTGCGCCCGTTGCGGCGCGCGCCGGGATCACAGTCATCGACAACAGCAGTGCATTCAGGATGGATCCGGACGTGCCGTTGGTCGTTCCGGAAGTGAATCCCGATGAGGCCTTTCGTTCGAACGGTATCATTGCGAACCCAAATTGCTCCACGATCCAGATGGTCGTGGCCCTCAAGCGGTTGCACGACCGATACCGCATCCGTCGGATCGTAGTTGCCACATATCAGTCGGTCACGGGGGCCGGGGCCCGCGGATTGCGGCAATTAGAGGATGAGGTATCGGGGAAAACCGTCAGCGGAGGGAAATTCCCTCATCCCATCGCATACAATTGTCTGCCGCAAGTCGATGATTTTATGGAAGACGGTTTCACGCGTGAAGAGCATAAGATGATGGACGAGACGAAGAAGATATTCGGGGATGATGCGATCCGCGTGAACGCAACGTGTGTGCGTGTTCCAGTAAGGGGAGGCCACAGTGAGGCGGTGACGGTAGAATTCGAAGAAGCGTTCGACGAGCAGGAGGCGCGACGTCTATTGAAGAACACGCCGGGTGTTGTCGTTGTGGACGAACCTAAAGAACGCCGGTATCCGATGGCGATAGACGCTGAAGGCCGCGATGAGGTGTTTGTAGGAAGGATACGCCGCGATCCGACGGTGGGGAGTGGGCTTTCGCTTTGGATCGTTTCGGACAATCTACGCAAAGGGGCGGCAACGAATGCTGTGCAGATCGCGGAGCTGCTCTTGAAGAGCCCGTCAAAGGCTCAAAAGATGGTCCACGAAGGTACACGAAGTGCCACGAAGGAGATTCTGTAATCACCTTCTTATCCGTTTAGGCTTTTTTCTTAGTGTTTCTTCGTGGACCCTTTGTGGACAATATCTCTTAGAGGAATTCCTCTGCAATCAACGTCAAGCACCAGAATCTGGTTCTTAGTCTGTCATTTTTCGCTCTTTTCTGCTATATATCCGCCCAATTTCTCGTCCCGTTGTTCGTCTACTGCTACATGAACTTCTTCATCTTCTTCTTCATTTTCTTCCTGGTTCTCCTGGCCGGCTATGGCTACGTGGGAGTTCGTTTGATCATGCCCATGCAGCTTCCCGCACCTTGGAACTCCATCGCATGGGCCCTTCTCGTCGCCTTGTACCTGGTTCCAGCAGCGACAATGTTCCTCACGTTCAACCGTATCGAAGCGGATTGGACAGGACTGTTGTCGTGGGTCGCCTATGTCGGGCTCGGGTTCTTCTCGTTCCTGTTCACTTTCACGCTTCTCAAGGACATGGGATTATTCGGGATCATGGCCTTCGAAAAGGTCCGTGATCTGTTTGCCGGAACCGGAACAGCCCAGGAAGCCATCGACCCGGAGCGGCGAAGGCTGTTGATCCGCGGAGTGCATCTCTCGATCGTCGGTGTTGCAAGCGGACTGACCGGCTACGGCATTTTCGAAGCACGCCGCAGGCCGGGCATCGTCGAGGTTGCGATGCCCATTGCCCGCCTGCCGGAAGCCTTCGACGGTTTTCGAATCATTCAACTCACGGACATTCATGCCGGATTGACAGTCGCACGTCCGTTCGTTGAAACGGTCGTGGAAATGGCGAACGAACTCCGGGGTGACCTGATCGCATTTACGGGAGACCTCGTCGACGGGTCCGTGGCGAGATTGAGGAAAGAAGTTCAGCCGGTTCAGGACCTCACGGCCCCATTTGGGAAATTCTTCATCACAGGAAATCATGAATACTATTCCGGGGCCGAAGCATGGGTGGAAGAAGCGCGCCGGCTCGGATTCGATACGCTCATGAATGAGCATCGTGTTATCGAGAAGGATGGGTTCAAGATCGTCCTCGCAGGCGTGACCGACATCGGCGCCGGTGGATTTGTGAAATCGCACTCGTCCGATCCTGTGAAATCCGTTCAGGGATCGCCGGATGGTCTCGTCAAGATCCTGCTTGCACATCAGCCGCGAAGTCTCGACAAGGCAGTCGAGGCCGGGGTGGACGCCATGATCTCCGGCCACACGCACGGCGGACAGTTTTTTCCATGGAATCTCGCCGCCGCACTCGGTCAGCCATATCTGAAGGGCCTGCACAAACACGGAAACATGTGGGTCTACGTGAGCAAAGGGACCGGCTACTGGGGACCGCCGATCCGTCTCGGTTCGCGCTCGGAGATCACCGTGATCACGTTGAGGCAAGCGGGGGGACGAACAATTCCCGGCGTGAAGTAGATTAGCAGAGGCTACAGCACTTTCTCCCTGTCGAAGAGGACATATACGGCACCAATGAAAACAGAGAGGTGAATCAGGTTAATTTGGGGGATACTGGATCGATGTTTCGGCCAGCGGCACCGTATCTTTGCCCGAGCTGGCACAGCGCACGTAGAACAATTATGGAATCGTGGGTTGAATACTCCGTAGAATGCGTTCGTAGTCACCGACAAGAAGATATCCCGTAGACGTGTTCATGATCGATGAAATATGCAGAGCTCCGAGCCTGTCGCTTTTGCCGGAGACACCTCGACCAAGGACCGCCCACGAATCTCCGTTGTTTGTTGACCGGTAGACACCATCCCCTCCAGTTCCAACGAACAAATGTCCCAAGGAATTTTCTTCAGAGCACGTCACGGATGTTGACGCGATCGAAACGCCCAACCAACTTCCCCCGTTATCCTTTGAACGAAAGATCTTCCCGAGTCCAGATCCTGCGTAGACCTCACCGTTGCGACCGGCGAAGATCGCGGTGACGTAAACGTCGCCAACCGTAACGACGGCCCAACTCGTTCCACTGTCCGACGAGCGATACAGGTCTCCCGGGTCACTGGTTGCCCAAAGAACCCCGAGGGAGTCAACCGCAAGTTTGTGAAAGGTCGAAATTGGATACTGACTATCAACGACCGCCCATGTCGCCCCGTCGTCCATCGATTTGAACACGCCCACGAACGCTTTTGTTGCAAAGAGACGATTCTGTCGGTCGACAACAAAGGAAAGAATGAGACCCTCGGCAAGACCTTCCGAGTTCTTCCACGAACTGCCGGCGTCCGTTGATCGAAAAACACCTGCAGTATCGGTTCCGGCAAGAATTACTCCAGATGGTGTTACCGCCATGGATCGGATGAACGACGCGGTGATGCCAATGCCGGACGGAGACCAAGTGAGGCCATCGTCCGTCGATCGGTAGACACCTGCGCTTTGCGTTCCCGCAAATAGCATTCCGCTAGGGTGTCCAACAAGTGAGCCAATGTAGCCGGAGTTGGGAACATCCGATTGCTGCCAAAAGATTTCCCCGCCGAATACTTCGTCAGGCTCGAAGGAATTCACCTTACAGCCCATTGTTACCAGAATCGCAGTTAACAAGGTAAGCACGACGGGGATTGCAGTAGATTGAATCCAGCGGGGGAGCACGTAAAGTGCGAAGGAACGGATGCACGACGTGATAAATTCCATCCCCTGATCATACGAACACGGAAACCTTGGCATGTATGTCGGTTCTGACCTTTGTGTGTGGGATGATTTTCAGACGTTGGAGAAACTATGGATACGGGGACTCATATTCAAGCTTGAGATATCGCTCCACCAGCTTGATCCTCGTGCTCGAATGCTGGTAGCCGCCTATTTGCCGAAACGATGACCTTCACACGCCACCCAATTCAGCTTTTCGCGGAACAACTTTGCACTTTCCAAATCTATGATCGTGGAAGGCCATCGTTCATCCACCTATATATTTGCTTCTCGAAAATCCCGTACATTGCGCTGAATCGACATGATGAAGACCAAACAGGTTGCGGGCCAACACCGCTCATTCATCTCGACGATCTTATTGTGCCTGGCTCTCTTGACCGCACGCACTGAGGCTCAGCGGTTAAACGGTATCCTCGACCACGGCGCCTTGATCCGCACCGACACAACCGTCCGACGAATCCATCTCGTCTTCACCGGGCATGAATTCGCCAACGGCGCCGAAACCATCCGCCGCGTTCTCTCCCGCCACCGCATCAAGGCTTCTTTCTTTCTCACTGGAGAATTTTACCGCAATCCCGCTTTTTCCGGAATCATCGCCGGCCTGCACAAAGACGGTCACGACCTCGGTCCGCACTCCGACAAGCATCTCCTGTATTGCACCTGGGAAGACAGGGATTCGTTGCTGGTCACGCGCAAGCAATTCCAGAAGGATCTTGACGACAATTACACGGCGATGGCGGTGCATGGCATCGAGCGGACGCCGATATTCATGCCGCCGTATGAATGGTACAACGATGTGATCGCCTCGTGGGCGTTGTCGGAGGGAGTGACGCTCGTGAACTTCACACCGGGAACCTCTTCAAACGCAGACTATACGACTCCCGACATGCAAGCGAAGTACGTAACCTCGGACAGCATTGTTGCTCGAATACTCAGGTACGAATCCAGTTCGCCGACCGGGTTGAACGGCTTTCTGCTTCTCATGCACATAGGCGTCGATCCAAAGAGACCGGACCCATTGCACGAGCGACTGGACTCGCTCTTGAAAACGCTGATCGGGCGCAAGTATCGGTTCGAGCCGCTGTCTGCGGTCGTTCAATTGAAATGAGAGGGAATATTGCGTAGATTTGTGTATGCGGGACGTAGCGCAGCCTGGTAGCGCACTTGCTTGGGGTGCAAGGGGTCGCGGGTTCAAATCCCGCCGTCCCGACTTCCAATTCGGCCGAACTTAGCGAGGTCGCGGAAGCGACCGAAGCTAAGTTCGATGCCGAATTGAGAACCCCGCCGTTGTTTGGCAGGGTCCGTACGGTGCAACTTTAGGTTACGTGGGTTGGGTTTCCCGCACAGAAAACGTGCGGGATTGAAATTTCCCTCGGCTCGCTGAGCATCGCTCGCCGGGAAATTTCAACAACTCCCGCTTGCCCGCCGTGCTTCACCTTTTGGCGGGCCGCTCCCACCAAAGATTGCAATATCGAGGAGGGTAGATTGGAAAGATAAAACGCTCGAAGCGAAAGGTGTTGCGTACCTACGTGCTGACCTGAGCGTACCGAGTTATCCAAATGTCAGGGTGTTCCGCCGTTCGGCGGTCTTACATTAAACGCTTTGGAGCTATTCCCACGCAGTTATAACAAGGAGAGTGTCGACGATGGCAAAGATCAACTACGCGTACGAAAAGCGTCAACGAGACATCGCCAAAAAGAAAAAACAGGAAGAAAAGCGGTTGAAGAAGTTCGGCCCCGAGCAGCCGCCGGCAACAGAGGAAACACCCAAGCCGCCAACTGAAGAAAAGAAGGAAAGCGAGTCAGGGTCTTGATGCGAGCGGCCATGTTTGGCCGAAGCTCGGTTCGTCGCCCATAGAAGAAAACCTTTTACAGAGAAGTGCCCGATCTCTAGGGGGTCGGGCACTTCCTATTATACGTCATTTCCCCTTCGCCTCAAACATCGTCCACGGCTGCCCTTTCATGTCCCGCAGGAATTTCCCCTGCCATGCGAATTCCGGATGCAGCTCGAAGAACGGCTTTGCAAGAAAATCCTCGCCGCAAGGATGACCCATGCGGGCCCAGAGCTTCATCTCTTTGGCAAGAGAGGTTGTCGTCATCTTCCCTTGCACGGCTCCAGCCGGGAAGAACGGGGGCCAGCTGAATTCGGCCGTGCCGATAGGGTCGCGGTCATTGTGGCCGCAAATGACGCATCGGTTCATCTGTTCTTTGCCCGCAAGAGCGTCGAAATGGTCCCCTTCGAATTCCTTGGCCAACTCTGCGTTCACCTTCCCTTTGTGCCGACCTACGATCTGTTCCCAGCGGAGTTTTCGGGCATTCGGCGATGATGTGGAATTCTTCGGGTCGAATGTGGTCTCTTCTTTAATGAGCGCCTCATCGCTCGCAAAGTTGCTGCCAACATACATGCCGTCGGTCGTCCGCCATACTCTCGTGTTCTTTAGACCCAGTTCAACGCGTGCGATCTCGTTGGTCTTCGTGTCCCCCACCAGCCAGTCGTTCGCATAGGCTCCGTTGTTTCCGGTCTTCATGATCCGAATGAAATCGTCGATGGATTCCCCATACTGAGCCGCCTTTCGCGCACGCATGAACTCGGGAAGGCCCGTTTCATCGAACCCCTTGAATTGGGTGATTGTCGTTTCCGTATACAGGAGACCCGCATCGTTGATGGCGAAGTCGTCGCCGCTGTGGATGAACCCCGGCATGCAATCCATGAGGATACGATGTCCCTTCACCGGAACGATGTCGGCGATAACGTTCCACCGCTGGCCAACGACATATTCGCTCCAGTTGTTGTGCGCGATAACGATCTTTCCATCCTCCGTGTAGCTGCCCGTCGCGATGAAGGCGCTGCAATATCCAGGAGCACGGTTGTTCATTGAATCCGCCTTGATCTTGTTGGCAAGATACGGCAGGTAGTACGAGACGAGTTCGATGTTGCCATTGAGCGCGGTGATGTCGATGTTGTCATATGCATAGCCGCGCGCTTTTAGTCCTTCGACGATCCCCAGGATCTCGTCCTGATATTCCTTTTCGAGCTTCGGCCAGAAGAGCCGCTCTGCCGCCTCGCGGAAGAACGACCAGTCTTTTTTCACCGAGCCGTTGATGTAATATGCGTACATGCGAAGGACGTCATCGATCTCCGGCGCAAGAAGATATCCGTGCTGGAAGCCGATCTCTGCGGGTGTACCTTCGAGATGAACGGAGATCCAGCCGTTGCGATCTTCGCGGCCCGCTTTCTTCAATCGAGGATCGTCGGCACGCGCACTCATGATGACGATCGCAATCGACATGAACACTTGCAATGTTCTCATAGCAACTCCTTCACATTTTGGCGGAGTGGTTCACTACGTTCGCGCGCAATATACTTCGTCTCCCCGGGGGACGCAATTGCAGGGACCCAAAAGGTTTACTATATTTAATAATGGAACTGAAAACACGCCGTAAGATCATCCTTGTGGGCGACAAAGTGCTTATCTCGCCCGACCGCGATGCAGAAAAATCTGCGCATGGGCTGTACCTCCCGCCCGGTGTCCGGGAAAAGGAGAAGATCCAGAGCGGAATGGTTATGCAGGTGGGACCCGGATACGCCGTCCCCAATCCCCATTTCATCGACCAGGAATCCTGGTCCACAACGCCAAAAGAACCGGTGAAGTATCTCCCTTTGCAGGCGGAAGAGGGAGACTATGCGCTTTTTCTGCGCGACTCCGCGATCGAGGTCGAATACGAGAACCAACGATATCTTATCGTCTCACACAGCAATATTCTTATGCTTATTCGGCCGAATGTGCTGGATGGGATCTGAGGGTCTTGGCACATTCCGAAACGCCAAGGTGCCAAGTCGCAGTTATGACATGTTCCGCCAAGGTCGCCAAGGAAGAACAGTGTTGAGGAAGGAATTATCAATGAACTTTTGGCGCCCTTGGCCGTCTTGGCGACTTGGCGTTATTGATCCAGCTTAGTATGAATTCGGCGGCCCCCGACCTCAAGCTCTTCACGAACGACAATCTGCGAGCCCAGCTGGAAACGGCGGCTTTCCGCAATGGCTATTACGTTCTTGAATTCTATGCCGACGAGCGGGGAAAACCGAGCTCGAAACCAACCGGACGGGTTGCGGTGTTCTATCTCTATCCCTCCGGCGGCACGTTGAGGGACAAAGATTTCAACCTGTTGTGGTACGATTCACAGTACGATACATACCGGGGATTTCGTCCGCCCCATATGCGGACGCAATAGATTTCCACTCAAGGAGGAAGTACATGTACGATATTCTCGTGAAGCAGATGCGCGAGGAAGTGACCAGGCTTGGTGCCCGGGAGCTTCGAACGCCCGAAGAGGTCGATGAGATGCTCCCGAAACATAAGGGCACAATGCTTGTCGTCATCAACAGCACGTGCGGCTGCGCAGGCGGTACGGCCCGGCCGGCTCTCGCCAAGGCGCTGCAGCATAGCGTGAAGCCGGATGCACTCGTGACGGTCTTCGCAAGCACCGATCGCGAAGCGACTGCACGCGCCCGGCAATACTTCGGAGCGGACATCCCGCCGTCGTCCCCATCATTTGCCCTAATGCGGGACGGAAAGCTTGCGGAAATGATCCACCGAAATCAGATCGAGGGGCATTCGGTTGATCAAGTGACGGAAGCTCTGGTTTCCGCGTTTCAGCGGCACTGCAAAGAACCTCAGACCGCGTAAAGCGTCACCAACGTTTCACAATGAGACAGTCTTTGGGTCAACCAAAGGCTGTCTTTGTTTTCCTCCTCGAACCTCTCTCGTGTGACGGCGGTCTCATAGCCGGCGGCGGTCTTGATTTTCAATCCCAAAATCAGAACCTTCCTAAGGATTCTCGTTCTTGAGAATCTCTTCATCCCATATGGATTCGGGTTCTCCCAGAGCTACCAATAGTCCAACTTCAACTTTCATTCACAATGCATGGAGGTCTTATGCGCCGACTTGTCACAGCATTGCTCGGTTTGAGTATATGCGTGTTTGCTGCGCATGCTCAGGAACTCTTTTTCCGAGTGAGTCTGGACAGCGTCGATACCGGTGGAACGTCACCGGGTCGAGGTTCCGGATTCCTCATCTTGTCTTCCGACAGGACGACACTCCAATACAACATTACGGTCAACAATCTTCAGGGAACCATTACTTTTGCCCACTTCCACTATACGCCGACAACAGGGGTCGTTCACACGATCAACTTCAGCGGAAAAACGGCTGTCGGCTCGTGGGCGATTCCCGACACCATGGTCAATCACCTTTTCAATAATGAAATGTACGTGAACGTACACACGAGCGCGAACGGCGGTGGAGAGATTCGGGGGTATCCCGAACCTCATCAACATGGATTTCCGATCGTTCTGAACGGAACGAAAGCGGGAACAGCATCCACCGGCCTTGGGTCCGGCTGGGTGACCTTCGATGATTCGTCCGGCTCTGGCAACATTCGCTATCGTATGACGTACGCGGGTCTTGCCGGTGCCAGAACGGGCGCGCATTTCCATGCACTTCCGCAAACCACGGTGGTCCACACGCTGGCGTTCACAGACAGCACTGCCGACGGTACGTGGGTTTCACCTCCGGACAGCAGTGTCGCAAAGCTTCTGCGGGGACAGATATACGTGAACATTCACTCCACAACCTTCGGCAGCGGAGACATCCGATCCGAACTGAATCTCGTGGGAGAATTGCCCGCCGTCGGAAATCTCACCGGGGCACAGGCATCAACCGCTGCGACCGGCACCGGCACGGTGTGGGCCGTGCTGCGACCTGACCTGTCAATACATTACGACGTAACGATCGCAAAATTGACCGGGCCCAATTCCGGAAGTCATTTCCATACTTCGCGCACAGGTTCCGTAGTTCACGGTGTCACGCTGACGAACAATCACGCATCAGGAATCTGGGCCACTCCTTCCGATCTCGATCTCGCCGATTTCGTCCGCAACCGGCTGTATTTCAACGTGCATACGACAGCGAATTCCAGCGGTGAGATCCGCGCCAACATGGCGCATCAAGACGGAGCGTTCCTGGCTACGCTCGACGGGGCACAGGCAAGCACGATTTCCGGTGGAAAGGGGACCGGTTGGTTAGTGTTGAACGAGGATTCCGTCGACTACCACGTGACCTACACCGGAATGACGGGCGCTCGCTCGTCGTCCCATTTCCATCTTTCCCCGGGCGGGGGCGTGATTCATCCGATCACCTTCGTCGATAGTACGTCAAGTGGAAGATGGGATCCAGGTTCGAACTTCATCCAGGTCATCCGGGGGAATGTGTATGTGAACATTCATTCCGGAACATTCCCGCTCGGAGAAATTCGCGGCAATTTCAAACCGGGAACAGGCATTACGACAGCGGTCGAAGCGGCTTCACAACCTGTTCCGGAGTCATTTGCCCTCAAGCAGAATTTCCCCAATCCGTTCAATCCGAGCACACAGATCGACTTCTCGCTGCCCAGAACGGCGCGTGTTGTCCTTCAAGTCTACAATCTGCTGGGACAACCGGTCGCAACTCTGGTCGACAGGTCCCTGGACGCCGGCGATCATCGAGCGACGTACGAAGCGCGCGCTCTTCCCTCCGGGGTGTATTTTTATTCCCTCAGCGCCGACGGGAAGCTCGTCCAGACCCGAAGGATGCTCTTGTTGAAATAGATTCGTTGTTTGGACGGAAAAAACGAATGGCTCCGGCGTACCCGGAGCCATTCTCGTTTTTGCGACGATATGTTCTGTCAGTTATCCAGCGCGCCTTGCTGAACCCAGGTCAGAATGGTCACGATCTGGCCGTTGGGAAGAGGTTGGCTGCCTAACGGCATACGGACGGGTCGAGGATCTACGGGCAGATCCCGCAGGACTATTCTGTAGCCGCTGTTTGTCGAGTCGCCAGGTTTTGCAGCATTTGTGAAGTAGTATTGTCCTCCCGCACGCACACCCGCCCAAGTCGTCTGATCAAACCCGCTCGCGGGAGACGGCGGCGCATGGCAACCTGAGGTGGCACAGTTAGCGTTCAATATGGGCTGGACATCGGTGGCGAATGAAACGAGGCCTGCGACGGTTCCTTTGATGGTGTACGCGAATGCATTGCTTGACGCTCCGTCGACCGTCACAACAACACTGCTGCTGAGCGCCCCTGCCGGCACGCGCGCGCTGATCTGCGTTGAAGACCATGAAATGAACGACGAAAAACTCACAGATCCGATGCGAACAGTGCTGGACCCGCGGGCAGAGCCAAAATTCTTGCCGATGATCGTCACCGTATCGCCGACAGCGGCAGAATCAGGAGCAATATCGCTGATGACCGGAGGAAGCGTAGGAGGCACACCCGCATCTTTGCAGGAGCCGAGCATCGCGAAACTTGCAAGAATAGCTATCACATTGCGACAGGACATTTCCAAAATCCCTTAGATGTTTTCTTATTTCCAACAAATGTAGCGTTTTCGACCGTTCGATGCAAAGACACGGCTCACAAAGTTTCCGAGGGTCAACGTCGTGCCAGCTCGTTGAAACTCCCTTTTGCCGTGTGTATATTTTCTGTCTGCTCGTTCGCAACCGGCGTCGGGATCATGCTGCTTCCACACAAGCCCGTGTACAGCTTTGTTTGCCCGCTCCTTTTCGCTGCATTCGCCTTTCTCGTCGGCGGTTGTTCGGACACAACGACCGGCGAATCGGGTCCCGATCACCTTGGCCTGGTCACCAACATTCAGGTATGGTCGTTTTTAGGAAACCTGCCGATGGACACATTTCCGTAGCTTCCGCGCGTGAGAATTGAGATTCAACAATACGTATATTGCGGTCATCGAACGATGATGAGGAGTTTCTTCATGACGTATTCGCGCTTCTTCCTCCTTCTGTTGATCGGTCCGGCCGCAATGGTAGCCCAGCCGGCGGATTCCCTTGGACCTCATTTCGGCACCGCACTCCAATCCCTCAAACAACACTTCTGTCCCGATCGCCGAGTCGCCGTATTCGACATTTCCTGGACGCAAACCGATTCTTCATTTGTCGTTCGGGGTGAAGTTGACAAAGTCGGCGCACGGGATTCCGTGATCGCGACAGCCCGTCAGTATGCAACGACATCAGTGACCGACAGCATCGTGGTGCTTCCCCATCCTTCACTTGGTGAGAAGACCTTCGGTATCGTCGTTCTCAGCGCGGCCAACGTGCGCACGCGTCCGGGCGAATCGGAGGAACTTGCGACGCAAGTGACGATGGGGTTGGTGGTCAAAGTGCTGAAGAAGGGTCCAGGGTATTACTACGTTCAATCTCATGACGAATACCTTGGCTGGCTCAATGGCGGCGCATTCCAGGCTGCCGACCGAGCGGGTGTCGATGCATGGGCCGCGGCACGCAAGGTCGTGGTCACTTCATACTTCGACGTCATCCGCGAAAAACCGTCGAACACTGCCATGCCGGTGTGCGACGTCGTCATCGGGAATATTTTGAAGTCCGGTAGAGCCCGGGGTTCCTGGCGCGAAGTGGAGCTGGCAGATGGCAGAAGCGGGTTTTTGCGGACGCAATCACTTCAGGATTACGACACGTGGCGTCAAACCCGCCACCTGACCGGGGACAATGTTGAGCGGACCGCAAAGATGTTCATGGGCGTTCCGTACCTCTGGGGGGGAACATCTTCGAAGGGCATGGATTGTTCGGGTTTTACCAAGACCGTGTTTCGGCTCAACGGTCTGGAGCTCACTCGTGACGCCAGCCAGCAGGTACTGATGGGTCATGATGTCGACGCCGGAAAGGACTTTGAGAACTTACAAAAGGGAGATCTTCTGTTCTTTGGACGGTCCGCATCGGAGGATCGGCCTGAGCGGATCGTTCACGTGGCAATCTATCTGAAGGACCGCATGTTCATCCATTCATCGGGACGCGTTCGGGTGAGCAGCTTCGATCCGGCGTCATCATTGTATGATGAGCACGAACTGAAGCGCTTTGTTCGTGCGCGGCGCGTCATTCCGGAACAGACTGTGCCGGAAAAATGATAACTGCAGAGACAACGACCCTCGTTCTTCGACTCATGCTGGTACATACTGCGCTCCTGACTGCCGCGCCGTATGTCCAGGGTCTTTCCGGCGACCCTGAAGCATGGCGCGACAATATACCGTTGTTGGTCTCTTTTCTTCTTGCACCGTTAACCGCAGGATATCTTGTCCGGTCCGGGAACGTACGAATTGGCTCAGTACTGCTCCTGTCCTTCATGCCGGCCGGTGTGTATGCCAATGTCGTGTTCCTGCGCACGGCGGCGGAAAGTGCCGCCGCTCGAGTCATGTCTCCGGCCTGGCACATTGTCCACCTTGCGATCCTCTCGTTCCTGGTCATCATTCAGGTGACAAGCGCAATCCTGAGCGCCGGAATGCTCCGCAACGTTCATCAACGCGCAACGCTTCCGCCGGAAGCGTAGGCCGGATACGGCCCCGTTGACGTCGAATCCGTTCATCCTCGACTCAAGCGTACTCGCCTCCCATTGATTGGAAGAATGAACCGGAAGGGCGCCCGGCAATCGAAAGTGCAATCTCACCGATTTCCCGGGAAACGTTGTGCATGGTGCGGCGACGATCCGGTGATGATACGGTACCACGACAAAGAGTGGGGAACGCCGCTGCACGACGATCGACGATTGTTCGAGCTGCTTGTGTTGGAAGGGGCGCAGGCGGGGTTGAGTTGGCGGACCATTTTGCATAAGCGAGGAGCCTACCGGAAGGCATTCCGGAATTTTGTGCCGAAAACGGTCGCCGGATTCAGCACCAGAGAGATACAACGACTGTTGAAGGACCCGGGCATCGTCCGAAATCGGGCAAAGATCGCATCCGCAATCACGAACGCCAGGGCATTCCTCAGGGTACGCAAAGAATTCGGCTCATTCGACACGTACGTTTGGAGCTTTGTGAACGGGAGGCCGATCCGAAGAAATCCGCGAACTCGACCGGATGTTCCCATGAGGTCGGCGGAGTCAGATGCTTTGAGTGCAGACCTGCGGACCCGCGGATTCTCCTTTGTCGGCTCGACGATCTGCTATGCCTTCCTGCAATCCGCCGGACTCGTCGACGACCATACAGCGGACTGCTTCCGTCGGAAACCGCGACAAACACGTTGAAGAACAGTTTCACAAATCCGGCAAGGGAAGGAAATATGAAGTCCCCCGACAAAACTGTACTGCGAGAGTTGCAGACGATCCCCGGCATCGGGCCAAGCATCGCCCGAGACCTGGTCGAGCTGGGGATACGACGGGTGCAAGACCTTCGGGGAAAAGACCCCGAACGTTTGTACCGACTATTGTGCCGCCGACAAGGTCTTCTTATGGACCGCTGTCTTTTGTACGTCTTCCGGTGCGCAGTGTATTACGCCGAAACGAAGAAGGCTGAGGCGCGACTACTCTTATGGTGGAATTGGAAGGACACTCCGAGCGTCGCGCGCAAAGCAAAGCTTGCGTTGATATCGGAGCTCGGTGCACGAACGACCGGGGCCGCATCAAGAAGCTCACGCGTTCGATTGTCGCGAGCATGATTGACGTTCGCATGATCCGTCCATGCTGATCGCGCTCATCAAAGGTATCGCCATTGGTTTCAGTCTTGCCGTGCCAGTCGGCCCGATCGGCATCCTGTGCATTCGGCGCACGTTGACCGAAGGACGCCGGAGCGCACTGTCAACCATGTTCGGCGCCGCAAGCGCTGATGCCATTTATGGAACAGTTGCGGTGTTTGGCGTTACGCTCGTTTCCGATTTCATCGCTCACCAGGTCCATCTCATCCGTCTCATTGGAGGTGTGATCCTCATCGTTCTCGGTATCCGCATGTTCCGCACTCTCATACCGGGTTCCCCTCCTAGACTCTCACTCAACGATCATGCCGGCAATTTCGTGTCGACGTTTGTCCTGACTCTCATGAATCCGTTGACCTTTTTTGCTTTTGCGGCAGTGTTCGCAGGGGTCGGAACGATCGAAGAAGCTTCAACGACCGTCACGGCTGCGCTTCTCGTGGGTGGTGTATTCCTCGGCTCAATGCTGTGGTTCGGCTGCCTCTCGGCTGCTGCACATTTCTTCCGCTCTGCCCTGGACACATCGGGACTCCTTCTCATCAATCGTATTGCCGGCACTGTCATCACTCTCCTCGGTATCGGCGCCCTGGCGAGCCTTCTTCGCTGACAATGTGCGTTGAAACCTCCCGCCCGGGATCTCCGTAATCGTACTGTCATGTACATGTTCGAATGTCTTGCATGAGTTCTCGGGCGATTGTCACCGCCGGTCTGACGCGCACGTTCAGCGGCCTTCGGGCCGTCGATCAGCTTGATCTCAATGTCCCCCACGGAGCTATTTACGGCTTTCTCGGACCGAACGGCGCGGGCAAGACGACAAGCATCCGCATGCTGCTCGGCCTCCTCCGGCCCACCGCCGGAACGATTGAACTACTCGGCACAACTCTTCACTTCGGCGATCCCCGTCCATTGCGAAAGGTCGGTGCGCTCGTCGAATCCCCTTCGTTGTACGGTCACCTGACAGGCAGGGAAAACCTCGCCGTTCAGGCGCTCTATCTCAATGTTTCGCGCGTTGCTGTCGACAGATCGCTCGAGCTCGTCGATCTTTCGCGAGACGCCGACCGCACTGTCCGAACATATTCACTCGGCATGCGCCAGCGGCTCGGACTTGCCCAGGCGCTCCTTGGTGAACCCGAGTTACTCATTCTCGATGAGCCGACGAACGGTCTTGATCCGGCGGGAATGAACGACATGCGATCGTTTCTGAGGGCTCTTCCCGGAAAGTCGGGCGTGACAGTCTTCCTTTCCAGTCATCTCCTGTCCGAAGTTGAGTACATCGCTTCGCACATTGGGATTCTTCACAACGGCCGACTTCTTTTTCAGGGAACGATTGACGAATTGCACGCTGTGGAAGGAGTGCACGTGACCGTCGAAGCCCAGCCGATGGAGGTTGCCGAGCGGTTCCTTCAGGAAATCGGTTTTCCGACTGCCCGATTGGGTGATGGGCAGCTTTCCGTTCGTGTTGAACATCGGGACGACGCAATCCGCGTGAACCGTTCCCTCATTGAGGCGGGACTCGATGTTTCGCATGTGAGCGTTAGCCGGCGATCGTTGGAGGAGATCTTTCTTTCTCTCACAGGTTCGCCCGATCGCGTTACGGAGGACCGATGATCGTGTTCGTAAGATCGCTGCAGGCTGAGGTCTGGAAACTTCGGCGCACTCTTGCCGTGTGGATGGTGTTGCTCGCCCCTCTGATCCCGGTGTCGCTGCAGTTCTTCATCTTGCTTGACCGCGGACGCGCGAGCGAACAGTCCACCTGGCCATCGTTCCTCCAGGGAACGTTTTCTCTCTGGAGTATCTTCATGCTGCCGCTGTTTATCGTCCTTGAGACGGCGCTCGTGAACGGTACCGAGCATGCGGCGTCAGGTTGGAAACAGATGTTCGCGCTTCCCGTAGAGCGCTGGAAGATCTATCTGGCGAAAACGCTTACGTCGATGCTTCTTGTGGCAGGGGCTTACTGTGTGTTGATGGTCAGCGTCCTCGGGGCAGGGTTGCTGCTCCCCGTTCTCAAACCTGTGATGAATTTCTCCGGCGGGATACCTTGGGCCACGTGGGCGGGGTATGCATGGGGAAGTTTTGTTGCGAGTCTCCTTATCGTCGTCATTCACTTCTGGTTGAGCGCCCGGTTCCGCGGATTTCCCCTTCCCCTCGGCGTCGGTATCGGCGCAACATTTTTTGCGGTGTTCGCCACCTCTGCTCGCTGGGGCGAGTACTATCCATGGCTGCTGCCGCTCAACAGTATGTTCGCCCAACGGGCAGACACCGCTGTCGTTCTCGGACCAGCGGGCGCATGCCTCGCACTTGCTCTCATGCTCTTCGATCTCTCGCGCCGCGACGTGTCCTAACGTAGCACTACACGCTCCCGTCTCATTACACCTTCTGTCGTTTTCCTTCAATTGCTGCGACAATAAATTCCGGATCCACGGGTTTTTGGAGGACATGGTCGACACCGACACGTAACGCCGCGTGGAGGATGTCATTATCCGTCATTCCGAGGGCGAAGAAGAACGGAGCATGCACTAAGGGTGGAAACTGGCGTACTCTGCGGTAGAGCTCGAAACCGTCCCCGTCGCCGGGACCGAATCGAACATCCGCAACGATAGCCACCGGCACACTGGACTGAAGGATTTTGTACGCTTCCTCCGGTCTCCTAGCCACCATGGTGTTAAATCCTCTGGTTTTTAGGACCTTTGCAAGACCGACGGCGTGTTCCTGGCTGGCGTCGACGATCAGAACGAGATCTCGCTGGGGATGGCTCTTCCGAAGCTCCTGTACTTTTGCCTCCGCCCGTGCATTCTCTTGTAGCGAAATGTTGTATCGGTTTCGCATGATCTCAAGGACTTTGCGCTCTGTCTCCGAGAGAAATCCATCTGCCCATGCGAGACGCAAAGCTTCAACATATGCGTCGAATTTTACATCTTTCGAAATCCGTTCATGGTCCTCATCTGCGATGGCGAAAAGGCCGCGGACCTCGGCAAGATGGCGCAATTCGTCGTCGGTGAGCTTCCCGTCGAACCAATAGTCTTTCAGCAGTTCTCGATAGAACCCGAGACTTCCGGATTCCTTCGTTTCTTCCTCCGCTCCCGTCGCCGCTTGAGCCGGCTGAAAGACTTGTGATGCCTTTGCCATTTCTTCCGACATCAATTGATCGATGCGGTCGGAATACGCCTGCGCGTAATAATTGGTGGAGTCGACCTTGTAGATCTCGGCGATCGCATCGAGCGCCGCTTTGTAATCATGCTGCGAGATCATCCGGTCGGCAGTGGCCAGAAACTTGGGAATGACCTCCATGCGTTGCTCGAACGACAACTCGACCGCCGCTTCCTGCAACTTCTGGTCCTTCTGCACCTGCTTCCATTGCATTCTGACCCGTTCTTGAAATTGGCGGGCGTTGTTGTTCTTCGGGTCGAGCTTCAGCGCCTGCTCGATCTCGTACAACGCTTTTTCGTACTCTTTTTTGCGGGCGTAATCGTCCGCATTCCGTAAATGTCGCGTGAACGCTTCTCGCAACGGATTCGGAGGCTCAGGCTTGCGGAACATGGGTGCTCCGGGGGAGGTCTACTGAAGCGATGGATGGCGAAGATGATGTCCGGACGCGTCCTGATACCGTTTCGCAACGGCCAGGACCGTGCCTTCATGGAATAATTTGCCGATGAACGATATGCTTGCGGGCGTTCCTTTGTCCGTAAATCCCATGGGTGCGACAACGCAGGGATGGCCCGTCAGGTTTGTGAGCAACAGCTGGTTGCCCCCGAAACTCGGCGTGACGACGACGTCGACATGGGAGAAGAGACTGTCAGTTGCACGCAGGACGAGGGACCGCACACGGTTCGCCTGCAGATATTCGACTGCAGGAATGAAACGCGACGACCGAAACACGTTCGGCCAAGCGTTCTTGATCTGCCGAACCATCAGATCATCACGATCGGTGCGCGTAAGTTCATCGAATGCGGCTCCCGCTTCGGCGGACAATACAAATGACAGATCGTCGACCGGAATGTTCACGGGAAATTCGACTGGAACGAGTTCGGCACCGAGGGAACGCAAGACGGTCAGGACGGAATCGGAGAGATGCTTGTTGGACTTGACGCTGTCGAAGGCACTTTTGTAATACCCGATCTTGACGGACCGGAGAGGAGTCGAAGCGTCGTAGACGAACGGAATGGAGTTCATCGTGGATGGATCGCCCGGGTCGGGGCCATAGATAGCATCGAAAACCAGGGCGCAATCTTCCACCGACCTGCAGATGGGACCGATCTTGTCCATCGACCATGACAACGCCATGGCTCCTGAGCGGCTGACGCGCCCGAAGGTCGGTCGAAGCCCGGTCGTTCCGCATCGCGTCGAGGGAGAAACAATCGACCCCCACGTTTCGGTGCCGATCGCGAACCCGACGAGTCCTGCGGCGGTCGCCGAGGCGGAACCCGCGGACGAACCGCTCGATCCTTCATTCATATTCCACGGATTCCGGGTCATCCCTCCGAACCAGACATCTCCCCACGCCAATTCTCCCATCGTTAATTTCGCCACAAGAACGGCTCCGGCCGTTTCGAGCTTTCGAATTACCGTTGCATCCTCATGAATGACCCGGTCTTTATAAGGGACTGAGCCCCATGTCGTGGGATAGTTTTTCTGGGCCAACAGGTCCTTTGCTCCGTACGGTATGCCATGCAAAGGGCCGCGATACTTTCCGCGCGCTATTTCCGCATCGGCCCGCTGCGCCTGTGCGATCGCCAACGATTCCGTCAGCGTAATGACGCACTCCAATGTCGGACCGAATTTCTTCAGTCTGCCCAAGTACATGGTGGTCAATTCGATGGAAGAAACTGACCGCGAGCGGACCAATTCCGACAGCTCGCCGACCGACAAAAACGCGAGATCATCAAGGTTGGCCGGACGAGTAGGACGCTTGACTGAGCCCCGTTTCACGCGTCCCGGACCGGACGGTGCCGCATACCCCTCGGGGAAGGGTTTGTACATCAGGGCCGGCGCGACAGCGTTGTTCACTGAAACCGAACGGATCTTCTGATAGCTCTCAAGGTATTCCTTGAGATTATCTTTCATGGAGTCTCTTTCGGCCGACGTAAACTGCAAGCCAATCATACGTTCTGCGTTTTCAATGTCCACGGCAGACCGTTGTCCACCCACATAGAGGCCCACAAAAAAGCAAATGAGACACAGGAATTGGATCAAAATGACGCGGGCGATGTTGATGCGCATGACGTGTCGTTAGTGTGTACGATACAGTGCGAATTTCGCGATGAGAACGGTCCCGAGCGGCGTTGCCACAGACGAGGCGCCGACCGGTTTCATTTCCTCGCCGCCGCTGTAGTGAATTCGGGTCGTCGGATTCTTGGATCCGGCTGATACTTCTTGCATTCCCGAAGCCGAAGCAAACACGTTGCCGGCTACGATCAGAGGCATCTTTGTGTCTTTGTTTGCCGATGTGATCGCCGAAAGGCATTTTGCGAGGTCGGACTCGGGGGCTTTGGGCGGAAACTGCGCGCTGACGACCATGATGTCCCGAACACCTCCATCGATAACGGTCTCGAGTGCCCCCTCAAAATTTGCAGATTTAACAGACGTGAACGGAATATGTGCATTCGACCGAATGGGATAGGTCGCCAGCACCGCGTTGCCGATCTTTCTGCCGGAATTGTCCATCATCTCTCCGAACGCATGACGCCAGTCGGCCTGTGCCGCCAGCTCATTGAGGGGGTCAACTCGAGTGGCGACGCCCGGATAGCGTGACATGTTCTGCACCGCCAGAACTTCCACCTGTTCTTTCTTCAAAATGCGCCACAAGGCTACGATGTCGCTCTTTTCGATCCTCTTGTTGAGGGACGTAAGATTGAGAGAAGCGATTGTGAGCGTCATCTCGGGTTTTGAGGGTGGTACTTCCTCCTTTGTGGAGGTCGATGGCGGGCAGCCGTTCAAGCTCAGGCTGCATGCCAAAGCCATACACACGGTCAGGACCGGGTTCAAACGAAAATTCTGCATGAGACGAGAAAAGAAAGTGGAAGGAACTACTGATGAGAATCGAAATGGTCTTTGATGGGCCCGAACACAAACTCCTGCCAGCCCTGTTTGTGCTTCTCACATTCTCGCTTTGAAGAAAAACCCTTGTGTCTCAGAGTGACCTTTGTCCCATTGTCTGACCTGGCAAGATCAACCTGAACGATGGTAGCCTGGGCATCCTTGGGCCAATCCGACGGAAGCCAGGTATGGACAAGTTTTTTTCCCGGCGCATACGCAAGCACACGGCCTGTCACCCAGCCGTCGAAGTATTCGAACTTGCCGCCGATCGTCGCAGAGACCTTTCCGCTCTGACCCGACCAAGCTCGAATGGCCTTGGCATTTGTCAGCGCGCGAAAGACGGAGTCGGGGTCCGCGGGGAGTGTCACAGAGATTTTCAGGCTGAACATTCAGGACTTTCCTCGGGTCAGGAACCAGTGCGCAAAGAACCCCAAGAGCATGCCTCCAAGCATTGCTCCAAAAGCTGCGAGATTACCGGCTCCCATGCCGCGGGCCACGAATATGGCGAGCACGGCGCCCAGAGTCGCCATCAAGATCGGCGATCGCATGGCGAAAGATAGTCAAAGAAGTTGTCAGGTGACACGTTTACCTCCAACGTCCAGGAATGACCGTGCCGCACTTTGGGCATGCCCCTCCGGTCACAAGATTCTTCACGATGCGGTATCCCTGACGTTCAATAACGGTGGTTGAACAACCCGGACAACGTGTATCTTCCCAATTTCCCACACGACCTGGAATGTTGCCCGCATAAATGTATCGCAAGCCGGCCTTCTGTCCAATGCCGGCTGCGCGAAGAAGTGTTTTCACCGGCGTCGGATCCGGCTCCAGCATCTTGTAGTCCTGATGGAATGCCGTCACATGCCAAGGAATGTCGACAGAGACCGACGCGATGAATTCGGCGATCGACGTCAATTCCTGGTCGGAATCGTTGAATCCGGGGATCGTCAGTGTAACGATCTCGATCCACAGTCCACGACGGTGGACCTCGTTGATCGTCGTTAGTACATTCTCGAGACTTCCGCCCAGACGCGAGTATTCCTTCTGGGAAAATCCCTTCAAGTCCACTTTGTACAGGTCAAGCCACGGCTGAACATAGTCGAGCACTTCGGGTGTTGCGTTTCCGTTGGAAACATACGAAGTAACAAGACCGCGTTGTTTAGCGGCTTTGAATACCGCGACTCCCCATTCGCTCGTGATGAGCGGTTCATTATACGTGCTCGTCACGATGCTACTTCCCGTGCGGATCGCCATGTCGACGATCTGCTCGGGAGTCACTTCGTCCGGCTGGGAGACAGCGACGGGATCGCGCAAGGCTTGAGAGGTGACCCAGTTCTGACAGTACGGACAGTGATAGTCGCACCCGAGCATGCCGAACGACAACGCCTTGGAGCCGGGATACGCATGGAAGAACGGCTTCTTCTCCACAGGGTCGACCTGAACTCCGGCCACGTATCCCCACGGCACTTTGAGCGTTCCTCCGTCGTTGAACCGAACCTTGCAGATCCCTTCTTTCCCAGGTCCGATCTTGCATCGGTGTCCGCAAGCGTAGCACCGCACCCAGCCTTTGTCCATTGGACTGCACAGTTCTCCCGCGACGGTGTGCTGCGCCAGGATTTCCTTGAGAGTGACGGTTGTTTCGGGTTCAGCCATGGCGTTACGTTCCGATCAGTCCTTTCAAGACGGCCATGTTCTCAACGTCTTCATGCATGTCATCGCTTTTCGGGGTTTCGAGGATCTTTGGAATGTTCACGAACCTTTCATCATTCATGATCAGTCGAAATCCCTCGAGGCCGATCTTTCCTTTGCCGACATGCTCGTGGCGGTCCACCCGCGAACCAAGCTCTCGTTTCGAATCGTTGACATGAAAGGCAACGAGCCGGTCGAGGCCGATAATGTCATCAAATTCTCTGAACGTCCGATGATATCCTTCTTCCGAGACTATGTCATATCCGGCGGCAAAGATATGACACGTGTCGATGCAAACGGCCATCCGTTCTTGCTCGTCCACAAGGTCGATCATATCTTTCAACTGCTCGAACTTGTATCCCAGTGCTGTGCCTTGACCGGCCGTGGACTCGATCACACTTTTGACGCGAAATCCCTTCGTGCGTGTGTGGATCATGTTGAGCGATTCTGCGATGCGTTCAATCCCTTCTTTCTCACCCCGGCCCATGTGCGCGCCGGGATGAAAGTTGAGATAGTCGACGCCGAGCTTCTCGCACCGTTGTAGTTCATCCGTAAGTGCGTCTCGTGATTTCCTAAGGATGGAACGGTCAGACGCGCACAGATTGATGAGGTAGGTGTCGTGGACGACAACCGGACCGATCCTTGCTTTCGATAACGCGTCTTTGTAGGTTGCCACATCCTCATCCGACAGCGCCTTCCCCTTCCATTGATTATTGTTTTTGACAAACATCTGCAGCGCAGTGCAGCCGATTCGAACTGCCCGCTCAATTGCCGTATGCACGCCGCCGGCGATCGACATATGTGCGCCCAGCAGAACTGTGCCGTCGTTCGAGTCTTTCATACTTTCAAGGGACAGAGCAAAGATCACCGCCAAGGACGCCAAGAAAGAGTGTGAATATATACTCACCTTGGCGATCTTGGCGTACAGGATCTAGCCCGTCCTTGGCGTCTTGGCGGTTCATCTCTATACGCTGCACTTCATCGTTGAACACCTTGCCGTTCACTGTCCACAGGAAATGTACTGAATCATGACCACTCCCACACATCGTCGATCATGGTCTGGGCCGGCCCCCCGGGTCGTGGCCGGGCTGATTTCCGGCACTTCTGCCGACGGTATTGCGGCCTGTTTGGTGAAAATCACGGAAAAGCGAAGCACCTTGGACGTGCGACAGCTTGCTTTCGTGAATCGCCCGTATCCTGGCGAGATGCGAAAATTCATCCTGGCGAATTCCCTGCCGGGAACGGGCTCGGTCGACGTAGTGTGTACTCTGAATGCATTGATCGGCGTGTGCTTTGCCGACGCCGTTGTCGCCGTCGCAAAGAAGGCGCGCGTTCCCTTGTCCCGCATCGACCTCATCGGGTCGCACGGACAGACCGTTCACCACATCCCGAATCCCGAGCCATTCTTCGGCATGAAAGTTCGCTCAACACTGCAGATCGGCGATCCTTCAGTGATCGCCCAGCGAACAGGTATAACGACCGTAGGCGATTTCCGGCCCGCCGACCTTGCCGCCGACGGCCAGGGGGCTCCTCTTGTTCCGTATCTAGACTACCTGTTGTTCCGGTCAAAATCCGAATCCCGCATGCTCCTTAATCTCGGCGGCATTGCGAACTTTACAGTCCTGCCGAAGCGGTGCACGGTCGACGATGTTCGTGGACTCGACACAGGTCCGGCCAACATGGTCATCGATGCACTATCGAATCTCTTGTATCGCGAGCCGTTCGACCGCAACGGACTCCATGCCGCCGCGGGGAAGGTTGTGCCGGAATTGCTCGCATGGATGATGTCGCATCCGTATTTCCGGCAGTCACTTCCCAAAACGACGGGACGCGAACAATTTGGGTCGATGTTCGTGGAAGAGTTACTGCGCCGGGCCGGATCTGCAGCCCCCGACGATCTCCTTGCAACGGCGACTGAATGCACGGCGCTTTCGGTGTACAATCAGTATGTCCGCTACTTCCGACGATCCTTCCCAATCGACGCTGTCCTCGTCAGCGGCGGCGGTGCGCACAATCTACACCTCGTTCGACGGCTTCAAGCGCACTTTGGTCCCGTCCCGGTCCGGACGATGAAGCATCCAGGCTTTTCATCCGACGCAAAGGAGGCGGTACTCTTCGCCATCCTTGCACGCGAGACTGTACTCGGACGAACGTCGAACGTCCCACGCGTCACCGGCGCAACGCGTTCTGTCCTTCTCGGCAAGATTTGCGTACCTTGACCCGGTGCGCAAAGAAAAGATTATCATCATTTTCACTGTCCTCGTCGACGTCATCGGATTCGGGATCGTCATCCCGATCCTGCCGTTCTATGTAGGGGAATTCGGCGCAAGCGCCACTACCATAACGCTGATGTTCGCATCGTTTTCCTGTTTTTCCTTCCTTAGCTCTCCTTTTCTCGGCGCGTTGTCAGACCGCATTGGACGCCGGCCACTCCTGATCACAAGTATTGCGAGCACGGCAGTAGGATGGTTCGTCTTTGCGGGAGCGACCACGATCCCGATGCTCTTTCTCGGCCGCATCATCGACGGAGCCGCCGCCGGCAATTTCTCGATCGCACAGAGTTATCTGGTCGATATTTCCGAGAATGACAAGGAGCGCACCACCAACCTCGGCATCATCGGCGCCGCATTCGGCATTGGATTTATGCTCGGTCCGCTTATCGGCGGACTGCTGAGCACTGTGTCGCATGCATTCCCGTTCTGGTTCGCCGGAGGTTTGGCAACCGTTAATGCTTGTGTGGCGTACTTCTACCTTCCTGAGACGTTAAAGCACCGGAACACAGACGATCGTCTGCGATTCAATCCGCTGCGTCCGCTGATGAATGCTGTCCGCGATACCGCGCTTCGGCCATTGTATATTTCGTGGATTATGTTCGCGCTTGCATTTGTGACTTCGCAATCGGTCTTCGCCCTTTTTGTTGGAAAAAACTTCGGTTTTGATTCCTTCACCACGGGGCTCACATTCACTGCCATGGGGCTCATCGTCGCGATCAATCAGGTGGGGTTGCTCAAGCATCTCTGGCTGCGACGTTTCACCGAGCCGGTGCTCGAGGTCATGATGCTGTCGTCGCTCCTCATCGGTTTTCTGTTGTTCACCGCAAAGACGATGACCACCTTTGTCATTTCCGCACTGTTCATTTCGACCGGACAGTCCGTCCTGCGCGTGATCCTCACCAGCCAGGTGGCTGGAGCCGCCGAACCGAAAACCAAAGGGGAAAAGATGGGGATTCTCTCTTCTCTCATGGCGGCGTCGATGGTTGTTGGTCCGGTGATCGCCGGACCGCTGTACGAGATCCACGATACGCTACCCTATTTCGCGGCGGGGGGGTACATTCTGACGGCGCTTGTTTTTGCGCTTACGTATCAGCGTCGCGCACGGACAGCGGCGGAAGTTGTTCGAGTGAACACGGTCGATGAAGCGCCGCTCATGTAATACGGGCTCCCCGAAGAGCCTCTCCAACCTCTGAAAATGCAAAACCCCGCTTCTCGCGGGGTTTGCGTCGTTTAGGACGATAAGCGTCTGAACACGGCACGCTAGTCGGTCGCGAGCTGTGTTACGAGATCTTGCGCCTCTTTTCGATACTGGTCGTCGTCTTCATCTTGTTTCGTGAGGCTTGCGATGGCGTTGAGGTGCTGCCGCGCCTGAGCAAAATCTTCAAGTTCCACATAGGCTCGGGCCGCATCGAGACGGTACATGATGAAGTCCGGACGCAGGGCGATGGCTTTCTCGTAATACTTCACAGCCTCTTCGTAGCTCGCCCATCCTAATCCCAGCGGCCACCGGACGATGCTCGGGCGTTCGCTGACCTTTGCATGGGTCCTCCCGAGCATATAGTAGGCCGCGTTATTTGTCGGGTCGATCGCGACCGCCTTCTCGGCGTCTTCCTTGACCTTCTTGACCAGGTCCAACGATTCCCAGACACCTCTGAACAGCGCAATGCGTCCGTTGGCGATCGCCCTGCGGGTCAATCCCATGGATCCCGACGGGTTGACGACGACCGCTCGCTCCGCGTATTCCAGGGACTTTTCGTACCACGCAAGCTGTTCCTGTTTCTCAGCGTCCGTCTTTGTCGGCAAATGCTCGCCGATGTCGACATACGTGCGGCTCAAGTGCCAGAGCACCTCGTAATTGTTGGGCACAAGCCTGACCGCCTCTTCGAACTTTTCCAGCGCCCTCCGATTGTCAAACATCTTTGTCGCGTACTCTTCCCCTTCCGCCAAGAGCGACACGAGTTGATCCTGAGGTTTTCCTTCATCGGCTTGTCGTGCTTTCGCCGGAAGGACGAACAGCGCGAGCAGCGCGGCACAGGTCACAGACCGTCGAATGTGCATGGGAGGGTCAGAGTGTGATGGATGACAGTGCGACCGTCAGCCGGCCGGTCAGGAATTGCGGGCCTGGAGTTTCTTGATCTCGTCGCGGATACGCGCAGCCTTCTCGTACTCTTCCTTCGTGATGGCCTCGCCCAGTTGTTGCTCCAATTGCTGGAGCTTCGTCAACTGTTGCTTCGGCTTTTCACCCTGCTTCGGCTGTTCAGCGGTCTCCGGACTTTCAGTGCTTTCCGCCTCGTCACTTTCCGGGACGAATGACGCTTCATCCATAACCCGGTCGGTGACGAAGATCGGCACGCCGTACCGTACGGCGAGTGCAATCGCGTCGCTTGGACGGGAATCGATTTCCTGCGTGTCGACGCTTAGACGCGCGTAGAATGTCCCGTCTTTTAATTCGTTGATCGTCACATCGTTGAGCGACCCACCCAGCGTATCGATGATGGACTTCATCAGGTCGTGCGTCAGCGGACGCGGCGGCTTGATGCCTTCCATTTCCAACGCGATGGATTGCGCCTCGAACGCACCGATGATGATCGGCAGGCGTCGCGGGCCGTTCATTTCCTTCAAGATCAGCGCGTACGCTCCGCCGCTCGACGGACTTGTGGACAGCCCAAGAATATCGACCTGTACCTTCTCCACGCTCATGTCCCTGGCGCCTGTTATTTTCCCAACAACTGTTTCGCCGCAGCCGTCACAGCAGGTACGACCTCAAAGGCATCGCCCACAATACCGTAGTCCGCGACCTGGAAGATCGGTGCGTCCTTGTCTTTGTTGATGGCCACAATATACTTTGACGAGGACATTCCCGCAAGGTGCTGGATCGCTCCCGAGATCGCGACGGCGATATACAGCGACGGCGACACGGTTTTGCCCGTCTGTCCGACCTGCTCATCATGCGGCCGCCATCCCGCGTCGACAACTGCCCGGGATGCGCCGACCGCTGCGCCAAGCACTTCTGCGAGTTCTTCGATCATGACGAAATGTTCCGGACCCTTCAGCCCACGCCCGCCTGATACGATGATATCCGCTTCCGCCACGTCCAGTTTACCGGACGATTGTTTCACATCCGTCACAACTGAACGAAAATCTTCTTCCGACAGCGTGACATTGAACACATCGACTGTGGCGGCGGTAGCCGACGGTTCGCCGGCGGTGAAAACATTCGGCCTGAGCGTGAAAACCTGCATAGGCGATGTGATGCGAACGTCCGTCACGGCTTTCCCTGCATAGATGGGTCGGGTTGCGACAATCGTTCCATTGTCGACGGACAACGACGTGCAATCTGCGGCAAGACCCGCTTCGAGACGCACTGCTACCCTTGGCGCGTAGTCTTTTCCCTGGGAAGTTGCCGGAATGAGGACAACCGTTGCACCCGACTGTTTCGCCGCTTCGGCGACAATCTTTGTATACGCCGTCGTTGAATACGCAGACAATCGTGGATGTTCAACCGCCAGCGCACGGTGGGCTCCGTAGTTACCGGCCCCGGCCGCGGCTTCCTTGATCGCGTTGCCGATGACGAGGGCTATGACCTCACCCCTCGTTGCGTCCGCAAGTGTCCGGCCTGCCCGAACAGCTTCCCAGCCGGCTTTCTTGACCTTTCCGTCGCGTTGTTCTGCTACAACAAGGATCTTCATTCGTTGGACCTGTTTCGCGTCAAATGACCTTTGCTTCTTCGTGGAGCAATCGCACCAGTTCCTGCGCTGCTGATGCATCTGTGCCGACGATTTTTCCCCCTGCTTTGGCCTTTGGTTTCCGCATAGCCGCCACAGTCGACCTGGAAGCATCGGGCGAGGCAGGACGCTCTTCGATCGGCTTATTCTTTGCGCCCATGATGCCCTTGAGCGACGGATACCTGGGGTCGTTCAATCCTTTCTGAGCCGTGATGACGCAGGGGAGCGATGTTTCGACGATCTCGTGTCCCCCTTCGATCTCCCGTTCCGCTGTGACTTTCGTTCCTGCGATTGCGACTTTCACGACGACGGTCACGGAAGGAATGCCGAGAAGCTCCGCCACCATCGGGCCGACCGCAGCGTCGTCGCCGTCAACGGATTGTTTGCCGAAGAAAATGACGTCTGCGGCCTGTTCGCGAAGGTACTCGGCAAGCGCTTTGGCAACGCCAAATGTGTCCCTGGCACCGTCGTCCTTCAGCAGCACGGCCTTGTCGACACCCATGGCCAGGCATTTTCTCAGTGTTTCCTTGTGGACATCAGTGCCGAGCGATACGGCAATGATCTCTCCGCCGTTCTTTTCTTTTTGGCGGAGGCATTCCTCGACGGCGAATTCATCGTATGGATTGATGATGAAATTGACGCCAGTTCGGTCAATCGACTTTCCGTCGGAAGCGACGTTCACTTTCGTCGCGGTGTCCGGGACGTGGTTAACGCAGGCTATAAGCTTCATGGTCGAATTGAGGGCGACGGGTGTGGAGAAGACTCGGATTCAGTTAGGCTGGTTTTAGAAAATTTCCCACGAAGGGACACAAAGGAGTACGAAGGAACACGAAGTGACCAAACTCATAAGATTATAGTTTAGTGGCCCTTCGCAACTCTTCGTGATCCTTCGTGGAGAATCTTTTTATGAAGCCTGACAATCGAATTGTCGCACAAGTTACGAAAGAAATCCCGGCACGGCAAGGTTATTGCGCACATCAGCCCCGGTATAGTGTTCCGGTATGAACACGGACGCCGAGAAGTTTTAGGTACATGAAGAGTTCCGCTTTGTGATCCAGATGATGTTCGACGGCGAGCATACCGACGCGCCACCGTTTTCTCGGACTGCCGAATTGTGGAGCGACGATTTCTCCATTCATCCATTGGTCTTCTGTCAACGCACCAACTTTTGCGAAAAACTTTTCCCTGTTATTCCGGAATTCGCGAATTGCTTCTTCCACGGTCAACGATGGAGCACGACGGTTCATCAGCATGCGTTCTTTCATCGATTGAAATCCCCATTCCCCCGAAACGATTCCGTCCGCATAAATTCCGAGCGCTCCGGCCATGTGCGCAATCATTTGTCCGCACGTGAATGCACCTTCGACAGGCACCCAGTCGATTTTGTCCGCGGGGACAAGCAGGAAGAGCGGCTCCGTGGGACGGAGCATTTCGTCGAAGTAGGAAAGATAGAGGGGGAGAGTCATGGTAGGTCAGTGGAGAAATGGTCCATCACAAGATTGTTTTCAGAAAGGCTGCCTCCACGTTGCCGCCACTAATAATGGCACATACGCGTTTGCCCGTCGTCCCGATCTTTTGATGGAACACGGCTGCCGGAGCGACAGCCCCTGTCGGCTCGGCAAGTGTCTTCAGGCGCTGAAGGAGAAAGCGCATGGTGGCGATAACCTCTTCGTCCGTCACTGTTACGATATCGTCGACACACTTCTGCATGATCTCGAAGTTGCGGACACCGATCGCCTGCGTGCGCATGCCGTCGGCGATTGTCTTCGGAGGAGCGATCTTGACGATCTTTCCCGACCGGAGCGATTGCTGGGCGTCGTTGGCCGGAGCGGTTTCCACGCCAATGACGCGGATTTTCGGGAGCAGATGTTTTGCTGCCAATGCGCATCCGGCGATCAACCCGCCGCCTCCAATGGGAACCACGAGAACATCGATGTCTTTCAGGTCCTCCACTATCTCAACCGCTGTAGTTCCTTGTCCGGCGATAATGAGGTCGTCGTCGAACGGTGGTACCGCCGTCGCCCCGGTGGACCGAATGATCTCCGCGGCCACCCGTTCGCGATCGTCGGAGGAATCTTCGCACAAGACCACCTCTGCTCCGTAGCCTTTGGTCGCTCCGAGTTTGACGGCGGGAGAGGATTTTGGCATAACGATAACGGCCTTCGTTCCCAGGATCCTGGCCGCAAGCGCCGTTCCCTGGGCGTGATTTCCGCTGGAATGTGCGACAACTCCCTTTTTCCGCTGTTCGGGCGTGAGGGACGCGATCTTGTTGTAGGCTCCCCGGATCTTAAAGGCGCCGACGCGCTGCTGATTTTCGGACTTCAGGAACAGGGTGTTGCCGGCCTGTTGGTCGAGGGCCTCGGAATGGAGAAGGGGCGTGCGGTGGACGACGGGACGAACCCGGTCCACGGCAAGACGGATATCATCGTAGGTGATCATGGCCGCTCAACATAGACAAAACACCCCGATTTCACAAGGATTCCGCGCGTGAGAAGGAAGGCCGTCATTCCTCTTGACATTCAACACGAAGAACCGTATACTTTACCTAAGTAAAGTATGCGCAAGCCCGCACCCCGAGATATCGACAATCTCTACGCGGCAGTTCTCGAGCTTGGCTCGATTGACGACTGCCGCAGATTTTTCCGCGATCTGCTTACCGAAAATGAGATCGCGGAGTTTTCAGAGCGCTGGAAAGCGGCGCGCATGCTTGCCGGCGGCTCTTCTTATGCCGAGATCGCCCGCGTCACCGGCCTCTCCTCCCGCACCATCGCCCGCGTCGGACGCTGGTTGAAGCAGGGCAAAGGAGGCTATGCGATGATGCTCCAAAAATTCGCCAGATCTCCTCGCAGCACTCCCTGATCCCAATGACCACATTCTTACATTCTTCCGTACTTACGTTCTTACGTCCTCACTCTTTATCTAAGTAAAGTGCTCCCATGCTCGCAACGAATGGCAGACTGAAGCTCGCACTCCAGCGCTCCGGACGGCTCACGGAAGATACCGTCAGGATCCTCCGGTTGTGCGGACTCACATTTGAATTCTCCAAGCAATCGCTGTATTCGCCCTGTTCGAACTTCAACCTCGACCTGCTTGCCGTCCGCGACGACGACATCCCCGAATACGTCCTCGACGGAGTGGCCGATCTCGGGATCGTCGGAGAAAACATCCTGCGCGAAAGGACGGCGAACCGAAAGATCCTCCTTCCCCTCGGCTTCGGCATGTGCCGGCTCATGATCAGCGTTCCGCAACGGTCGTCCATCAAGAAAGTGCGCGATCTCTCGGGCAAGCGCATCGGCACAACGTATCCCTTCACACTGCGGTCGTATTTGGCCGAGAACAAGGTGAATGCAGATATCGTTGAGTTGAGCGGCTCCGTTGAACTCGCACCAACGCTCGACGTGGCCGACGCGATCTGCGACATTGTCTCCACCGGCTCCACGGCCCGCATGAACGGACTGCGTCCCATTATCGCGGTCATGAATTCGCAGGCTGTTCTGGTTGCCAACCCAAAGAGCCTGCGCGACAAGAAAAAGGGGACGCTGATCGATCGGCTGCTCATCCGCCTGCGGGGATGCCTGGAGGCGCAGGGAAAACGCTACCTTATGATGAACGCTCCGGCCGACGCCGTTCCCCAATTGCAGCGAATCATCCCGAGCCTCAAAAGCCCGACCGTCGTTCCACTCGCCGAACGCGGCATGGTCGCCGTCCACTCCGTCGTCGCCGAAGACGTCTTCTGGGACGTCATGGAACGACTCAAGCAAGCGGGAGCGTCCGACATCATTGTCGTACCGATCGAGACGATCATCCGATGAAGATATACTACAATTCAAGATTGCGTTCCAAGGACCGGCGTCGGCTTTTGATGCGACCCGCCAGTCAAGACCCCAAGGTCGACAAGACCGTCGCTCGAATTTGCCGGGAGGTCAAAACGCGCGGCGATTCCGCCGTACGGCGCTTCGCAAAGCAATTCGATAAAGTCGCTCCGGCTGAGTTTCGGGTTTCTCCGGAGGAGATCGCCGCCGCCGCGGCTTCAATCGATCCCGTACTTCGTACTGCGATCACCATTGCCGCCGAAAACATCCGCGCATTTCACAGAACTCAGGGACTTACCTCAACTTCCGTGGAAACGACTCCAGGCGTTCGTTGCTGGAGAGAAATTCGTCCCATGTTCCGCGTCGGATTGTATGTCCCGGCCGGATCCGCTTCGCTTCCATCTACTGCCCTGATGCTGGGGATCCCCGCAGTTCTTGCGGGATGTTCAAAGATCGTCCTTTGTTGTCCGCCGCAGAGAGACGGCACAGTGAACGCCGCCGTTCTTGCCGTCGCGAAGCTCCTTGGTATCACAGAGGTTTATCGCATTGGCGGCGCCCAGGCGATCGCAGCCATGGCATACGGTACGGAGAGCCTGCCGAAAGTGAACAAGATCTTCGGCCCGGGAAACGCCTTTGTGACCGCGGCAAAACGGTTTGTCTCTTTCGACCCCGACGGAACAGCTATCGATCTGCTTGCAGGACCTTCTGAACTGCTCATAATCGCGGACGGGGCTGCGAGTCCTCAGCGCATTGCCGCAGACCTGCTTTCTCAGGCCGAACACGACCCCCGATCACAGGTCGTTTTGGTGACAACAGACGATTCCCTCGCCAAACGGGTTTCCGATTCCCTGAAAGAGATGATCGTCAATGCGTCCCGGCGTTCTATAATAGAGGGATGCATGAAATGGAGCTATATGCTTATCGTGCCGACGCTGTCGGAAGCCATTGCTTTCGCCAATGCATACGCTCCGGAGCACATGATCGTCGATACATCTGACCCAGTCAAGCTTGTTCCGGAGATCCTCAATGCCGGTTCTGTATTTCTGGGATCCTGGGCTCCGGTCACGGCCGGGGATTACGCTTCGGGGACAAACCATACACTTCCCACAGGAGGTGCGGCCATTTCCTCGGGCGGCGTTACCGTGGAATCGTTCCAGAAGACCATTTCTTTCCAATCCATTACTCGTGACGGATTGGAACGACTCCGAACAACGCTGACAACACTGAGCACGGCAGAAGGGCTTTCTGCTCACGCTGCTGCAGTAGAGGTCCGGTTTTCATGAATCTCGAAAAGCTCATCCGGCCGAACATTCGCGCCCTGGCACCCTACAAGAGCGCTCGACACGACCACAGCGCAGGAATCTTGCTCGATGCAAACGAGAATTCTCTCGGAAGCGTACTTTCGACGAATTCGACGGCATTGAATCGCTATCCCGATCCCCGCCAGCTGCAGTTGCGCAGTCGGCTCGGAGAGGTCAATGGCGTAGATCTCAAGAGTGTTTTCATCGGTGTCGGTTCCGACGAGGTCATCGATCTGCTGCTCCGCATTTTTTGCCGTCCCGATACCGACCGCGTGCTCCTCCTCGAACCGACCTACGGCATGTACCGTGTTTCCGCTTCCATTCAGGATGCATCGGTCGATTCGGCGCTTCTTACAGATGACTTCAACATTGATCGCTCAGCGACAGTCAAGGAGCTCCATTCGGATACGAAACTCATTTTTTGTTGTTCACCGAACAATCCAACAGGAAACATCCTGAGGGCTGAAGATATCCTTTGGCTTTGTTCCGTTGCTCCAGGAATGGTTGTCGTAGATGAAGCGTATATCGATTTTGCCGACACTCCGTCGCTGACTCGATCGGTGTCTGCCACACCCAACCTCATTGTGCTGAGGACTTTGTCGAAGGCCTGGGGACTTGCCGCGATCAGGCTTGGATACTGTGTCGCCGACCCTTCAGTCGTCGAATATCTCATGAAGGTAAAGTCGCCGTACAATATCAATGCGCTTACAGAGCACGCTACGCTCGAGGCTCTTTCACTGCAAGGTGTCCGGGACTCCTTTGTCGCCCGTATTCGGTCTGAGCGCGAGCGCGTGATGCGTGAACTCCGTTCGGTGCGATGCGTACGTGAGGTCCTTCCGACCGACGCAAATTTCTTTCTCATCCGTTGTGCAGACCCGAAGCTGGTGTATCGACATCTTCTCGCGCAAGGCATTGTGGTGCGCGATCGCAGCAATGAACCGAAGCTCAACGGCTGCCTCCGCATAACTGTCGGGACTCCAGAAGAGAACGATGCTCTGTTGAGTGCGATTCGAGAGATCGAGATTCAATGAATCGTTCGATTGGCTTTCTTGACGCCTTGGTGGTCGTCTCGATGCTCAGCCACGGAGAATAAAGAATACCGCCAAGGACGCCAAGATGGCCAAGTGAAAAGTCAATTCGATAGTAAGATTCCTTAGCGTGCTTGGCACCCTTGGCATCTTGGCGTTCATCTTATAACAATGTATCGCGACAAGTTTCGATTAGAGAGAACTCCCTGTGAAAGTCGTCTTTCTTGACCGTGATGGCACCCTGATCGCCGAGCCCGGCGATCATCAAGTCGACTCCCTGGAAAAGCTCGAGTTCAGTCCCGGCATCATTCAGGGACTCCGACTGCTGCAGGGCCGCGGATATGGATTTGTCATGGTCTCCAACCAGGACAATCTGGGGACCCAGTATTACTCCATGACGGCCTACATGCTGGTGCAGCGCAAATTGATGAAACTTCTGTCCGGCGAAGGCATTCGATTCCTCGACGTGTTTATCTGTCCGCACGGACCAGAGAACGACTGCAGGTGCCGCAAACCGAAGACCGGCCTGGTTGACGAGTTCCTGAAAACCAACATCATCAACTTAACGGCCTCGTACATGATCGGCGACCGCGAGAGTGACGTCGAATTCGGCAAGAACTTAGGCGTTCGTACCATAAGGTTGGCCGCGTCCGATACCGCCCCGACCGGCGCAAACCACGCCGCACAGTCATTTCTCGACGCCTGCACGTATATTGTCGACCGCGAGCGGTTCACGACGCTCCGGAGAAAGACGAACGAAACCGAGATCCGTATCGAGCTCTCGCTCGATGGCACCGGCAGCCACGACATCGCCACGGGCATCGGCTTCTTCGACCACATGCTGGAGCAGATCGTGAAGCATTCATCCATGGATGCCGTCATTCGCGTCGCCGGCGATGTGCACGTGGATGAGCACCACACTGTTGAGGACACCGGCATCGCGCTCGGCGAAACGATCAGACAAGCGCTGGGTGACAAACGAGGCATCGACCGGTACGGATTTGTGCTCCCGATGGACGAGGCACAGGCGCAAGTGGCGCTCGACCTGGGGGGAAGATCGTTCCTCGCCTTCACGGCGGAATTTGAGCGGGACCGCGTCGGAGAACTGCCGACGGAATTGGTCGAAGACTTCTTCCGCGCGTTTGCAGACGGACTTCGTGCAAACCTGCACATCAGTGTCACCGGCCGTAACGACCACCACAAGATAGAGGCGTGCTTCAAAGGAGTGGCGCGGGCGCTGCGTCAAGCCATTCGAAGGGAAGCGGGACTTCTGGACGTGCTGCCGACCACGAAAGGCATATTGTGACTGTCGGCATCATCGACTACGGCGCCGGGAACATCCGCAGCGTCGTGAACGCTCTCAAGGGACTTGATGTTCGAGTGCACATATCTTCGGACCCTGAGGTCTTGAGTATGACCGACAAGCTTATACTTCCCGGCGTCGGTGAAGCGCGAAGCGCCATGGAAGCCCTCTACCGCACCGGCCTGATTCCCTGGCTCCGGAGCTCCGTTCAACCGTTCCTGGGCATCTGTCTCGGCATGCAATTACTGTTCGATCGCTCAACAGAGCGTTCCACCGACTGTCTCGGTGTCCTTCCGGGAACGATCGCGATCTTCAACAGCGGAAAAGTGCCGCACATCGGTTGGAACAGCGTCGAGCATGATTCGTCCGATCCGTTGCTGAGCGGAATCCGGTCTGGGGCATATTTTTATTTCGTTCATTCGTATCGTGCCTCGCTCGGCGATTTTACGCTGGGTCGCACTTCGTATGTCGAAGAATTTTCTTCCGTCGTCCGCTCGGGGAACCGCTGGGGGGTTCAGTTCCATCCCGAAAAATCGGGGGATGACGGCTTTCGACTCATCAAAAACTTTGTTGACCTATGCTGATCATGCCTGCCATCGACCTCCTGGGCGGCCGCTGCGTTCGGCTGCGACAGGGACGCTATGATGAAGCGACTGTCTTTTCCGAAGACCCTGCCGCGACTGCGCAACAGTTTGCCGCGGACGGGTTGACGACGCTGCATGTCGTTGACCTCGACGGCGCAAAAGCGGGACATCCGGTGAACCACGACGTCATTGCAGCCATCTGTCGCGTGCCCGGTATTCGCGTCGAGGTGGGCGGCGGTATCAGATCCGCCGAGAATTTCGAGCATCTTCTTCAACTCGGCGTTTGGCGCATCGTTCTTGGGAGCATCGCTCTGCGCAAACCGAAGGACGTAGATGCATGGCTGAAGAGGTGGGGCGAAGCGACGGTCGTGCTCGCTGTCGACATGCAGGCCGGCATGCTCGCTGCCGGAGGATGGCTTGAGGGGACGCAAACGACGCCGCTCCAATTCATTCGGCGGTTTTCGAGCGCCGGCGCGCGTACCTTCATCTGCACTGACATCAGCCGTGACGGCATGTTAAAAGGTCCGAACACCGCCTGGTATACGTCGTTGCGTGCCGCCTTCCCCTCCCTCGACCTCGTTGCTTCCGGAGGTATTACGACCGTCGAAGATTTGCGGGCACTTGAGGACACGGGCCTCAACGGTGTGATCCTTGGACGCGCCTTGTATGAAGGAACCATCGATCGGGCCGCGATCAGGCGACGAACGCTGCGACCCGGTGGACCTGCGTGACGTGCTCACGAAACGCATCATACCGTGCCTCGACGTGACGAATGGACGGACCGTCAAGGGAACGCAATTCGCAGACCTGCGTGACGCCGGGGACCCCGTCGAGCTTGCTGCATCATATTCCGATGCCGGTGCCGATGAGCTTGTGTTCCTGGATATCAGTGCGACATTGGAGAACCGAAAGACTTTCTTCGATCTCGTCGAACGTATTGCCGAACGCATTCGCATCCCGTTCACGGTCGGCGGCGGAATAGCGACTGTCGACGATATCCTTCGCGCACTCGATGCCGGGGCGGACAAGGTCGCGCTCAATTCCGCCATCCTGCATGATCCGAATCTGTTGGACAAAGCCTCCGCCCGCGTCGGTGCACAGTGCATTGTCGCTGCCCTCGATGTCCGGAAGTCGAGCGCAGGTTGGACCGTTCGAACGCGAAGCGGGACCGCAGCGACTGGTCGTGACGCGATCGTATGGTCGGTCGAAGTATCAGAGCGGGGAGCCGGGGAGATCTTGCTCACTTCGATGGACCGAGACGGGACGACCGAAGGCTACGATCTGGAATTACTCTCAGCGACATCGCGCCGTGTGAGCGTGCCACTTATTGCCTCGGGTGGTGCAGGCACCATGGAGCACATCAAAGACGCATTCACGCTTGGTGGAGCCGACGCAGTCCTGGCGGCAAGCGTTTTCCATTTCGGAACGTTTTCCATTCCACAACTCAAACAGTATCTTTCATCTCATTCATTGCCGGTGCGGTTGTGAACGACCCTTTCAACGTTGGAGCGCTCGATTTCTCTAAGCTTGACGGCATTCTTCCCGCCGTCGTTCAGGACGACACGACGGGAGAAGTCCTGATGGTTGGTTTCATGAACCGGGAAGCGGTTGAGAAAACTTTACACGACCGAAAGGCGACGTTTTGGAGCCGGACGAAGAAGCGGCTATGGCAAAAAGGGGAAACCTCGGGTCATGAACTACAAGTCGTTCACGTTACAGCGGACTGTGACAACGATAGTCTGCTCATCCGGGCAATTCCAGCGGGTCCAACCTGCCATACCGGATCGCGCAGTTGTTTCGGCGTGGAGACGTCACCATCATTGCCGGTGATGCACCTGCTGGAAGACATCGTTCGAAAGCGTCGGATCGAGCGGCCGCAAGGTTCGTACACGACAAAGTTATTTGACGAAGGAACGCCGAGGATCGCGCAAAAAGTGGGAGAAGAGGGAGTCGAGACAGTGATCGCGGCGCTTCAGGGGGACAATGATTCATTGCGGCGGGAGACCGCGGATCTGGTCTATCATCTTACGGTGCTACTTGCTGAACGCGGACTTGGATGGAAGGATGTCGAGAGAGAGCTTGAGGGGAGGATGAAAGATCGTGGATGAGAGAAGGGGGATGGGATATAATGGTATTATGGAGTGTTCAGTTCGGGGAAAAACTCTTAAGTGCTCAGAACTCAGTGCTGGGCACTGAGCACTGGCTGTACTAATTCTCTCCGAACTCTCCCGGATCATTCCTTATGCACAAACTCATGTCCCGCATGTTGAAGTGCTTGTACTGCGTGGATGATGGTCTGGTCGGGCAGAAAGACGTAGTCCGTGTTGAACGTTGAAACGGCAAAGATAGGGATGCCGGTATCTGCCAGCGGTTTGATCAGCGACAGGAGCACGCCGACTGCTTGAAAAGGGATCTGGCCGTCGATGCGGATACAACGCCAGCCCGGTTCCTGCTGAACATTGTTCGGCGCCATGAAGTCTGGCGTTATGACCGTCAATTCTTCGTCCGTCCTCATGGAAAAGCAAAGCTCGCCGCTCGCAATGATGTGCGGAAGCTCCGAAAACACGGGGAGCTTGCTGACAGTGAATTTTTCTTCGAGCAGGTGAAGCTTGAGTTTCTTGAGGCCGTCGGGCACGAGGTCTTACCAGAATGGAACAAGGCCGAATTTGATGGAAAAATGTAGCGTTTCTGTGCCACGCGTGCAAGGGGTTTCTTGACTATCGGTCGAAAAACTCCGAACATTTGGGCGAGAGTATATAGGGCGTGTGACACGAGTCGCACGCCTTCGTCGTCTTGACGCACGTACCCTACACCTACCGGCTTCTCCTTTTACAGGGAAGTCGTCGATAACAAACGCCATGAAAATTCTTGTTCGCTGTGCCGGAATTCTGCTCCTGACCTCTTCGGCGCTTCAAGCCCAGGAGGTCTACCTTGAGCAGCACCAAACGGTTTCCATCGTACCGTCGGCCATTGTCCGCCTCGAATTCAATGCGGCGGCAAATCTGCTGGCCATCGCCGCCGCCGACCGATCGGTCCGCTTGGTCAACGCCGCGACACTTGAAGCTCCGGTTCAACTTCCACCCCAGCAAGTTCGTATCACAGCGCTTGCGTTCACCCGTTCCGGTCAGACCCTCATCACGGGGTCGGCGGATGGGAACGTCATCAGTTGGAGAATTGCAGGCCTTGCGCCGGGAATTCCCTTTTCTCCGCATCGCGGCGGCATTGCAGCGCTGGCCGTTCAGGAAGAGAATCTTGTGTTCACGGTTGGAGCGGACAAATCAATCAGAATCACCGACCTGAATTCCGGCAACTCGGTCGGATCAGTCTCTGTTTCGCCTCTGGAGCCGACGGCGATCGCACTGCAGCCCGACGGAAAGATCTTCGCAGTCGCCACGTCCGCGGGCACAGTGCAATTCACTTCCCTCCCCGGGCTCACACCCGGACTCCTCCTGAAGGACAACGCGTCTCGCATCACCGTCGCTGCCTTTTCTCCCGACAGCAAACATTTTGTCGCGGGAACGTTCGACGGCCAGTTGATCATCTGGAATGCTGCGACGGGAGCCCTTGAGTCGAAGATCCAGGCATACCGCGGGTCAGTGACGTCACTCGCCTTTGAGCAGGCGGCGACATGGCTCGCGTCCACGGGAACGGACAGTTCTCTGGCCCTGCTCGACGTTCCAGCGATGAAGATCGTTCAAACAATGACGGGCACGCCGTGGACGCAGGCCGCTTTTGCCACGAACGGCATGCTGCTCGCTGCAACCAGCACGGGATCCGTCCTGCGATGGACAGTACGAAAGGAACCTCCTGATATCGATCCGCCAACCGTCGTCATTAAAGAACCGACGCCGCTCGCCGTGAACGTACCGCGCCGGATGTTTGCAACGGAGATCACCGTGCGCGGCATCGTTTGGGACAACAAATCTCTGAAAGAAGTTACCGTCGGGGGTACACCCGTACAGCTCGTCAACGCCGCTCCGTCCGATGCGATCGGACTGCCCGAAGGAGCGCTCGTCCGCGGATTCTCCATAAAACTTCGTCTCGACACCGTGGGCGTCAATCGATTTGCCTTTACGGCCACCGACGCCAAAGGTTTGTCCGGTGCGGCGGTCCTCGCAATCGAACGGTTGTCGGCCAACGATGCGCTTGAGGTCCTCGGGCCTCAGATCACGACAGAAGTGGAAGGCGTTTCGACAGCACTCTCGTTCCGTCCCTGGTTTGACGTGTCGACCTATTCAGTGACGATCAATCTTGTGGAGATCGTGAGGGGTCAGCGTCCGAAGAACAAAATAGCCGGAGATGTGATTACGGAAGAGATCCCGCTGGTCGTCGGCTACAACCAGATCCAGCTCGTGGTGAACGGCAAGAACGGAGAACGTATCGCGAAGACGATTGGTGTGTCGCGCAAGTATACGCCGACCGTCACGCAAGCGCCGGTTCAACAGCAGAAGAAGCGGGCGGCCACCACGGGACCACAGCGCTGGGCGGTGGTCATCGGCGTATCGCAGTATGGCGACCCAGGGATCCCGAGCCTGAAATATGCGGACAAAGACGCTGAAGCGTTCGCAAATTTCCTCAGGACGACCGAAGGGGGCGGGTACGACAACGACCACATGCGCGTCCTGCTCAACAAAGACGCAACGCTCCAGAATGTGCGTGACGGACTGATCAATTTCCTGAGCCAGGCCATCGACATCGACCTTGTGATTATCTATTTCGCCGGCCATGGTGCGCCCGAACCCGCCCGGCCGCAGAATCTCTATCTCCTGACCTACGACAGCGATCCGTCGCGGTTGGGCACGACCGGATTTCCCATGTGGCAGATCGAGGACGTTCTGGGGCGCTACATCACCGCGAAAAAGATCGTCGTCTTCTCCGACGCATGCCATTCCGGCGGTATCAGCGCGAATTTCGCAACACGGGGCGTGGGTGTGACGGAGCAGAACCTCGTGAATCAATATCTTGCGGACCTGTCGCGGACAAAAGACGGAACGGTCGTCTTCACTGCCAGCGCCGCCGGCGAGGTTTCACAGGAATTTCCGGAGTTCGGCCACGGAGTATTCACGCAATTCCTGCTGGAAGGCCTTCGGGGCAAGGCTGATTACAACAATGACTTTACGATCACGATCAACGAAGCGATGCAGTACACGGAGGAGCAGGTCAAGCGAAAGACCCGGGGAGCGCAGAATCCCACCCGGAGTCAGACGACGTATGACAAAGACCTGACCGTGGCACTGATTCCGCATTGAGGTCGTGAAAAAAATAAGACCGAAGTTGAAGTCTCGGGTAAAAGAACATCACCAAGGGGCCAAGAGAACCAAGGTCGCCAGGAAAGCAAACATCTTGGCGTTCTTGGCGCCCTTTGCGTCTTGGCGATCCCAACCGGGCTTTCCATCGGTTTCGCTTCACGATCTGAACGAGTCATTTTCCATATCGTATCAGGAGTCTTCATGAAACGCCCCACTATGTTCGCGCTAGTGATGATGTTCGCGCTGTCGCCGGCTTTCGCCCAGGGCTCCGCCGAGAATGTTTCTTTCAAATGGGCCTTCGGCGCACTCGCTGGACCGAAAAAGGCCTTCGTGCCGATCACCCGCGATACGATTCTGAACTCAGGGGACGAAGTGAAAATGCTTGTCGACTTGGGCAAGTCCTGCTTTGTGTATGTCGTTCACGCAGGACCGGCGGGCGAAATCACAATGTTCTTCCCCTATTCGTTCAAACAATTCACGACCGATTACGCTGCCGACAAGAATTACTACATCCCCCCCGGAAGGGATTGGATCAAATTCGACAAAACCACCGGCAAGGAGACGTTCTACCTCCTGGCAGCATCGGAGCGGTTGACACAGCTCGAAACATTGCTAACCACGTATAAAGCCGCCGATAAGGCAAAACGGCCCGAGATCGCACAGAGCATTGTGAACGAGATCCGCGACGCGCGGCGGCGATTCCGTTCGGCGCAAACCCTTGCAGAAAAACCGGTGACGATCGGAGGCAACATTCGGGGTGTGGGAGAGGCAGAGGCGGCGAAACGGCCCGATGTCGCCGACATCGCAACGCAGATCTCCGCATCCAATTTCTACGCCAAGACCGTTACGATTGACCACCGTTAAGTCTCGCGCGGTGCGCACCACCGCGCTGATCGTCGGGGCGGCGTGGCTTACGTCCCACCTTCTCGAAATCCTCTTCCCGAACGTTCTGGAACCATGGAACGCGCAGGCAGTCGACCGCCTGTTTGTGTTCCGGTCGTCCAGCGCGTTCTTTCAGCCGGCCTACGACAGCACCGTCATCCACGTCGACTTAAACGACCGCAGCATCAGTAAACTCGGCAGTTACTATCCGTCGCGTTACCAATTCGGTGAGGTTGCACGCGCCCTTGGTGTCATGGGAACATCGGCGCAAATTTGGGACTATATTTTTCCCGAAAAATCCTCGGACCGAGCTGACGATGAAGCTTTCATCCGCGGCGTCGCCGATGCAGCCAATGTCTACTTTGGCTCGGCCTTTGTGCTCGAGACTGTCGACCCGACCGCTCCTCAGAGGGAGATTCCGGCCGAGCGACGGCGTTACTTGGATTCCACTTCATGGCACCTTCGCGTCGAAGGCGACCCTTCTTCTCTGCTCCGCGGCATTAATCCCATCATCACGCTCCCCGAACTTTCCATCGCCTCTCGCGGGCTCGGGTACTTAAGTCTCCGGTTCGACCGCGACGGCGTGTTCCGGCGCGCCCCCCTCGTCGTGCGCACGGGGGATGCATACTATCCAAGTATGCCCTTTCGCGCAGTGTGCGACTACCTCGGCGTAACACCCGACCGCATTGTTGTTCGGCCGGGGGAAAGCGTCACACTCCTGGGCACCCGTCGCCCGGGGCGCGATGCACGCGATATCGTCATTCCGATCAACAACGCCGGGGAAATGGTGGTGAACTTTGTCGGCGACTGGAACAGGATGAGGCACATCGACTTTGCCGACGTGTATCTCTCCGCCGGTTCCAGCGAAGACCTGGCGATGCTCGCGGACGAATTCCATACGCAAGGGGCCATTGCCGTCGTCTCGCAGATTTCCACCGGTTCCTCCGACATTGCCCCCGTCCCGACCGATAACAATTTCCCGCTGAGCGGATTGCACGCAAATGTGGTCCACACGATCCTCACCAGATCGTTCATGGAAGAATGGGGAACCGGCCGCATGCTGGCTGTGGAGCTTGTCCTGGCCTTGTTCATGGCCATCATTGGTTCGGTTGGGTCATCTCGCTGGATGTGGACAGCAGCCGTTCTGCTGATGGTTGCATATTTCTTCAGTGCGGCCGGACTCTTTCTGGCGGGACATACGATTGTCAGCATCATTCGACCGATGTCGATGATGGTTTTCGGGTTCGTCGGCATTTCCGCCTACCGGTACATCAACGAACAACGTGCAAAGGAGTCGCTGCGCCGCTCGTTCGAGGCCTATTTTCCCCCGTCCGTCGTTCGCCGCATCATGACCAATCCGGAACTCATCACTGTCGGCGGTCAGAAGAAAGAACTGACGATCATGTTCACTGACATCAAGTCGTTCACGTCGTACTCGTCCACGATGTCGCCGGACACCATCCAGAAAATGTTGAACGAATATTTCGAAGCGATGGTGGACATTGTCTTCAAGTATGAGGGGACGGTGGACAAGTTCATCGGGGATGGATTAATGGTATTCTTCGGCGACCCGGAACCGCAGGAGGACCATGCGCTGCGTTGTGTGAAAGCGGGGATCGAGATGCAGAAGAAGTGCAGGCAATTGAAGGTGGAATGGGAGAAGAAAGGATTGTTCCCGCTCAAAATCCGCGTCGGCATCAACACTGGTCCGGTGGTTGTTGGAAATATGGGTTCTGCGCGCCGATTGTCGTATACGGTCCTCGGTGCCGATGTCAACCTCGCTCAGAGATTGGAATCAAATGCACCGGTGGAAGGGATCATGATCACACAACGGACATGGGAGCTTGTGAAAGACCATGTGAAAACTCGTCCTTTGGAGCCCATACAACCGAAAGGGATAAGTGAGCCATTGCCGGTGTATGAGGTGATGGTGGAAGAAAACTAGCGCTATGGAAACGTTCCAAACATTCCAAACGTACCAAACAGTCCAAACGGTTCAACCATTGTGCTCAGAGAAGCGTGCATCGGTCGATACTTGCTCCTGAGCGGACCGACTGGTCAACTGCTGACGCGTACGATTGGTGTCAGCGGCTTGCGGTAGGGCACTATGAAAATTTCCCGGTAGCTTCCCTCCTTCTTCCTCGCACAGCTCGTCCCCACATCGCCGCCATCTATGCATTCGCCCGCATTGCGGACGACATCGCTGACGAGCCGGGAATGTCGAA
>MHAK01000106.1 GCA_001802945.1 Ignavibacteria bacterium RIFCSPLOWO2_12_FULL_56_21 | reverse complement strand
GCAGCGGATGCACACCCGTCCCGCAGGGACAGCGTGATCTTATCCGATCTCATTTTCCCGCTTTTTCCTTCCAGCCCTTAATCAAATCGTTCAACGCCGTCGCGTTGAAATTCGGATTGGCCGCTTTACCAACCTGGATCGCCCGTTCCGCAGTCTTGATCGCTTCTGCGGCGTTTCCTGATTTTTCCAACACTTCGGCTTTCGTCCTGAGCGTACCCGCGTTTTCCATGAGGCCAACGGCCTTTTCCGATGCTTTCAATGCGTCCTTCATGTCGCCATTATAATCGATCAGGTAGCGGGCGTACGCGTTGTAGGACTGCCATGTGCCGTTTTCCATCATCCTCTGGGCAGCGGCGAATTTGCCCGACGTGTTGAAGCGCAACGGAATGTTCAACGCGACCTCTTCCCACCGCAAGACCAACGTGGTAGAAGAGCCGGTGAGATCCGTGAAAGAAAAGCTCATCCATTCCTCGTGCGGTGCCGATGCTGCAGCCACGGACACATGCAGAGCATCGTACGTCGAATCATACATCGTCCCCCAGTTCTTCACTTCGCTGTTAAACACGATCGTCCAGGGACCCTGCTTCCGCGGGAATACGACCAACCGATACTGGCCGGGATTGAGCTTGTCGTTCCCCACCCATACGGTGTCGGAAAAGGTTACAACGGTCGGTTCGTTGGCCCCGGCCCGCCACGCCTGATCATACTTCTGAAGTTCGCCCCAAATGACGCGCCCCTTGACTCCCGGACGGTGATACGTCACCGTGACGTCTGAAAGCCCGACGCGCTGCTTGGCCTCGGCATACTGACTGATGCGGACCTGTGGAACCTGTGCAAACGCCGTGACTGCAATGGCAGTCGTGAGAAGAGCCGTTCCGGCGATTCGAAGACGGGTGTTCATGCGATGCATCCTCCTTGTGTGAATGGTAAGCATTTGAGATTTGTTTGCAGGTTGGACCTTGTTTTAAGGCCGCTTTCCAAATAAACATACGCCGCTAAGATGCGCCCCGGCCACGCCCGAGGCCGGTCGTGGCCGAGGGCGGGCAAAAGTCACAAAACCCTTTGCGCATTTTGTACCTTTTTGCGGCAAATGTCATTGATCAAAGATTGATTTAACTCTTGGGCACTCCGTGGGCCGAAATACTCGCCATGACCTCACAGAACCTGTCCAGTTCCTGAATGGTCGTATAGACGCTCGGCGTGATGCGAATGCCTTTGAATTCGTCGTGAATGATCGGCGTCGTGAAGATCTTGTGTGTTCCCATCAGATACCCGCCGATCGCGACGGGATCTACGCCGACGATCTCGATGTTGGCAATGCCGCACGACTGGTCCCGGTCCATGGAGGTGTGGAACCGGACATTGCTGTAACCCTTCAAATTGTTCACCCAGTAATTGCGCAGATACCGGAGGCGTTCTTCTTTCCGCTTCGCTCCGAGGCCTCGATGATAGAGCAGCGCTTCGCCGATCGCCAGTCGCATGGCCGCCGAGTGCGTGCCGATCTCTTCGAACTTCCGGATGTTCGTCGCTTGCGTCTTGTCCGCCGCCATCAACGCCCACAGCTTCTCGATGTTTTCTTTCTTCACGAACAACATGCCCGTCCCTTTTGGCGCGAACATCCATTTATGCAGGCTCGTCGCGTAGTAGTCGCATCCGAGGTCCTTCCACTGGAAATCAGTGTGCGCGAACGAATGCGCTCCATCGACGATGACCTGTATGCCCTTGCTCCGACCGAGTTCGCATATCTCCTTCACTGGCAGCAGCTGCCCCGTGATATTGATCATGTGGCATATCAGGATGACGCGCGTTGTGGGAGTGATCGCTTTCTCAAACGCTTCGGTGATCTCGCTCAGGTCATTTGGCGGGATCGGGATCTTGATCATCTTCAGAACGATACCCTCGCGTTGTTCCCTCTGGCGGAGCGTCGTGAGCATGCGGGGATAATCCTGCGTTGTCGTCAGCACCTCATCGCCGGGTTTTAGGTCGAGGCCAAACAGGGCGATTTCGAGGCCTTCTGAAGCGTTGCGCGTGATGGCGATTTCTTCACGATCGCAGCCGAATACTTCCGCCAACCCTGCACGAATCGTCTCGCTTTGGGGCTCGAGGATCTGCCACATTGTGTAGGCGGTCACGTCCTCCTGCTGCCAGGTATAGCGGACGAACGCCTCCGTGACGAGCCGCGGGGAGGGAGACACGCCGCCGTTGTTCAGGTTGACTATTCCGCGCGTAATGCTGAAGGACTGCTGAATGTCAAACCAAAAGTCCTCGTCCCCGGCGGCGGCCAGTGGAGTGAGATGCTCCACACGCTTTGTCGCAGCTGAAAGCTCATTGAACAATGAACTGACCACGGGAGATGCGAGGGCAGCCAACCCGACCCCTTGTCCAACTTTGGAGAGGAATTCTCTTCGGTCGTAACCGGGCATGGGATTGTTCATCGTTGTGGCTCCTTTGAAAGAAGATAACCGTGAATAAACGCGAATAATAATGGGAATACTATTTTGTGCTTTTTGTGCATTCTGTGGCAAATAATCCTTGACGCCGCAATGTTTGTCTTAGCATGGACACTTGATACTCGACCTTCGCGTTCATTCGCGGTCTTTCCTTTACACTGAAAGCTTCGGCCTATTTTGGAGTTCTGTTATTGCTCGACCTGGAACGTCACATACGACGGACGTCCATCGCTATGATATACGCGCTGCACGGTCTTCTGGAAATCCGAATCCTTGGCGCTGTAGATATCGATGAACTTTCCCGGATTTCTGTCGATCATGGGAAACCAGGTGCTTTGGATCTGGATCATGATCCGGTGTCCCTTCTTGAATGTATGATACGCGTCCTGCAGAGGAAAGTGGATCGACGTCGCCGTATGTGGCGAGAACGGCTTGGCATTGGATAAACTCTCTCGGAATTTTCCACGCAACGCGTCCCCCCGAACCAGCATCTGATAACCGCCGAGTTTCACTCCGCCCGTCGGCGCATATGAGAATGCAGTTCCTTCATTTGCACCCATTTTGTCGGGGAACACATCGATCACTTTGACGACCCAGTCGCAATCGGTTCCGGACGTCGACACGGTGAACTTCACGTCGATCGGACCTGCGATGGTGATGTCGGTTTCAAGGACTTCTGATGCGTAGGTCAGCACATCCGGCCTCCGTGAGGCAAACCGCTGATCCTCAAGCATGAAGGCAGGATTGTACCAATGCGTGATCTCATTGGTGTAGGGGACGGGCTTTGAAGGATCGCTTACATACTCGTCGTATTCGTTCCGCATCTTCGGCGGCGCAACGAAGGAAAGGGTGGATCCTTCGCGAAAGAAAACTTTTCTGGGCTCAACATCTTTCGGCGGCCATGCGGGGAGCCGCTTCCATATATTGACGCCGGTGTTGAATGCGAAGACTTCCGGAAGATTCGGGGAGGGGCCGTCTTTCAAATAATGTTCGAAGAATGGAGCCTCAATGCTGTCGGTATAGAATCGGGATGTCGATGATCCCCAGTGGATCGCGCCGAGAGAATCTCCGTTTTCGTTGTTCCATTGTCCGTGATACCAGGGTCCCATCACCAGCGTATTGACAGTCTGCGGTGATTGCCGCTCGTTCGCTGCATACGTATGGAGGGCGCCGAAAAGGTTTTCCGTGTCGAACCATCCGCCGACGACGAGTGTGGCCGGACGAAGATCTTTCAGGTGTGGATGAATGTTTCTCTTCGCCCAGAAATCATTCCACACCCCGTTGCGCATGATGGTGTTCCAAAAAGCCACGCTGTCGTGGAAATACAGACGATTGGCGTTCGGCAGCGCGCCGAGGCGGAGGAAGAACGAATACTCGTCCGGAGTCCCGTGGTCGAAATTCTGATTGGGGACAGACGTGGGGAGGGGTCGGGGCCAGCCGAACCAGGCGTAGAAGTTGAACGCGTGCGGGAGAAGGAAGGCGCCATTATGGAAGAAGTCGTCTCCTCCCATCCATTTCGAAACCGGTGCCTGCGGCGATGTCGCTTTCACGGCGGGGTGCGCGTCAATCGTCCCCATCCACGCATAGAATCCCGGATATGAGATGCCGCTGATGCCTACCCGGCCGTTGTGGGGCCTCACGTTGTTCAGAAGCCACTCGACCGTGTCGTACGTATCCGTTGTTTCGTCGATGTCCTTCGGCGATTTCTTCACGGGCTTGTAGGGACGGACATTCTCGTATTCGCCTTCCGACATGTGCCGACCGCGAACATCCTGATAGACGATGATGTACCCGTCCTTGAAATATCGTGCGCGTTGGGTGCCAACGGTTGTCGGATACTCATTCGCACCATACGGAGCGCAGGAATAGGGCGTTCTCGTCAAGAGGATCGGATAGGATCGGATCGTGTCCTTCGGGACATAGACAGCCGTGAACAATCGTACACCGTCACGGACCGGGACCATATGCTCGAACTTATTGTAGGATGACTTGACGTCGTACGTCTGCTGTGCGGATGATGTATGGAGAATGATGCAGCTTAAAAGCGAGGTCAGAATTCCACGAAGAAGCATGAACAGCCTCCGTTCAGATCGCAAGAACAGGTTGTTGTCTAGGAGGAATGCAGTGCGGAGAAGATAAGCAGAAGGAAGGGACGTATCAAATCGCGGACTGAGGGGTAGTCCTTTGGAAATACGGTCCACGAAAGGACACGGAAAGTGAATTCAATCCGAATTGCTGTCTTCGTGTCCTTCGTGGGGACTCTTCATAAAAGAGCTTTCCAGGCTATCCCTATGATAAGTGATTCATGTTCAGGCTGTCAGCGGCTCGGTTTCTGCACGGGAAATCGTAGTGCTTCCGGGGGTTTCTACCCGTGCCAGCGCCTGCTCAAGGTCCCAAATGATGTCTTCAGCCGCCTCGATCCCGACGGAAAGCCGGATCATCTTATCGGTAATGCCGATCTCTTTCTTTACGGCGTCGTCCACACCGCAGTGGGTCATGGAATATGGATGTTCTGCAAGAGACTCGGTGCTTCCCAGGCTCACCGCGAGCTTTATCATCTTCAGGGAATTGAGCAACCGGAAGGCTTCCCGCTCGCCACCGAAGACGTCGAAGCTGATCATCGCGCCGGGGGCGAGACATTGCTCCTTGAAGATCCGATACTGGGGGTCACTCTCTTTCAAGAGACCAGGGTAGTACACCTTGGCGACCTTGGGGTGCCCCGACAGCCATGCGGCGATCTTCTGTGCGTTCTCGTTCTGCAACGTCATGCGTGGTTTCAGGGTTTCGAGTGACCGCATAAGGAGCCAACCGGTGTGCGCGCCGGCCATCGTACCCAGGAATGAACGCAGTTTGCGGACCCGTGAGATGAGCGCGGTCGACCCGAGACAGGCGCCGGCGATGACGTCGCTGTGGCCGCCGATGTATTTCGTCGCAGAATACAGGACCAGGTCGATTCCGAACTGCAAAGGATGGGAGAACACGGGACCGAGGAACGTATTGTCCATGGCGGTCAGTACGTGCCGATCGGGCCTCGAGAATTCGCGGGCAAGCTTGACGCACATGCCGATGTCAATGAGGTCGTTCGTAGGATTGGCTGGACTCTCGATGTAGATCATTGCCAGTTCCTTTTCTTTCCCGCTTTTCCGCAGAATGCGGCGAATATCCTCGGTCGTGTGTCCGGGCATAAAACTGACGGCGGTGACTCCCATTTTTGGCAGAAAATGGCGGAGCACATGGTCGGTACCGCCATAGAGAGGCTCACTGAAGAGCACGAGATCACCGGGTTCAAGAAATTCCATGAGCGTCGTCGCAATGGCTGCCATTCCGCTTGCGAACACCGCACATGCCTCGGCGCCGTCCCACAGACACAACCGGTCTTCAAGGATCTCCAGGTCCGGATTGTTAATGCGGGTGTACACAAGTCCGGGTTCCTCGGACGGACCAAGTTCCCGCTTGCCATACGCCAGCTCAAAGTGTGCCTTTCCTTCTTCCGCAGATGTGAATGCGAAGGTAGAGGTCTGGAAAATAGGTGACTTGACCGAACCTTCCGACCACTCCGGTTTATACCCGAAGCTCATCATCAGACTTTCCGGCTTCAGGTTCTTGTAGTACTCACGCCGCTCTTTCATATGCTACCTCCGTTGTCAAAGCAAAGAATATCAAAGAATGATCTTAGGTGGTGAATTGAGAATCGTGAACCTGCCCGCCAGTTGAGTCCTCCGAAGTCAGGCGGGTCGTCAATCGAAAGGCGAAACTGAGAGAAAAGACGGAATACTGGGACACTAAACAGGCCACAATTAAAGCGAAGCAGATCGATTCACCATTCAACCAACACATGCTCCTCGTACGGCAATTAACCATTTCACTCTCTATTACGCTCTCTCAATGATTGTCGAAATTCCCTGGCCGACCCCTATGCACATGGTAGCAAGCCCATGCTTGGCATGTCGTCTTCGCAACTCGTGAACCAGGGTGGTCATGATCCGTGCCCCGCTACAGCCGAGCGGATGACCAAGAGCGATCGCTCCGCCGTTCACGTTTGTAATCTCCGGGTCCAACCCAAGCTCTTTGATGACTGCAAGCGATTGGACTGCGAATGCCTCGTTGAGCTCCACGAGGTCTAGGTTTTTCACGGTCAGGTGCGCCTTCACAAGTGCCGACTGAGTTGCAGAGACCGGAGCGACGCCCATGATGCGGGGGTCGACGCCGCTGACTCCTGTTGCGACGATACGGGCCATCGGCGTAAGGCCCAGTTCCTTCATTCTCTTCTCACCAACAACTAAGATGCCAGCCGCGCCGTCGTTCAGTGATGACGAATTCCCTGCTGTCACTGTGCCGTTCTTCCGAAATGCGGGAGAGAGTTTTCCCAGCTTTTCCATCGAGGTGTCGGCACGCGGGCCCTCATCCTCGGCAACCACGACCGGATCGCCGCTGCGCTGTGGAACCTCCACGTCGACGATTTCCTCAACGAATCTGCCCTCAATCGTCGCTTCAACTGCCCGTTCATGACTTCTCAACGCGAAGCGGTCCTGGTCCTCTCGACCGATGTTCCAGCGTTCGAAGATATTTTCTGCAGTCTCGCCCATGGACTCAAGCGGAATGAGTTTTTCCATTCTCGGGTTTGGGAAACGCCATCCGAGTGCGGTATCATAGGCCGTGAGATTGCCAAAGAGCGTCTGGCCTGACACGTTCTTTGGAATGGCATAGGGAGCCCTGCTCATTGACTCCACGCCGCCGGCGATGATCACCGAGGAATCTCCGGACCAAATGGCTCTTGCTGCCTGGTTGATGGCCTCAAGACTGGAGCCGCACAATCGGTTGATCGTTGCGGCCGGAACGCTGTGAGGAAATCCTGCCAGGAGTACTGCCATTCTGCCAATATTGCGATTATCCTCGCCGGCTTGATTTGCGCAACCCCACAAGACGTCGTCGATAACAGCCGGGTCAATCTTCGTGCGCGTTGCAATGGTACGCAACACCAAAGCAGAAAGATCATCCGGACGTATGTCCTTCAGGGCTCCGCCGTATTTTCCCACTGGTGTGCGAACAGCATCAATGATGTATGCTTCGGAAGGTTGACGGGAGGTCATGGAAAGTTAACAGGTACGTAATGGTTGATTTTCCTAAAATCTACCGGAATGTACAATGGAATGGAATAAAGTCCGCAGGGAGGAAAACGAACGAAGAGTCCGGACAACGGATCAGGATATGTGTTCTTCCGGAACAGTGGAGCGATCGAGCATTCGGTCGAATGTCCACCGTGTGCCCGTGGAATATACCAGAAAAACGAACAAAAGAATGAGCCCCGTGTTCTCCACGACCTTGGACCATCCGATCTTGCCCACCTCCGGGTCGAGTGTGTAGCAACCGCACGATATGTCGAGGCCGCGAAGCAGGCCGGAGACGACGGCAACGGTGAACCCTATTGTCAACACTCCAAGGATGAGCGACGCTCCACGATGTGCGATCCCCGCGAGCACTGCCACACCGCAAACAAGTTCGACCCACGGCAGCACCGTCGCCACAGCGAGCGAGAAGTCATATGGCAGGAGCCTGTAATTGTCCAAGAGAACGGCGAACGCACCGGGATCTGCGGTCTTCTCGACACTCGAGAAGATGAAAATGCTGCCGACCACAGTACGCGTGAGGAGATTCAGCCAGGGATGTGTCAGCAGTGTTTTCACTTCCGACCCCCTTCTGTTTCAAGGCCGGCCTGCTTCCATGCCTGCCAGCCGCTGAAGAAGATCTTGACGCTTGTGAAGCCGGCAAGCGAAAGCTTCGAGCCGATTTCCAGGCTGGAATTGCAGTCCGCTCCGTCGCAATAGACGACGAGCGTCCGATCACGCGGAACGGTCAAGGCGGCGATGTCTTCGTCGGCGGATTTCAAAGGGATGCTGAAGGCCCCTGTGATATGACCGAGTTCGAAATCGTATGCGTGCCGTGAATCTATGAAGACGGCGCCCGACGCGAACAGCGTTTGTGCTCGCTCCAGCGGAATGATCTCGGGGGCCTGAACGTTCGAAGTGGAGGCGGGTCTTGCCCGATGCTGAGGGCCAAAGATGCCTTTCCCCGTAATGCCGTTGTACGACAATCCGAGGAGGAGGGAAATAACGAGAAGAAAGACTGCTTCGCGCGCGGCTGAACGAAATACTTCCGGCGTTCCGGAGGCAGAGATCATGTGCGCAGGCCCGGAGAAAGGTTCAGGAACCTTTCGTGCCGATAAAAGAAACGTTAATCGTCACTTTTGGCTGGTTCTTGCTGTCAGTCTGAAGATCGATGTGATCCGTGGTGTAGCCTTCTTTGTCCGCTCGAACAGTGACGACCACCTCGACAGAGTCGTTTGGCGCGAGCCGTTTCTTGTCCGTGAAAACTTTGAGGCGCGGAGAGGAGGGGACGGAATTGCGGATCGTGATCGGTTTGTTCGTGGAATTCGTAAAGGTGATCTTCTGTTCGGCCTGAGAACCGACTGTGACCGTTCCAAACCAGACCAAGCTTGTACCGTTCATCGGCACGAGCTCCTCGCGAACTTCAGCGAGCAGCTTTACAGCGAAATATTCTGCAACAGGATCGTTCGTGAGTATGTCGACACGCTTTGTGTCCACACGACCGCGGAATGACGCAGAGCTGAATTCGACCTCGACCATGTCTGATTCACCGGGTGCCAGCACGTCTTTCGGTTTCTTTACCGCCGTGCAGCCGCAGGAGGGCTGGACCTGCAGGATCTTGAGGGGCTCGTTGCCGATGTTCTTTATCGTAAACGAAGCGTTCTTGGTCGCGCCGCGGTAGATGACGCCAAGGTCGATCTCACTCTTGTCCACCGAGATCTTCGGCTGTGCAGCAGCCAGGACTGGAAGAAGGAGGGATGCCGCGATTGCCGTAGCATGTTTCATGATTGACCTTCCGTGCTTGATTCCACTGCCGACCTGCGCCACCACGTACCACCCAGCGCAAGATTCCGGAGCAACGGGGCGACGCGATACCGTTCCTCCTGATACTCCCGTTGAAGCGCCGAGAGCACTGCCACGACGTTGTCGACGCCAATACGGTCGGCCCATTCCAGCGGACCGTGCGGGTAAGATACACCAAGTTTCATCGCCGTGTCAATATCTTCGGGGAGTGCGATGTCGTCCTGCAATGCGAAAGCCGCTTCGTTGATAAGCTGACAAATAATGCGGGCGGAAACAAGCCCCACGCGGTCCTGCACAAGTTCGACGTCTTTGCCAAGCGAACGGAAAAACACTCGGGCAACCTGCATGGTCTGACGTGGTGTGTGGACGGTCGGTGCAACCTCAACAACTTGTGCATTCCCGAACGTGGGCAAACCCGCAAAACCGACGAGCCTGTGCCGGCCGGTGATCCAAGACGCCTGCTCCGATGCAGATACCGTCAGCGAGGAGGAGAGGATGGCGATGTCCGGCGCCAGTGCCCGGTCGAGGTGCTCAATGTTCTTGCGCTTGCCCCCTTGGTCCACGTTGGTCAGTTCAAGGGCGACTGATGCCGACCTCGGGGGGATCGTGGAAGCTGTGATTCTCTCGGGCAGGTCTTTTTTTTCGACAGGCGGATGAACGCTCCACAGTGCAACGTCATAGCCCCCGGTGACGCAGATGGAAGCATACTCAAGCGCCGTCCCGCGTTCACCGGAAATGACTGCAACCGGTCTTCCGGAAGAAGGTAGCGGTTCCGACTTTGGCAGCGCGAGATCTCTTCCTGATGTCGGTGTGCGGACGAGCGCCGGTGTTCTCTTCTTAGTTCCCACTTCCTTCGACTTTCGTTTTCTTGAATTCGTCGTACGTGTAGAAGCCTTCATTCGTTTTTCGTCCCAATTTTCCAGCCTCCACCATTCTCTTCTGGATAGGATGAGGACGATATCTCGGTTCGCCGGAAAACTGATCGTACATCGACTGTGTGACCGAAAGATTAACGTCAATCCCGATAAGGTCCATCAACTCGAACGGGCCCATTGCGAAACCGGCGACGGACCTGCAAATCCGGTCGATTTGCGCATAGGTTGCGATGTTTTCACCGGCTATCCTAAGGGCTTCACCGTAAAAGGGGCGCGCCACACGGTTCACAATGAAACCAGGCGTGTCCTTAACGATAACAGGAGTTTTGCCAAGTGATGATGCAAACGCCATTGTCGAATGAATCGTTTCCTCCGACGTCCTGTCCCCCCGAATGACTTCCACCAATTTCATGATGTGAGCGGGGTTGAAGAAATGCATTCCCACGACCTTGGATGGCAGCTTAACCCCGGCAGCAATGGAAGTTATGGGAAGGGAGGAAGTATTTGAGGCGATGATCGTTCCGTGTTTGACGACCTCTTCGACGCGGCGGAGCAGGTCCCGCTTCACACGCAAATCTTCAACTACTGCCTCGATTATGAAATCCGAGGGGCTAAGATCGGGGAGATGCGTCTTCGGGCGGATGCGCTCTATAATAGAAAGCGACTCTTCCGTCGTTAATTTCCCCTTTTGGACCCCCTTTTTGAGGTCGGATTTGATCCGTTCAACCGCCCGGCGCAAGACGGTGTCGTTGACGTCATAGAGATAGACGTCGGACTTGCAGGTAGCGATCGCCATGGCGATACCCGCTCCCATGGTTCCGGCACCGATCACGCCTACGTATTTGAACATGTAAAAAAGGAAAATGAAGTGAGGGGACGGGTGAAACTACGGAAGGATGGGGGGAGAAGCAAGATGTGGGATGATAGAAAACAGTAGGCAGTAGGCAGAAGTCAGGATTCAGAAGTCAGGAGTCAGGAGAAGGACGGAGATGTTCAAATGCCTTTGAACTGAGCCGGTCGTTTTTCCAGGAACGCCGCTATGCCTTCCTTATGATCTTCCGATTGCGAAGCGATTTCCTGGATCGTCGCTTCGTACTCGAGGAGCGCATCGAGGTCAGAGGCAAGAGATCTGTTCAACGTGCGTTTGATGAGGCCGATGGTTTTTGTCGGGGCTTTTGCGAGTCTCGCCGCCAGTTCCATTGTTTCCTGTTCCAGATGTGCCGAAGGGACAATTTTGTTGACAAGGCCAACTCGTTCGGCCTCGGAGGCTGTGATATCTCCGCCGAGCGCGGAATACTCGAACGCCCGCGCCATGCCGACGAGGCGAGGAAGGAACCAGTGCGAGCCGGAGTCCGGAACGAGAGCAATGCGCACAAAGACCTCAATGAGTTTCGCGGTGTCGGCCATAGTGCGCATATCGCACGCCAGCGCAATGCTTAACCCGGCGCCAGCCGCAACGCCATTGATCATGCCGATGACCGGTTTTTCAATGGATCGCATCTTCTTGATAAGCGGATTGTAACTCTTCAGGAGCGATTCCTTCAACGACCGTTTCTTTCCCTGGTGTTCTTTAAGGTCCTGGCCCGAGCAGAAAGCTTTTTCACCGGATCCGCGAAGGACGATGCACCGAATTGCCGGATCCCTTTCCGCTTCTTTGAACACGTCGTTCAATTCCTTCTTCATCACCTCATTCAATGCGTTGTAGACGTCCGGACGATTCATGGTGATTGTGCCTGTTCCGTCGGATACCGAATACAGCAACGTTTCGTACTGAGCCATGGATAACCTATTGCCTGTTAATATTCAACCGCCAACACGCCAAGGGAAATTTGGGATGGAATTCTAATCTTTCTTCGTGATTCTTCGTTTTCATCTTAGTGGCCCATCGTGGAAAATCTTCAAATTCGCCATACGGGGCTCAATGACAACGCTCAGCATCAGCGGCGGCGCGGAGCGCCGTCCGCAGCACGCTGTTGTTAGGCCGCAATCGATCATTTCTGTTCAACCGCGGCCTTAATATCGTTGAGGTCTTGCAGGAGGGCCTTTTTCGCCACGCCCTTGAACAGCAACCCCATTGGGATCGACAGTAATTTTGCAACGATACCTTGAGGCTTGGAATCATGAGAACTAGTCAACGTAATACCGCCACTGCTCTCTGAAATACTAAGTGATGATCTATAGCCCATGGGCAACACGGGGCGTCGATATCGGTGCTGACGATCGTTTGTCGGTCTAACGTTGCTACTAACCGGCCTGCCGAAGGCAGGTCAGGTTGAATAGCGGGTTAGGCCGCGGTGGATACTCGTAAGGTGGCGACATTATTGCCCGGCTGGTGGTTCCCAGAGTTCCACCTTGTTTCCATCCGGATCCATTACCCAGGCGAACTTCCCGTACTCTGACTCATCAATCTTCTCGAGCACATTGCAGCCTTCTTCCTTCAAGACCTTGACCAAAGCGTGGAGGTCTTCCACTCGGTAGTTGACCATGAAGGGAGCAGAGCTCGGAGCAAAGTGATTACTTTCCTGCGGATCGATGAGCCAGGCAGTTGTGCCTGCAACCGGCTTGCCCTCGGCGTCGGTCCAAGTGAAGGCAGCTCCGCCCCAGACTTGGACATCGATTCCCAAGTGCCGCTTGTACCAAGCCTGCAGTGATGGAGCGTCTTTGGCCTTGAAGAAAATACCGCCGATGCCAGTGACTCGTTTCATATCTGTCTCCTATTCGTAAATGGGAGCGAAGGGGTGGATTTTCCGCGGCCTAACTGGATTTCACTAGTCCGAATTCCTCAGGAGTACGATGTTTCCATCAAAATCTGTGACTACAACGGATTTGCCATCGATCGGCGCAACTGTGTTCACGATCGTATTCGAGATCTTGTGCGTCCATTCGATCGATCCTGTCTTTCCATCGAGGCAAAACACGAGACCGTTCTTTGTTCCGAAAAAGACCTTCCCGTCTCGCTCCATCGGCATCGATGGATCGATGTCGTAGCCGTATTTGCAGTCAGTCGCCCACACCAGTTTCTCGACATTTGAAGCAGCGTCATAGGCGAAGAGCGTATCGTTCATGCATTTCGCATAGAAACGGGCCCCGTCTTTCGATATGCCGGCCGATTCACGTACCTGATGTGCCTTCGACCTCCAAACGACGGAACCATCCTTCTCTTCAAGTACGGTCGCAGCTCGGTCAGGAGCAACGACGAAGATCCGTCCATTTGCGGCCACTGGCCATTCGGCGGCGGGGGAAAGCCCCCGTCCGTTTGTGCCGTTGTTCCATTTCCATATTAGTGATCCGTTGGCCTTGTCCAGGCAATAAAGATAGGAATCCCAAGCGCCAAAGATGACGGATGTCGCTGTGACCAGCGCTTTTGTTTCGATGAATGCCTTCACGCTGTCAAACGTCCAAACCGCCGAGCCGTCCTTCAGCCGAAGCGCCCGAAACTTGCCGTCGCTTCCACCCACGTACACAATTTCGTCCTGAATAGCCGGGCATGCGACATTCGGCAATCCAGTCGAATGATGCCACAGCTCTTTGCCGGTCTTCAAGTCGAGAGCATACACATTTCCGTCGGTTGAGGTGGCCACAACGGCGTTTCCAGAGACCTCGGGCGTCGTCAGGACCGCGTTGACCGACCTGAACTTCCAGAGCTCCTTTCCAGTCTCTGCGTTCAATGCACGGACGACGCCGCTCCTGTCTCCAGCGATCACACGGTCGCCGGCAATTGCCGCCCCGCCGGTAATGGTATATCCGGTCGATACTTTCCAGACAGGAGTGACGGACGTGTATTGGGAATTGACGATGTAGTCCGGACGACTGAATGCGGTTCCCGATTCCTCATATGTTCGCGTGCCGAGTCCGATCGCATGCCAGGCGGGTCTCGTTTCTTTCCCCGGGTGCCGCACGTGAAAGAAGGCGGAATCGGCTTGCAGCGTCACCAGGTTGTAGCCATTCTGTTTCGCTTGTGCCCGCAGGTTAGACCTCCCCATGATCCCCGGAATTCCTTCGAACTCCATTTTTCTGTTGGAATGTCCGTGTCCTACCAGGACCGCTTGTGTGTTCCGTTTCCGAAGCCGGTCCGTCATTTCAAACCAGTTGTCCAGTCCGGAGTCGAGCGGATAATGGGTGAGGAAGAACAGCGGTGCCTGTTCGGGAATAGTCGCAAGGAGGGAATCGACCCACCGAATATCTTCTGGAGCGAAATGCCCGTCTCCCATGCGCATCATCGGGCCTTCATGTAAGCCGAAGAACGTGTAGCCGCCATGCTGAAACACGAAGCGGTCCGCCCCGAACACTTTCGCAAAATGTGAACATCCCGACTCCGACCATTTCGTATCGTGGTTGCCGGGAATGATGTAGTACGGTTTGTTCAACTTGTTGAGAATGATTTTGGTCTCTTCGAACTCCTTGTTCGCCCCGAATTCCGTGATATCCCCTGTAAGCACGACAAATGCTACGGAATCGATCGCATTGAGGTCCTCAACTGTGATCGCGAGATCCTCCGCCCCAGTACCACTGCCAACATGAGTATCGCTGAGAAATGCGAATGTGAAGGGCTTGAGTTGAGAAAGTGAAAATGAAGGAATGAGAAGGAAGAGTGATATGAGCAAAGTGCGGGTTCGAGTGATGCCGGGAGCCAATGTCTTCATGTTCGTATCAATGGTCGAATTCAAGCACGGTGTGGAAGGGTATTCCGCTTTAGGCCGTCACTGGTGATCCTTTGCGCGCGCGGAGGTCGGCAAAGATGACGGATAAATAGATCGGCTGGAGTGCGGAGAACGCAACCGATGAAACATAGGAAATGAGCCCGATCGCCCAACCGAATTGGGCGAACAGCCGATTGATGTCAGACGGATCCAACTGCTCGCCTCCACGTTCCATGATCATCATGAACATCTTGTAGTATAGCGGTCCAAGTGTTGTGATGAAAAAGGGGATGGAGATCACCATTTGGACGACGTACGCAATGAACGTCATGAAAAACCAGACCCCCAGCGTGCGCCACCACAGTCCACCCATAAGATGCGACGCCCGTCCGAGCGCTGCAAAAGGACCAAGGTGTTCCCAGGAGATCACGATCATGCCGACCTGGGAATAGAATGCCATCATCAGAATCGAAGGGAGGAGGAGGGCGAACATGATGAACACAAGGAACACTAGGGCGAACCCATTCTCCTGGCCGCCAACGGCCATGATCAAGATCAGCACGAAGAACAGGGCCATGACCATGAAAAGCGCCAACAGTAGCACGAATGAAAGGAGAAATCCGTTCAGCGTGTCCTTGTGGAAGACGTTCGAAAGCGCATGTCCGACGGACAACCGGGTCCCTTCGAATTCCGAAGCGATGATCCGCGACCCGCCGACCGTTGAAGCGTTCGAACTCAGTAACGACAGGACAGCCGCAGTCGCGATGATCACAAACGAGAAAAGAAGTCTTGCGAGATTCGCCCACGAGGGGAGCTCCTCGCCGTTCGCAAACTCTCCCAACATTCCATACATAACCGTGAAGCCGACCATGGATAACAGCGAGGCCGGGAGGAAAACGACGGCGGCCACTCCGAGAATACGGAGATAGGTCGTTTTCATGAGATCGATGGCGGCGGTGATGATGCCGCTGAGCGACAACGGCGACAAGACGTTGGGATTCATCCTATTTCCCTTTCCACGTCGCCTTTCGTTTCTCCACGAACGCCTTCATCCCTTCTTTCTGATCGTCGCTTGCAAAGAGCATGTAAAAGTTCTTTCGTTCGAATTCAAGGCCACCCTCGATGGTCGTGTCAAAGGACTTCAGGACCGCTTCTTTGGCCAAGCGAACGGCCACTGGGGGCTTTGAAGCGATCTCGCGAGCCAGGTTCTTTGCTTCCTCGAGGACGTATTCGACCGGAACGACGCGATTCACCAGGCCCCAACGCAGCGCTTCGTCGGCGGATATCATCGAACCTGTCAACACCATTTCCATCGCCTTTACCTTGCCGACGGCGCGTGTAAGGCGCTGTGTTCCTCCTGCCCCCGGCATGACGCCGATATTGATCTCCGGCTGGCCGATTCGTGCGGTCTCTGATGCGATCACAATGTCGCACGTCATCATCAGTTCGCAGCCGCCGCCGAGTGCAAAGCCGCTGACCGCCGCCACGATTGGTTTCTTCACCTTGCGGATACGGTCCCAGCGCGCGAATTGGTCCCGTTTGAGCATCTCCATCGCGGATGCGTCCGCCATTTCTTTGATGTCTGCCCCGGCTGCAAACGCTTTCTCGTTCCCCGTGAGGATGATACAGCGGACGTCGTCATCCTTGTCGAGCGCTTCGAGTGCATCGACGAGCTCCGTCATGGCCTCCATATTAATGGCGTTAAGTACGTCGGGGCGATTGAATTGGACGATTGCGTAGCCATCCTCTTTGGAAGTCACTATGAGTTTTTCGTTCATCGTTCAATCTTTCTTTTTCCGCTGCTTTTGGGTCTCCGGTGCGGTACGAACTCCGCCGGATGTGCGGCGAATTCTTTCATAGTCCACGGGCTGCTTGTTCATGAATGCCTCGATGCTCAAGCGCACTTCATCCGAGCCCGTATGTGTGGTCAGCCAGTCGCGTGCGTGGCCGATTGTCATTGCCCAGGAGAGGTCCTTCCAGAAGTTGAGCTGCTGTTTCGTGTACCTCGTGCATTCCGGCAGTTTCTTGACAAGCTTGTGGACCATGCGTTCGACTGCTTCGTCCAGTTCCCCCCTCGGAACGACTTCGTTGACAAGACCCCATTCGAGCGCCTTGCGAGCCGTGATCTTTTCGCAGAAGAACAGGATCTCGCGCGCCCGACGATCTCCAACGATCAACGGCAGCCATTGCGTTGCACCCGCAGCCGGAACGCTCCCGTGTTCCGTTCCAACATGCCGTATGTAGACATCATCCGCTGCGATCGCGAGATCGCACGACATCTGAAGCTCGTTCCCTCCTCCGACAACCATTCCGTTAAGTCGCGCAATCGTCGGTTTACCGATGTTGCGAAGCCGTTCGAACGTCTCGATGAACACGCCCATCCATTTGTGGAAATCGCCCGGATTCGGAAGGAAATCCCGGTGCCATTCTTTCAGGTCTGCCCCTGTGCAGAAGGCCTTGTTGCCGGCGCCGGTAAGGACCACAACTGCCACTCCATCGTCCCACGCGGCATCTTCGAATGCCGCACCGAGCTCCCTCAACGATTCGAGGTTTAGACAATTGTGAACGTCGGGACGATTGATCGTGATAAATGCGGTCCAGCGCTTCTTTTCGTAGAGAATGTATTTGAAACGAAAGGATTTGTGGGGGAGGCCTGAGTAGGTCGACATATGCGATGAAGGTGTGAATGGCTTACGTGAAGAAGCAGCAGTGAATTACGAATAACGAATACTCGAATTACGAATGGAGAAGTGCGTGTGAAAGATCGTCAACTGAGCCATACACAATCAGTCATTCCTTCACCTCCGCATAGAACATCTGCACAAGACTTCCCGCAAAATCCATCACATCTCTGGCGGCCGCTTTGCCTTCAGGAGACGACAGCGCGCGCTGTAAAGCGTCCTGGTCCTCAAAATACATTTCGGCGATCAGATAGTGTTTTGGCTCGCCGATGGGGGCTCCAGTGATCCTTGCGACCTCAAGTCTTTTCAGGCCCGGCCATTTCTTAACGAGCGGTGTGTGGATCGATTCGTAATGATCGTCGAATGCCTTCGTGTCCTCCGGCATGCGATACAAAGCGACAAGCTTGACCATAGTGAGGACGAGAATAAAGAGAGGAGTGGTGAATGGGCAATAATGGAGACACGACAATATAGAGCAAGGGTCCGGGAGAAGCAACGGTGGGAGAGGAGCGCATTTTTCGGTATCTTTCACGTATTGCCGTGACTCCACGATTTGAACACGCCATACGTACGATAGAAGAGCTCGCCCTCCGCAGCGGAGTGCGGCCGGATGCATTCCGCTCTCGCCTCATTCTCAAGGCGGGAGAACTGCCGGACCCGGAACGCGCAGTAGTGAACCTCGTCCGTTTTTTGGAATCTGGGTTTTCCACGTCCTTCCTCACCGACTTCCAGGAGCACACGGTCCTGCTCGACGTCTTTCTCGAACTCGTCGGTCAATCACAATACCTGGCAGATATCCTTGTCCGCAATCCCGAGCTGCTTAGGTGGCTGACGGTATCCGGGGAAATGCGTCGGACTAAGACAGCCGACGACTTTCGTCGCGAAGCATCTTCGGCCGTCGTCCCGTTTGAACGAGGTGAACGCAAGCACGACGCACTGAAACGATTGCACAGGCGTGAAATGTTGAGGATCGGCGCGCGGGAGATCCTGGGGGAAGCCGACGAAGGAACGATCACGGCCGAGCTCTCCGCTCTTGCCGATGCGATCGTCGATACGGTCCTCGGCGTTGCGCATGAGGAGCTCAACCGCCGACTCGGCTGGAATTGTCCATCCACTCTGGCCGTCATCGGATTGGGAAAGCTCGGCGGGGACGAATTGAACTTCAGCTCCGACATAGACCTCGTGTTCGTCTACGACAAGGACGGAGAACTGGCGGCAGAGGCCGGCCGTATGCGCACATTGCATGAATACCACGCGCGCCTGGCCGAGTCGTCACTGGCCGCGTTGACCGAATTCACGCCCGAGGGTCATTTGTACCGTGTCGACCTGCGACTTCGACCGGACGGAACATCGGGGCCTCTTGCGATGTCCCTTGCGGCCTACAGATCGTACTATGAAGCCCGCGGCGCAACGTGGGAACGACAGATGCTGATCAAGGCGCGTCCCATAGCCGGAGACGGCGGGGTGGGCGCTTCGTTCATGAAGGACCTTGTCCCGTTCGTCTTTCCCCGAACGTCACTTCGTCCTCCCTGGGAGGAGATCGCTGAGATGAAGCGATCCATCGAGCGGCAACACCCGGGTGCAACGAACATCAAGCTCGGGTCGGGGGGCATTCGGGACATTGAATTCCTCGTACAAGGCCTTCAGCTCTTGTATGGAGGCAAGGATGACGTGCTTCGTTCGTCGCATACCGTCCGCACAATGCATGCGCTTGCGGAACGGAAGATCATCGACTCAACGACGGCCGATCGCCTGATTGACGCATACTGGTTCTTGCGAAAGGTGGAACACCGATTGCAGCTTTTCCACGGAGCCCAGACGCACGACCTTCCGGAAGAAGAAGTGGAGACGTCGCTTCTGGCTCGCAAGCTCGGCTTTGCATCGGCAACTCACTTTCGAAAGGTGCTCGACGGTCATCGGGCATTTGTGAAAGACCAATTCGACATGATAACAGGTGGAAGGGAAGGAAAAGATACCCCGTCTTCGCGTCACCTGAAAACTGCCACTCCAGATTACGATCGGAATCGAGAGCTTCGTTCTGTCGATGAAATTATTGAACGGTCGCCGATGCCCGTCGTCCTCCGGCCCCGGCTGCAGAGTCTCTTGGATTCGCCGGCGCACGCCGCCTCGTTGCGGCAAGCCCTTACGCGTCCGGCTTTGAGGGAAGTTCTCATTCGTACGCTCACGCTGAGCAGCGTGCTTGCCGAACGATTCCTTGCGGAGCCCCTGTTGTGGGAGTCGCTCATCGGAAGCGCCACGCAGCTCCTCGGTTCGTCAGCACCCGGATGGTCTTTTCTTTTGAAAGAGGACGTCTATCGCTACCGTCTCTTTAATGAGACCCGTTCTGCCGTCAGGTTCCTTTCAAGAAGAATCGGTATAACGTCATTCGGATTGGAGCTGTCTCGGCTGGCAGACGACATTGTTAACGCCTGCGCAGATTCCATCCGATCGAACGCATCCGAAAGAACGGCTGCAGAAGGTCTGGCCTTGCTCGCCGTGGGAAGATTCGGGAGCCGTGAGATGTCGGTTGGTTCGGACCTGGATCTGGTGTTGTTGTATGATGGTGCTCGGACATCCGCCGATCGAGCGGAACATTTTGCGGGAGCATTGGTCCGAGCGTTATCGGAATCGGGCGGCGCATACCGGACGGACTTTCGACTCCGGCCGGAAGGAAGAAACGCACCCCTCGCAGTTGAATTGGGCTATTTAGGGGAGTACCTCCGCAGTCGGGCAGAGTTGTGGGAGCTGATCGCATTGAAGAGATCCCGGGTGTTGCTGGCTCACGGAGACATTGTGAAGAAAGTTACCGGGATTCTTCGAAGTGCCCCGACTCGGGTGATAGCGCGACCCGGATCGTATCTTCGGAAAATGCGGAAGCGGATGGCCGACGAGCGTTCAGAAAAGGGAGCGACGGACCTCAAAGTCAATGCCGGAGGGATAGCCGACATTGAGTTCATTGCACAGGCGGGGGCCTGGCTGAAGGGTATCACTGCTGCTCGACCGACCGGAGAAGTTTTGAGAGCCGCCTCTGCGTCGCGTCACCTGCGCTCAGGCGAACTGAAGCGGCTACAGGAGGCGCTGAACTTCCTTCGCCATACTGAAGTTGTAGTGCGACTCAATTCCACATCGACAACTTCCATCCTCCCCTCCGATTCGAAGGTCATGGATGTTCTCGCGCTGTCGACGGGACGATGGGATCGCCGCGGATTTGTTGCGCACCTTCGTGCGACCATGAAGTCCACTCGTACGATCTTCCTCGAAGTCATGCGTCGAACCGATCATCTCTCTGCGCGAACATGAACCGACGTGATCTCTGGACGGGCATCGCAGTAACGCTGATCATGTTGTCGGTGTACTTGCCGACCATCTCGACGACGATCGGATGGACCGACACTGGTGAACTCGTCGCAGTCGCGCATACAATGGGTATCGCACATCCGACGGGGTATCCGCTGATGACCACGTTGGCGAGAGCAACGCTCTCCATTCCGGCGCCGGGCTCGGCTCTCGTGCGTCTCAACGTGCTTGCCGCATTCCTTACGGCTTCAGCATGCGGCATATTTTCGGTCGTGGTTCGCCGGTTCTTGGGATTGATGTGGCCGGCTCCTCCTCCCGGGGCATTGAACCGCTACCTCGACAACGGCATTGCCGCATTGTCTGCGCTCATGCTCGGCGTGAGCACGACGGTCTGGTTACAGGCAATCTCCTTCGAGGTCTATGCGCTGCATCTGTTCCTTGCCTGCCTTCTCCTGCTCGTATTGACGCATGCGATCTCCTCCTCAGCTTCGGATGCATCCGGTGGATTTCGGATGTGGGCGCTCATGACGCTGATTGCGGGGTTCGGCTTTTCCAACCACATGACGACCCTTCTCCTCGCCCCCGCAGTTATCTTCGGGTACCTCAGCACGTATCGCGACAGGAATGCCCTGTATCGGACCGCGCTCCGTCTTGTCCCCTTCTTCGCCGTCGGACTCTCTTGGTACCTCGTCGTATATGTGAGATCGCACTCATCGCCGCCATTGAATTGGGGAGACCCTTCATCGCTGGAAAACCTGTTCCGCCATGTTTCAGGTAAACAGTACCGCGTCTGGATGTTTTCCGGAACCGAGGTCATGCGAAAACAGTTCGGTCTCTTCATGTCGAACCTCCCCCGGGAGATCTTTTGGCCGTTCCTTCTCTTCGCAATTGCGGGCGCAGGCGTCGCCTGGAAGAGGTCCCGAAGGATCTTTTGGGTCATCCTGCTGTCATTGATAGGTACGATAGCATACGCAGTAAACTACGACATCCACGAGATCGGGCCGTATTTTCTTCTGGCGTATGTGGCCGTCGCTTCCTTCGCGGCTATCGGCGCGAGAAAAGCGGCAGACCTCCTGGATGGACGCGGCAGGATTGTTCTGCTCGCTGGTGTGTTCGGTATGGTCGGAGTTCAGTACTCTGCGAGCAAGGATGAGGTGACGGCGGAAAACACGGGTGTCGTTGAATGGTTCTCACGGACAGTGTGCGATTCCGTGGAGGATGGTGCAACCATCATTACGTCGAAGTGGGATTTCCTGTATTCTCCTTCTTTATCTTTGCAGCACGTATGGAAATATCGGCCCGATATACACATGATCGACTACAACCTACTGAAGGACCGTTCGTGGTATGTCAGACAGATATCGGACCGCATGTTTTCGCGGGATTTGGAGGTTCTGAGCACGAAGGATGCGTTCTTGCTGGAATTGCACAAGTTCGAGAGAGGAGACCCATTTTCGCTGGGTGTCATCCAGTCGAGATGGAACTCTTTTATCGATGCCATCGTCCGTTCTTCGATCAGGACTGGTGATGTATACGTCGATGCCAGACTAGGTGCGGAATTTCAATCCCGATTTTCCCTTCTGCCAGAGGGTTTCCTGCTAAGGGTGGACACTGCGAGCATCCAAAGAGTTCAGAGACTCCCGCCGAAATTGCCTGCGGATCTTGGACGGGAGACAGATTTTCTGCTGGATTTCAAGGATTATTGTGCAACGTCGTATGCCCAACACGCATGGGTATTGTGGAAGAGCGGTCTCGCTGAGGAGGCAGATTCGGTGGCCGGAATCGCCGGGAGCCTGAATCCGGCTAACGCCACGGTCGCTACGTACTACAGGATTAGAAGGCCTTAACGGGGGCAAATGCACGAAAACACGTTGACTCTTAACGAAAATGTGCTATATTTAAAGTCTGACTCCAACACACCGGGCTCATCCCCTTGATGCACTTGCGGAAAAAAGTCCCCCTTGCCGTGGCATTGGTACGGGAATTTGTGATGAGGGGATGTCGTCTGTTGTGACGCACGTGACCGTCAGAAGTCTTCGGGATGTAGCGGATTCTGACGATGTCAGCTTCATGGTGGCGTAGCTCAGTTGGTAGAGCAGTGCCGTCGTCGCAAACTTTTAGATTGCTGGCGTAGCTCAGCTGGTAGAGCAGCTGACTTGTAATCAGCAGGTCGACGGTTCGATTCCGCCCGCCAGCTCAAATGTTGCATGTGGGCATTGTCGTCAGTGCAAACACTCGGGCAGGTAGCGAAGCGGTCAAACGCATCAGACTGTAAATCTGACGGCTCATGCCTTCGGAGGTTCGAATCCTTCCCTGCCCACGCGGGAGTAACTCAGTTGGTAGAGTCACAGCCTTCCAAGCTGTTGGTCGCGGGTTCGAGTCCCGTCTCCCGCTCCAAGAATTGTATAATGCAAATTGGAAATTGAAAATTGAGTTGAAGTCAGCAAGCGAGCGCCATTAACAATTTCCAATTTACAATATTCAATTTTCAATGGTCCGCTTGCGTAGCTCAGTTGGTAGAGCACGTCCTTGGTAAGGACGAGGTCACCGGTTCAATCCCGGTCGCAAGCTCCAGATACGGACGAAAGGCTCCAACATGCGTGACATCATCACACTCGAGTGCACATCGTGTAAGCGCCGCAACTACTCGGCAACGAAGAACAAGAAGAATCAGACCGGCCGCGTGGAGTACAAGAAGTATTGTCACTGGTGTCATAAGCGGACTCCGCACAAGGAAACCAAGTAACGCCGCTGCGGGCCGTTGACGGCCGGCTGCAGAGCATGACCGGAGTACGCGTTGGGTGGAGCAGCGGATTCCCCGCCTGCAGCACAACAACAATACGTCAGTAGCTCAATTGGTAGAGCAGCGGTCTCCAAAACCGCAGGTTGGGGGTTCGAGTCCCTCCTGACGTGCGTGAGAAGTTGTAGGCTCGATAGGCGGGCAGGCAAAACCGTGCCGTCCCGTCCGAAGGACGGGACGAGCATCCTCGTTCCGAACGAAGTTCGGAACGGGACAGGTTGGGGGTTCGAGTCCCTCCTGACGTGCGCTGGACGTTCGTACACTTCCTGACTTGGACGTATGAAAGAGAAGATCCTCAATTTTTTTAACGACGTCGCCAAAGAAATGGAAAAGGTGACGTGGCCGACGCGCGAAGAACTCCTCGATTCCACGCGCATCGTCGTTGTCGTATCCCTTGTGATCGCGGCCTTCGCCTGGGTGGTAGACTGGGTCATCAGCAGAGGGCTGAGCGCGATTCTGTAACCCTTACGAAAGCTCCGCGTGAACAAACGATGGTATGTGGTCCGGACATACTCCGGACATGAAACGAAAGTGAAGACCTACCTGGAATCGGAGATCGCACGGCTCGGATTTCAGGAACGGATCTCAGCGGTCATGATCCCGTCCGAGAAGGTCGTTGAGGTCAAGGACGGCCGGAAGAAGCATAAGGTGAAGAACTTCTTCCCAGGGTATGTACTCGTCGAAGCGATCCTCGACAAGGAGACGGTGCACGTCATCCTCGAGGCTCCTTCGGTCCTCGGCTTCATTCCCGACAAGAATAATCCGGCCCCGCTTCAGCCGGATGAAGTGCGGCGTCTCATCGGAAAGATGGAAGAGCGCAAAGAAACAGAGCTTGTCGTAGTGCCGTTCAAAGTCGGCGATCCCGTGAAGGTCGTGGAAGGACCGTTCAACAATTTCAATGGGTTTGTACAGGAAGTGAGCGGGGAGAAGCTGAAAGTGAAGGTCATGGTCAGCATCTTCGGACGCAAGACTCCCGTAGAGCTCGATTTTTCCCAGGTGGAACTCGAAAAATAAAGGTTGACCAGTCATGGCAAAGAAAGTTACCGGATTCATCAAACTCCAGATCCCCGCAGGCCAGGCGAATCCAGCCCCTCCGGTCGGACCCGCCCTCGGTCAGAAGGGCGTCAACATCATGGAGTTCTGCAAGCAGTTCAACGCGCGGACGAAGGAACAGGCCGGCCTCATCATTCCGGTCATCATCACCGTCTTCAGCGACAAATCTTTCACGTTCATCACCAAGACCCCTCCGGCTGCCACCCTGTTGCTGAAAGCCGCGAAGCTCGAAAAGGGATCTGGCGAGCCGAACCGCAACAAGGTTGGCAAGGTCACGAGCAAACAGGTGCGTGACATTGCAACGCAAAAGATGCCGGACCTGAATGCCAACACTATCGAGGCTGCCATGCGCATGGTGGCGGGAACGGCGCGCAGCATGGGTATCACGGTCGAAGATTAAGCCGAAAAAGAGCGAGCCATGAAGAAACAAAGCAAAAGATTCAGAGCAGCCTCCGCGAAGGTCCAAGTCAAGAAAGAATATCCGATCACTGAGGCGGTCGCACTTGTCAAAGGATCGGCGACGGCCAAATTCGCGGAATCGGTCGATATCGCGGTCCGTTTGGGTGTTGATCCCAAGAAAGCGGACCAGGCTCTCCGCGGCACTGTTTCGCTCCCGCACGGGATCGGAAAGACAGTGCGCGTGTTGGTCATAGCGAAGCCCCCGAAAGACGATGAAGCAAGGTCTGCGGGAGCTGACTTCGTCGGCTACAAGGACTACCTGGAGAAGATTCAACAAGGGTGGGCCGACGTGGACGTGATCATTGCAACACCCGATGTTATGGGCGATCTCGGGAAACTTGGGAAGATCCTCGGTCCCCGAGGACTCATGCCGAACCCGAAAAGCGGAACAGTCACGCCGGATGTATCGACCGCCGTCCGGGAAATCAAAGCCGGCAAGATGGAATTTCGTGTCGACAAAGCCGGCATCGTGCACGGCACGGTCGGCAAGGCATCGTTCGAACAGCAGAAATTGGTCGAGAATATTCAGTCGTTCCTCGGAACCATCGTCCGGCTCAAACCGGCATCAGCGAAGGGCACATACGTGAAGAGCATTTCCATTTCAACGACCATGGGCCCGGGCGTGATGATCGATAGGGGCGAGGGTGCTTCGCACTGAACTAGAAATTACGCACTCACACAGTTCCTGATCCGGTGCCCCGGAAGTTTTCCGACTGAGGACCGACGATGTCGTCGCGACTCGGAGAAGGAAAAATAAAGGGGGCTTCTCATCGGGTCGCACGTCATCATTGAGGCATTCATGAAACGCAGCGAAAAAGACGCGATCATCGACGAAGTCGCCGAGCGGATATCCGCAGCGCAAGCGTTGTACTTCGCCGATTTTTCCGGCGTTACCGTCGCTGAAGAATCGGAGCTCCGCCGTGAGTTCCGGAAGGCCGGCGTCGGATATACCGTGGCGAAGAACACGCTGATCCGCAAGGCACTCGAACGAGTGACCGGATACGACAAGGTGTATGACACTCTGGTCGGACCGACGGGCATTGCGTTCTGTGGAGATGATGTTGCAGCTCCCGCGAAGATCATCAAGAAATTCTTCGACAAGACGGGGAAGTTCAGGCTCAAGGCGGCGGTACTGGAGAAACAGGTGTATGACGGCTCCAAGATCGCGACGCTGGCGCAGATTCCGTCACGCAAAGAGCTTATCGCCGGTATCCTCGGCACTCTGCAGTCCCCGGCCTCGGGTATCGTGGGCGCGATCAACGCCCTCGCCCGTGACCTGGTGAGCATTGTCGGCCAGATCGCAGATAAAAAGAAGGCCGCCTGACCGGGCCGTTCGTTCATACGAGAAATTATTCCAAGGAGAACTATCATGTCAGCAGTTGCAGAGATCGTTGAAAAGATCGAAAAGCTCACGTTGCTCGAAGCCGTCGAATTGAAAAAGGCGCTCGAGGATAAATTCGGCGTCACCGCTGCGGCCCCGATGATGATGGGCGCACCGGCGGGCGGCGCAGCTGCGGCCGCGCCCGCGGCAGAAGAGAAGACGGAGTTCGCCGTCGAACTGAAGGACAGCGGTGCGCAGAAGATCAATGTGATCAAAGTCGTCCGCGCGGCGACCGGACTGGGTCTGAAAGAGGCGAAGGACCTCGTCGACGGCGCACCGAAGATCATCAAGGAAGGGATCAACAAGGACGAGGCTGAGAAGTTGAAAAAGGAACTTGAAGAAGCCGGCGCAAAGGTCGAGCTGAAGTGATTCTGTTTCTGACGACTGGTTCCCTTCCCATGGGAGCGGTTGGCTTCACCCTACTATAGAGCGTGGTAAGGCCGTTGGTTCCCCCGAAAACCACGGGATCGGACCATCGGCTTTCCCCATATTCTGGGGGCGGTTCCTGCAGGGGGAACGCTCCGTCACTTGAGACCTGAAGGAGAAGGTACGTTGAAGCAGCAAGCCAACGGTTTCACCGGTCGGATTTCGTTCGGACGTATTCCGTCTGTCATCGAAACACCCGACCTGCTGAACGTGCAGATAGACTCGTTCAATGCTTTCTTGCAGGCCGATACGCCGGCACACCGCCGGAAGAAGATGGGCCTTCAGCAAGTGTTCGAGACCAATTTTCCCATCCTCGACGCCCGTGAGAATTTCCTGTTGGAGTTCTCCGAGTACTACGTGGAAAAAGCGAAGTACTCCGTTGTGGAATGTCAGGAGAGGGGACTTACCTACGCCGTGCCGTTAAAGGCAAAACTGCGCCTCTCGCAGAAACGCGAAGGGGGCAAGGAATTCACCGACACGATCGAACAGGAAGTCTATCTCGGCAATCTGCCGGCGATGACCGCCCGGGGCACGTTCATCATTAACGGCGCCGAGCGGGTTGTCGTCAGTCAACTCCATCGGTCGCCGGGCGTCTTCTTCGGTGAATCCATCCACCCCAACGGGACCGTGATGTATTCCGCCCGGATCATCCCGTTCCGTGGTTCGTGGGTCGAGTTCGCGACGGACATCAACAACGTCATGTACGCGTATATCGACCGCAAGAAAAAATTCCCCGTCACCACACTCCTCCGCGCGCTCGGATTCTCGTCCGATGATGCGATCCTTGACCTGTTCGACCTCGTCGAAGAGATCGATGTCGCAAAGGTCGACCTGAAGGACTATCTGGAGCGGATGGTATGCTCCGATGTCTTCGACCGCAAGACCGGCGAGATCTTTATCAGCAAGGACACCAAGCTCACAGACGAGCACATCAAGCATATCAAGAAGGCGGGCATCAAGAAGATCCGGCTGCTCAAGGCCGATGCGAGCACGGAAGCTTCCGTCATCGCGAACACGATGATGAAAGACGCCTCCCGATCCGAGGAGGATGCGCTCGAGGCGATCTACTCGCAGTTGCGTTCCGGCGAGGCGCCGGACCTCGATACGGCCAAGAACCTTATCGACCGGCTGTTCTTCAACCCGAAACGTTACGACCTTGGCGACGTTGGCCGCCACCGGATGAACGCGAAGCTCAGCCTCAACATCGGTGAAACAGTGACTGTGCTGACGAAGGACGATATCGTCGCCATCGTCAAGTACCTGATCGACATGCAGCAAGGCAAGCGGACGGTGGATGACATCGATCACCTGGGCAACCGCCGTGTGCGCACGGTCGGCGAACAGCTTGCACAACAATTCAATGTCGGCCTGTCGCGCATGACCCGCACGATCCGCGAGCGGATGAATTTGCGGGACGCGGAGACGATCACGCCGCAAGACCTGGTCAATGCGCGGACTATCACCAGCGTCATTAACGCATTCTTCGGGACGAACCAGCTTTCGCAGTTCCTCGATCAAACGAACCCATTGTCGGAGATGACGCACAAGCGACGCGTGTCGGCGCTTGGACCCGGCGGGTTGACGCGTGAGCGGGCAGGTTTCGAAGTCCGCGACGTGCATTACACGCATTATGGCCGTCTGTGTCCCATCGAGACTCCCGAAGGTCCGAACATCGGACTGATTTCCTCTCTTTGCATTCACGCACGGATCAACGAATTCGGTTTCATCGAGACCCCGTATCGCCGCGTCAAGAACGGCAAGGTCTCCGAGGAGATCGAGTTCCTGACGGCGGAGAAAGAAGACGAGGTTGTCATCGCTCAGGCCAACGCTCCGATCGACGAGCGCGGCCGGTTCGGTGAGGACCGTGTGAAAGCCAGGCTCCAGTCGGATTATCCGATGGTCGAGCCTGAAAAGGTTCAGTTCATGGATGTCGCGCCGAACCAGATCGTCAGCGCCGCAGCGGCGCTCATTCCGTTTCTGGAGCATGACGACGCCAACCGCGCGCTTATGGGCTCGAACATGCAACGCCAGGCCGTTCCATTGTTACGGCCTGAGGCGCCCATCGTCGGTACCGGACTCGAAGAGAAGATCGCGCGCGATTCGCGTACGGTCATTGTGGCCGAACGGAATGGCTCCGTGGAATCCGTGACCGGGGACAGCATTGTTGTGGAATACGATATCGACGAGAATTCCGTCGAAGCCATCATGTCGTTCGACGACAAACGCCGTGTCGAGTACCGATTGACAAAGTTCCTCCGCACCAATCAGGACACGGCGATCAACCAGAAGCCGGTCGTCCGCGAAGGGCAACGCTTCAAAAAGGGAGACATTCTGGTCGACGGCTGCGCCACGGACAAAGGCGAGCTTGCGCTGGGCCGCAATGTTCTCGTGGCATTCATGCCCTGGCGCGGCTATAATTTCGAAGATGCCATCATCGTCAGCGAGCGTATTGTCGCTGAGGACGTGTTTACTTCGGTCCATGTCGAAGAGTTCGAACTGCAGGTCCGGGATACCAAGCGCGGCGAGGAAGAGCTCACGCGCGAGATTCCAAACGTCTCGGAGGAAGCTACCAAGGACCTCGACGAGAACGGCATCATTCGGATGGGCGCCGAGGTGAATGAAGGTGATATCCTGATCGGTAAGATCACACCGAAAGGAGAGACCGACCCGACACCCGAAGAGAAACTGCTCAAGGCGATCTTTGGTGAAAAGGCCGGCGATGTGAAGGACGCTTCATTGAAGGCGCCCCCGGGAATGAAAGGCATCGTGATCTCGACAAAGCTCTTCAGCCGCAAGAAAAAAGACACAGAAAGTAAGAAGGAGGACAAGCGCAGACTCGAATCGCTTGAACGGTCGCGCAAACGTGACATCCAGGAATTGACGGAAAAGCTTGCGCGAAAGCTCGACCAGTTCCTCGCGGAGGAAAAATCCGCGGGTATCCGAGATACCGACGGTAATGTCGTTTTGCGCGCTGGAACGTCGCTGAAGGCCGACACTTTCCAGTCCCTGGAGAATGTCGACAAGCTCGATTACAATCAGGATTGGGTCGACGACAAGCGCAAGCAGAATGTTGTAATCAAGATCTACGAGAATTACCGGCAGAAACTGAGCGAGATCGAGGAATTGTACCGTCACGAAAAGAACAAGGTGCAATTGGGTGACGAACTCGCTCCTGGAATTGTTCAGCTGGCAAAGGTCTATGTCGCGAAGAAACGCAAGCTGCAGGTGGGCGACAAGATGGCCGGGCGTCACGGAAACAAGGGGGTCGTGTCGACCATCGTTCCGGTGGAAGACATGCCTTTCCTGCCGAACGGAAGGCCCGTCGACCTGATCCTCAACCCTCTGGGAGTGCCGTCCCGAATGAACATCGGCCAGCTTTTTGAGCTCGCGCTCGGCTGGGCCGGCGAGCAGCTCGGAGTGACATTCTCATCGCCGATTTTTGACGGAGCGTCGTGGGAGGAAGTTCAGGAGTACTTGAACAAGGCGGGAGTCAATCCGAATTCGAAATCTGCTCTGATCGATGGAAGAACAGGTGACAAGTTTGACCAGGAAGTCACGGTAGGCTACTTGTATATGATGAAGCTGTCACACATGGTGGACGACAAAATCCATGCCCGGTCGATTGGACCATACTCGCTGATCACGCAGCAGCCTCTGGGCGGCAAGGCCCAGTTCGGCGGCCAGCGGTTCGGTGAAATGGAAGTATGGGCCCTCGAAGGCTACGGCGCTTCTCATGTGCTCCAGGAGATCCTGACCGCCAAGTCGGACGACGTTCTGGGCCGCGCGAAGATCTACGAAGCCATCGTGAAAGGCGAGAATCTGCCGGAACCCAATGTTCCGGAATCCTTTAACGTTCTCATGCGGGAGTTGCAAGGCCTTGGTCTTGAAGTGAAGATCGAATGACCTTTCACAGCCAACGCTATAGTGAGGACCTGACACGAGACAGTCGGAGACAGTCTATGCCGTTTTCACATTCTGATCCTGCAGCTCGCAAGAATTTTTCGAAGATCACCATCAGCCTTGCGTCCCCGGATATGATCCTGGGCCGCTCGCATGGTGAAGTGACCAAGCCGGAGACGATCAATTACCGTTCGTTCCGTCCCGAAAAGGACGGACTGTTCTGTGAAAAGATCTTCGGCCCCGTTCGTGACTGGGAGTGTCATTGCGGAAAATATAAACGGATCAGGTACAAGGGCATCGTGTGCGACCGATGCGGCGTAGAAGTGACGCAAAAAAGCGTCCGACGCGAGCGCATGGGACACATCACCCTGGCCGTCCCCGTCGTTCACATCTGGTATTTCCGTTCGATGCCCAGCAAGATCGGAACGATCCTTGGCGTCAGCGCAAAGGAACTCGAGAAGATCATTTACTACGAGTCATACGCTGTCGTCAATCCGGGCACGACCGGCCTGCAAAAGTTGGACCTCATCTCCGAGGACCAGTACCTGGAGATCCTCGCGTCGCTGCCCGAAAGCAATTTCGAACTTGAAGACGACGATCCGAAGAAGTTCATCGCCAAGATGGGCGGGGAAGCCGTCAAGGATCTGCTCCGCCGCGTCAAGATCGAAGAGCTGGCTGCCCAGCTGCGAGTGCAGATCAAGACCGAAACCTCCGTTCAGAAGAAAGCGGATGCGCTGAAGCGGTTGCGCGTCGTCGAGGCTTTCCGCAAGAGCGAAGAGACCGCGCCGAACAGGCCGGAGTGGATGGTGCTGGACGTCATCCCAGTCATTCCGCCGGAATTGCGTCCGCTTGTGCCGTTGGAAGGGGGCCGGTTCGCCACTTCTGACCTCAACGATCTGTACCGGCGTGTGATCATTCGGAACAACCGGTTGAAGCGCCTGATCGAGATCAAAGCGCCCGAGGTCATCCTCAGAAATGAAAAGCGCATGCTGCAGGAGGCCGTCGACTCGTTGTTCGACAATTCCAGGCGCATTAATGCGGTGCGGAGCGACAACAATCGCGCGCTGAAGTCCTTGTCCGACATGCTCAAGGGAAAGCAGGGACGGTTCCGGCAGAATCTGCTTGGCAAGCGTGTGGACTATTCTGGTCGTTCTGTCATCGTCGTAGGACCCGAACTCAAGCTGCACGAGTGCGGATTGCCCAAGGACATGGCGGTCGAGCTCTTTAAACCGCACATCATCCGAAAGCTCATTGAGCGAGGGTTGGTGAAGACGGTAAAGAGTGCGAAAAAAATGGTCGACAAGAAGGGGGCCGAGGTGTGGGATATTCTCGACCACATCATTGATGGACACCCGGTGTTGCTGAACCGCGCGCCGACGCTGCATCGTCTGGGCATTCAAGCATTCCAGCCGGTGCTCGTTGAAGGCAAGGCCATTCGTATTCATCCGATGGTGTGCACGGCGTTCAACGCGGACTTCGACGGCGACCAGATGGCGGTGCACGTTCCGCTTTCGTACGAGGCCCAGCTCGAGGCTCGGATGCTGATGCTCTCGAGCCACAACATCTTGTCGCCGGCCAGCGGAGCCCCTATCGTTACTCCGACGCAGGACCAGGTGCTCGGTTGTTACTATCTGACGAAGTCCCGATCCGGAGAAAAAGGAGAAGGGATGCTGTTCGCCAGCACGCAGGAAGCGATCATAGCCTACGATCAGGGTTCTGCCGCTCTTCATGCGCGCATCAAGGTCCGGATCTCCGGCGAACTGGTTGAAACCACCGTCGGTCGCGTACTCTTCAATCAGATCGTTCCGAAGGACGTTCCCTTCATCAATGAATTGCTGAACAAGAAGAGACTTGTACAGATCATCTCCATGGTCTTCCGCCGTTGCGGCAATCTGGAGACCGCGCACTTCCTTGACAATTTGAAAATGCTCGGATTTACGTATGCGACGAAGGGCGGACTATCGGTGTCCGTCGGCGACGTCATCATACCGAAAGAAAAGCAGGAGATCATTGCAAAGGCTACAAAGGACGTCGAATCCGTGGAATCGCAGTACTATCGTGGCTTCATCACGAACGGTGAACGATACAACAAGGTCATCGACATTTGGACGCGCGCAACGAGCCGCATCGCGGACAAGTTGTTTGAGTCGCTGCAGCACGACCGTGAGGGGTTCAATTCCCTCTATATGATGGTCGATTCCGGCGCCCGTGGCTCAAAGGAGCAGGTTCGCCAGCTCGCCGGCATGCGCGGCCTCATGGCGAAGCCTCAGAAATCGATGTCCGGTGCGACGGGCGAACTCATTGAGAACCCGATCATCGCGAATTTCCGTGAAGGGTTGTCTGTTCAGGAATACTTCATTTCTACACACGGTGCGCGAAAAGGTCTCGCCGATACCGCTCTGAAAACGGCAGATGCAGGATACCTGACGCGACGTCTGATCGACGTTGCACAGGATGCGATCATTGCCGAACAGGATTGCGGCACGATCAGCGGCGTTCTTACCGGTGCGCTGAAGGAAGGCGAGGACATCAAAGAACCGTTGGCCGAACGAATTCTCGGACGTGCGTCGCTTCAGGATGTTGTGGACCCGCTCAGCGGCAATGTTCTGGTAACAGCGGGAGAGATCATCGATGAAGACAAGGCGCAGGCGATTTCGGAAACGTCGATCGAAGCTGTGTTGATCCGTTCAGTGCTCACGTGCGATTCCCGCCGGGGCGTTTGCGCAAAGTGTTACGGCCGTGACCTGACCACGGGCAAGCTTGTGGAGCCGGGACTTGCGGTCGGCGTCATTGCGGCCCAGTCGATCGGCGAACCCGGTACGCAGCTGACACTCCGCACATTCCACACCGGCGGCACTGCAAGTTTGATTGCGTCGCAATCGCAGATCATGTCAAAGTTCGACGGGATCGTGAAATATGACGGCATCAAGGCGATCGAGGTGAAGGGAGAGGATGAATCCAAACCCACGGTCACGGGACGCAGCGGCATCATCAACATCCTCGACAATGACAATCGGATCCTGACGAAGTACGACGTGCCGTACGGCGCTACGTTGATGGTTCGCGACGGGGCCAGGATCTCGCGCAGCGAACTCATCTACGAATGGGATCCGTACAACGCCGTTATCATTTCTGAGCGTGCAGGTACGGTCCGCTATATCGACCTGAAAGAGAACTTCACATACCGTGAAGAACCCGATGAGCAGACAGGCCACATTCAAAAGGTGGTCATCGACAGTCGCGACAAGACGCTCATTCCGGCGTTAGTAGTCGAAGGTTCCAAGGGAGAGAAGCTGGCGTCGTATCCCATTCCGACCCGTGCCCACCTGACCGTCGATGACGGCGAGCAGATCAAGGCAGGCTCCGTGCTCGTGAAGATCCCCCGGGACATCGGAAAGACACGTGATATTACGGGCGGGTTGCCCAGGGTGACAGAGCTGTTCGAGGCTCGGCATCCTTCCGACCCGTCGGTCGTCAGCGAGATCGACGGCATTGTGACCATTGGTGCGCCGAAACGAGGTTCACGAGAAGTATTCGTGACGAGTCATGATGGGAAAGACAAGCGGACGTACATGATCCCGCTGGGCAAACATCTTCTTGCCCAGGATGGCGATGTGATTCGTGCGGGCGAACGGTTGTCGGCTGGCGCGATCGATCCCCACGATATTCTGCGGATCAAAGGAACGACGGCGGTGCAGGAATATCTGGTGAATGAGATCCAGGAAGTGTATCGCATGCAGGGTGTGAAGATCAACGACAAGCATATCGAAGTAATCGTCCGCCAGATGATGCAAAAGGTCCGGATCGCCGATCCGGGAGATACGAAGTACCTGGAAGGCGACCATATCGACAAGGCCAGACTGCAGGACGAGAACGAAGGCATCGTTGATAAGATCGTTATCGAGAGTAAAGGCGACTCGAAGTTCAAGAACGGCCAGCTTGTGTCGAAGAAGCAGGTTCGCGAAGTAAACGTCGATCTGAAGAAGAAGAGCAAAAAGACAGCCGAGCAGCGGGAAGCGGACGCCGCAACGTCAGAGCCGATACTCTTGGGCATCACGCAGGCTTCGTTGACAACGGACAGCTGGTTCTCGGCAGCGTCGTTCCAAGAAACGACAAAGGTTTTGACGGATGCCGCGATCGAGGGCAAGGTAGATCCGCTGCTTGGGTTGAAGGAGAATGTCATTATGGGTCATCTGATCCCCGCCGGCACCGGTCAGAAGAAGCTCCGCAGCTTCATCGTGGCTGCTTCGTCGGTCGTTCCGGACGTTGAACCGGAATCCGTTGAAGACGAATCGGATGATGCGACTGCTGGAGGAGAAGAGGGAGCGGTGAAGAAGGTTCGGAAAAAGACGAAGGTCGCCGTATAGTTGCATGAGGCCGGAAATTGTTGACAATAGCGTGAAAAATCTGTACCTTTAAAGACTTCACTAGAAGTTGTCGAGGAGTTTCTTTCGTTGCCGACGATAAATCAGTTGATCCGAAACAGCCGGTCGAAGACGACGTGGAAGTCGAAATCGCCCGCGCTCCAGAGAAGCCCGCAGAAGCGGGGAGTATGCACGCGTGTGTATACGACCACGCCGAAAAAACCGAATTCGGCTCTCCGCAAGGTGGCGAGAGTTCGGTTGACGAACGGGATTGAGGTGACAGCGTACATCCCGGGCGAAGGCCATAACCTGCAGGAGCACTCGATCGTGCTCATTCGCGGAGGTCGTGTGAAGGACCTTCCCGGAGTACGATACCATATCATTCGCGGCACCCTCGACACGCAGGGAGTGCAGGACCGCAAACAGGCCCGTTCCAAATACGGTGCCAAAAGGCCGAAGCAGTAATCATCAGGTATGAGAAAGAAACGATCAAGTCGACGCCGGATCGCACCGGACCCGAAATATAACGACCTCCTGGTCGCTCGCTTCATCAACAATCTCTTGAAGCAGGGCAAGAAGAATACCGCACGCGGGATTATGTACGAGGCACTCACCTCGATCGCGTCGAAAACGGAAAAAAACCCGGTCGACGTATTCCGCAAGGCGGTGGATAATGCCTCGCCTCTCATCGAGGTGCGGGCTCGCAGAGTCGGTGGTGCCACCTATCAGGTCCCAACAGAAGTTCGCCCCGAGCGGCGAACCGCTCTCGCTATCCGCTGGCTGATCAGCAACGCCAAAGAACGCTCGGAGAAGTCCATGTCGCAGAAGCTTGCAGCCGAACTCCTCGCTGCTTCGACGGGGGAAGGCGGAGCCATCAAGAAGAAGGACGATGTGCACCGCATGGCTGAAGCAAACAAAGCTTTTGCACATTTCCGCTGGTAAGCGGAACACGTAGAAGTCTATTTCATCACAGTCATGAGGATCGCGGCGACCCATCCGTCCCCGGGGGGATGGATGTGCGCCTGTTGCAACGGAAACGTATGCCCAGAGAGTACACACTCGAAAAGACCCGAAATTTCGGCATCATGGCCCACATCGATGCCGGGAAGACCACAACGACGGAACGCATCCTCTTCTATACGGGGCGGTTGCATCGCCTCGGTGAGGTCCATGACGGCGCGGCCACCATGGACTGGATGGAGCAGGAAAAGGAACGCGGGATCACGATCACGAGCGCTTCGACGACCTGTTTCTGGCGGGATAACCGCCTGAACATCATTGACACTCCGGGACACGTGGATTTCACCATCGAGGTCGAACGCTCGCTGCGTGTGCTCGACGGCGCCGTTGCTTTGTTCTGTTCGGTCGGCGGTGTCGAACCGCAGTCCGAAACCGTGTGGCGTCAAGCAGATAAGTACGGAGTTCCCCGGATCGCGTTCGTGAACAAAATGGACCGCGCCGGCGCCGATTTTCTCGGGGTTGTTGAGATGATGAAAGCCCGGCTCGGGGCGAATGCTGTACCCGTTAACCTGCCGGTGGGCGAGGGGGACATGTTTGCCGGCATCATCGATCTGATCACCATGAAGGCCCGGATGTATCACGATCACACGCAGGGCATGACGTGGGACGAGATCGAGATCCCCGAGTCGTTCAAGGCAAAAGCGAATGAATACCGTATCAAGATGCTCGAAGCGGTTGCGAGCGAGGATGATTCGTTGCTCGTCAAGTACCTGGATGGCAAAGTGATCTCTCCGGACGAGGTCCGCAAGGTTCTTCGCAACGCAACGCTGAAAGTCTCGATCATCCCAGTCCTCTGCGGATCGTCCTTCAAGAACAAGGGCGTACAAATGTTGCTCGACGGGGTCGTCGATTTTCTGCCTTCGCCGATCGACATCAATGAGGGCGTCGTACATGGTCACCATCCTCGTCGAGGCGATGACGTTGCCCGGAGAATGAACGACGACGAGAAATTTACGGCGCTTGCGTTCAAGATCATGAGCGACCCGTTTGTCGGGCGGCTCACGTATTTCCGGGTGTATTCGGGGAAATTGAATTCCGGATCATACGTGTACAATGTGACTTCGGACAAGACGGAACGTATCGCGCGTATTCTCCGCATGCATGCGAATCATCGGGAAGAAGTCACCGAGGCATACACGGGCGACATCGTTGCAGCGATCGGTCTGAAAAGTACGCGAACGGGCGACACGCTGACCGATGAATCGGACCCGATCATTCTTGAACGGATGGAATTTCCGGCTCCGGTCATCGATGTGGCCATCGAACCCAAGACGAAGGTCGACCAGGAAAAAATGGGCGAGGCGTTGCAGCGCCTCGCGGAAGAAGACCCGACCTTTCGGGTCTCCTCAAATGAAGAAACAGGTCAAACAATCATCAGCGGCATGGGCGAGCTTCACCTGGAGATCATCATCGACAGGATGAAGCGTGAATTCAAGGTTGAAGCGAACGTCGGAAAGCCCCAGGTCGCTTACAAGGAAACGATCACCAAAAAGGTTCAGGCGGAAGGTAAATTCATCCGCCAGTCGGGGGGCCGGGGACAATTTGGCCATGTGTGGCTGGAGATCGAGCCGAACGAAAAAGGGAAGGGATTCATTTTCGAGAACGATATTGTCGGCGGCGTCGTCCCACGCGAGTACATTAAACCGACGGAGCAGGGCATTATTGAAGCGATGCGGAACGGCGTCCTTGCGGGGTACCCTATGGAGGACGTAAAAGTGCGTTTGTTTGACGGGTCATTCCACGCGGTAGACTCGTCGGAAATGGCGTTCAAGATCGCGGGTTCGATAGGATTCAAAGAAGGCGCCCGTAAAGCGGGTCCGGTCCTGTTGGAGCCGATCATGGCCGTCGAGGTCGTCACCCCCGAGGAATATCTCGGTGATGTCATGGGAGACTTGAATTCGCGCCGGGGGAAGATTGAAGGCATGACGCCCCGGAAGGACGCACAGGTGGTCAAGGCCCATGTGCCGCTGTCCGAGATGTTCGGCTACGCGACAGCCATGCGGTCGATGACGCAGGGACGAGCTCTCTATACGATGCAGTTCTCACATTACGAGCATGTCCCCAAGAGCATTTCGGAACAGATCATTGAGAAGGTGAAGGGCAAGGAAGCCGTAGGCGCCTGATGTTTCATCCCCTATGCAGAACGGATCATCTTAAGGAGAATTCCTCATGGCAAAGGAAAAATTCGATCGGACAAAGCCGCACGTTAACGTCGGCACGATCGGTCACGTCGACCACGGCAAGACAACGCTGACGGCGGCGATTACAATGGTTTTGGGCAAGAAGGGCCTCGCTTCGGTGCGAACGTTCGACTCGATCGACAACGCTCCGGAAGAAAAGGCGCGCGGTATTACGATCAACACGGCGCATGTGGAATATTCGACGGACAAGCGGCATTATGCGCACGTCGACTGCCCGGGCCATGCCGATTACGTAAAGAACATGATCACTGGTGCCGCTCAAATGGACGGCGCTATTCTCGTTGTTGCTGCAACCGACGGCCCGATGCCCCAGACGCGCGAGCACATTCTTCTCGCCCATCAGGTGAACGTGCCGAAGATCGTCGTCTTCATGAACAAAGTAGACGCCGTCGACGACAAGGAGCTGCTGGACCTCGTCGAGCTGGAAGTGCGCGACCTCCTGAAGAAGTATGAATATCCTGGTGACGAGATTCCGATCATTCGGGGCTCGGCGTTGAAGGCAATGGAAGCCGCACTTCGTCCGGACGTCAAGCAGGACGACCCGGCGTTCAAGTGCATCCACGAACTGATGGACGCGGTCGACGCCTACATACCCCTTCCAAAACGCGATGTTGACAAACCGTTCCTAATGCCCGTGGAAGATGTTTTTTCCATCACGGGACGCGGAACGGTCGGTACCGGACGATGCGAACGCGGCCGCGCAAAGGTCGGCGATGAGGTCGAAGTGATCGGTCTCGGGGCACACAAGAAGACCGTCATAACGGGCGCCGAAATGTTCCGGAAAGAATTGGATGAGGTCGTGGCAGGCGACAACGCCGGATTGCTGCTGCGCGGAGTTGAAAAGAACGAACTCGAGCGCGGCATGGTCATTGCCAAGCCGGGATCGATCACGCCTCACACGAATTACACGGCACAGGTGTACGTGCTGAAGAAAGACGAAGGAGGCCGGCATACGCCGTTCCTTACCGGCTATCGTCCGCAATTTTATTTCCGCACGACCGACGTCACGGGTGTGATCACGCTTCCGTCCGGCGTGGAAATGGTCATGCCGGGAGACAACCTGGACTCGGTGAACGTCGAACTTATTTCACCTATCGCGATGGAAGAAGGATTGCGCTTCGCCATTCGCGAAGGCGGCCGCACCGTCGGTGCAGGCGTTGTGTCGAAGATCCTGAAGTAATCATCGCAGTGGGTCCCGTTGTCCTGCACAGGACGGCGGGACCTCTGCACGTAAACGAGGTACACCGTGGCAGGTCAGAAGATCCGCATTAAACTGAAATCGTTCGATCACAACTTGATCGACAAGTCCGCGGAAAAGATCATCAAGACCGTGAAGTCGACCGGAGCGATCGTCTCCGGTCCGATCCCGCTGCCGACAAAAAGGAGCGTGTATACGGTCAACAGGTCGCCGCATGTCGACAAGAAATCGCGCGAACAGTTTGAGACCCGGTCGCACAAAAGGCTGATCGACATTCTCAACTCCACGAGCAAGACGGTCGATTCACTCATGAAGCTCGAGCTTCCGGCCGGCGTGGACGTTGAGATCAAGGTTTAGCGCGATCTGCGAACTGGGCGTGCTTCGGGTGCAGGCACGAGCCCGATTGTGCAATCGATTCGTGTGGGATCCTGTCGACGTTTGTTGCGATGGGAAATAAAGGAGTCTATCCGTGAGCGGCATTCTGGGCAAAAAACTGGGCATGACGAGCATCTTCAATGAAAGCGGGGAAGCGATTCCCTGCACGATCATTGAAGCAGGGCCGTGCTACGTTCTCCAGGTCAGGACAAAGGAGCGGGACGGGTATGACGCCGTTCAGCTCGGGTTTGACGAAAAGCCTGAACGGCTTGTTTCAAAACCGATGAAAGGCCAATTCGGACATGCCAAAACGAAGGCGCTTCGCCTTGTTCGCGAATTCCGGCCGGCCAACGGTCTGCCGAGCGAACTCGGGGCTGAAGTCCGGGTCGACATCTTCTCCCAGGGAGACGTTGTCGACGTCCGGGGTCGCTCCAAGGGACGCGGTTTCCAGGGCGTAGTCAAACGGCATCATTTCGGCGGCGTTGGAATGACCACGCACGGACAATCCGATCGCGTTCGCGCCCCCGGCTCGATTGGATCGAGTTCTTTCCCGTCGCGCGTCTTCAAGGGAATGCGGATGGCGGGTCGCATGGGATTCGACAACGTGACCGTGAAGAACCTCCAGGTGCTCAAGGTCATTCCGGAATCCAACATTCTGATCATCAAAGGCTCGATCCCCGGAGCCATCAACGGCTACGTTGAGATCGTCAAAGCCAACTGATTCTGACAAAGGCGGCAGCAATGCAATTAGACGTATATAAGACGGACGGCACGACGAGCGGCGAGAAGGTCACCCTCGATCCGGCCATCTTTGAGATCGTGCCGAACGATCACGCCATCTACATGATGGTCCGCAGCACCATGGCCAACCAGCGCCAGGGCACACACAAGGTAAAGCCCCGGAACGAAGTGAGCGGCGGCGGCCGCAAACCGTTCAAACAAAAGAAGACCGGTCGAGCCCGCGCCGGAACCACGCGTTCACCGTTGTGGGTGGGTGGAGGATCGATCTTCGGTCCCAAGCCGCATGATTACGTCGTCAAGCTGCCTGCTAAGGTGCGGAAGCTGGCGAGAAAATCGGCTCTGGCATACAAGGCCAAAGATGGGGCCATTGTGGTCGTCGAAGATTTCCAGGTAGATGCGCCGAAGACGCGTCAGGTGGTGCAGATACTCAAAGCGCTGTCGCTCGGAAAGAAAAAGACGCTGTTGTTGACGAAGGCCGCGGACGGCATGTTGTACAAGTCCGGCCGCAACATCCCGACATTGGCGGTGAACGCCGCAGACAAAGCGTCGACGTACGACATCCTGAACAACCAGGTGTTGCTGATTCAAAAGAGTGCGGTGGACGTGCTTCAGCAATCCCTGAAGAACTGAGGAAACGTTATGGCGGACTTGATCATTCGGCCAATCTTGACCGAAAAAATAACGGCGATGCAGGATCAACGGCAGTACGCCTTTGAGGTCCCCACGCTGGCAAACAAGATAGAGATTGGCAAAGCGGTGGAAAAACGGTTCAATGTCAAAGTGACATCCGTCCGGACAATGCGCGTGCACGGAAAATCCAAAGTTCAGCTGACCCGTCGGGGCAGGTTTGACGGCCGCACACGGACGTGGAAGAAAGCTCTCGTGACGCTCAAAGACGGCGACAAGATCGATTTGTTCACTACTACTACGTAACGAAGGCGGACTGCCATGGCGATTCGCAAATTGCGTCCGATGACTCCGGCCACCAGGTTCTACTCGATCTCCACGTTTGAAGAGGTCACGAGAACCACGCCGGAAAAAACGTTGCTTTCTCCTCTGACAAAGTCGGGCGGCAGGAACAACACGGGCCGGATCACTTCACGGCACCGCGGCGGGGGTCACAAGCGGCAGTATCGCGTGATCGATTTCAAGCGTGACAAGCGGGGGATTTCGGGCAAGGTTACGCACGTGGAATACGATCCCAACCGGTCATGCCGCATTGCGTTGGTGACGTATCCTGATGGAGAGAAGCGTTACATCCTGGCGGCAGACGGTCTGAAAATCGGTTCGACAATTGAAGCCGGCGACGCTGTAGAGATTGTCACGGGGAATGCGATGCCGCTCAAAAACGTCCCCGTCGGCACATTCGTGCACAACGTCGAGCTGAAACCGGGAAAAGGCGGTCAGATGGGACGGAGCGCGGGGAATTCTTTGCAGTTGATGGCCAAGGAGGATCCGTTCGTCACTCTCCGGCTTCCTTCGGGCGAGACACGCAAAGTATTCGGCGACTGCTACGCAACCGTAGGGATCGTGGGGAACGCCGATCACGAGAACATCAGTGTCGGCAAGGCTGGGCGTTCGAGATGGCTTGGAATTCGTCCGCAAACGCGCGGTATGGCAATGAATCCCGTCGATCATCCGAACGGCGGCGGTGAAGGGCGGTCGAAATCTGGCGGCGGATATCAGCACCCCGTGTCGCCGTGGGGTCAGTACGCAAAGGGTCTGAAGACCCGCAAGAAAAAGCATCCATCCAACAAGTACATCGTGAAGCGCCGGAAGTAATCGCATATGAGCAGATCGATAAAAAAAGGTCCATTCGTCGACCAGAAACTTGCGCAAAAGGTCGAAAGCCTGAATAAGGCAAACCAGAAAAAGGTCGTTAAGACCTGGGCTCGTTCGTGTACGATTATCCCGGAATTTGTCGGACACACGTTCGCCGTACACAACGGCAACAAATTCATACCGGTGTACGTGCACGAAGCGATGGTCGGCCACAAGCTGGGTGAATTCGCACCGACGAGGATATTCCGGGCGCACCCCGGCATCAAGAGCGAAAAGCCAACGCCCACGCCCGCATAAGCACGCAGAGACGAGGAGTACTCATGGAAGCCCGCGCACTCAATCGCTATATCAGTACGTCGCCCCGGAAGATGAGGCTTGTCGTTGACCTCATCCGCGGGAAAGCCGTCGAGGATGCACTGACGATCCTTCACTTTGCCCCTAAGCACGCTGCCAAGACGGCGGTGAAGGTGCTGCGGTCGGCGATCGCGAATTTCCAGAATAAGGACGAAGCAGGACGCGTGGACACGGCGACGTTGTATGTCAAAGAGGCCTATGTGAATGGCGGTGCTTCCATGAAGCGAGTCATGCCTGCGCCTATGGGTCGCGCTTTCCGCATACGAAAACGTTCGAACCACGTAACGATTATCGTTGGACAACGGTCGATTGCCGTGCAGCAGCGGAAAGCAGCCGCTCCGAAAGAAAAAGCGGCGGTCGCTGTAAAATCGAAGGAATCGTCCGTGCACCCAAAGCAAAAGTCGAAGTAAGGGAGGTCTCTTGGGCCAAAAAACCAATCCGAACGGTTTCCGACTGGGCATCACCCGCGAATGGGATGCCAACTGGTATGACGACAGAAGCCTGGCGAGCAAGCTTCAGGAAGACATTGTTGTCCGGAATTACATCAAGAACCGACTGAAAAAGGCGGGGATCTCGCGGATCCAGATCGACCGGACCCCGAAACGGGCCGTGATCACGATCCACACCTCTCGCCCGGGCATCGTCATCGGAAAGAGCGGCAAAGAGATCGCCCAGCTTGAAGAAGAGCTCAAGAAAGTGACGTCAAAGGAAGTGAAGATCCTGATCCACGAGATCAAAAGGCCGGAACTCGACTCGCACCTGGTCGCCGACAACATTGCGTCCCAGCTCGAGGGCCGCATATCATTCCGACGTGCCATGAAACAGGCGATCACGGCTGCGATGCGCATGGGCGCGGAAGGGATCAAAGTGATGTGCGGCGGGCGTCTTGGTGGGTCTGAGATCGCGCGGTCAGAACAATACAAAGACGGTCGCATACCGCTCCAAACGCTTCGTGCGGACATCGACTATGCGAATTCGACGGCGTACACGATCTACGGAACCATCGGCGTGAAAGTGTGGATCTGCAAGGGAGAGATCCTTGGCGGACTGCAACAAAAGGTATAAGGAGTTGGTGAAGACATGTTGATGCCAAAGCGGGTCAAATTTCGCAAAGCCCAGAGAGGCCGGAGGCGCGGCAAGGCAACGCGGGGTGCATCGGTCGCCTTCGGCGATTTCGGTTTGAAAGCCATGGAACCGGGATGGATTACGCAGCGCCAAATCGAAGCGTCGCGCGTAGCGCTGACACGAATGATGAAGCGCGAAGGCAAAGTCTGGATCCGGATCTTTCCGGACAAACCTGCTACGAAGAAGCCTGCGGAAACGCGCATGGGATCGGGAAAAGGCGTTCCGGAGTACTGGGTCGCTGTCGTGAAACCCGGCCGCGTGTTGTTTGAGTTGGGCGGCGTCACGCGTCAAGTCGCTGCGGAAGCCATGAGACTGGCTGCACACAAGCTCGGGATCAAGACGAAGTTTGTATCCCGCGTTGACTACGAAGGATGATCGAGGTCCTGATGAAGGCACATGAACTGCGTCAGCTGTCCGATGTCGAGTTGATGAAGCGGATCCAAGAAGAAGAGCAAGGTCTGGCAAACCTGCGATTCCAAAAGGTTCTGGGTCAGCTCGAGAAACCCTCGTCGATCGGGGTCTCCCGCAAGGAGATCGCGCGGATGAAGACCCTTTTGCGCGAACGCGAAACTTCCACGAATGCGAAGACGAAGCAGATATGACGACGGACACCACACCCGCGGCCGCACCCCGAGCGCGGCGCAAGATTCGCATCGGGAAGGTCATCAGCAATCGAATGCAGAAGAGCATCGTCGTTGCCATTGAACGACAGGTGGCACACCCGGTCTACAAGAAATATCACCGGATGACCACCACCTTGATGGCGCACGATGAAAAACGTGAAGCCGGGATCGGCGACCTGGTGCGTATCATGGAAACCCGTCCGTTGAGCAAACGCAAGCGATGGCGTTTGGTCGAGATCCTCGAAAAAGCAAAGTAAGGCAGCTCTGACACGGTGAACGAATGATCCAGGAAGAAACCAATCTTGTGGTAGCGGATAATTCGGGTGCGAAGAAGATCCGCTGCATCCGCGTGCTCGGCGGCCACGACAAGCGCTATGCGAGCCTCGGCGATTTGATCGTGGTCGCGGTCAAGGCAGCGATTCCCGGCGCACCGGTGAAAAAGGGAGAGGTCTCCCGCGCCGTAGTCGTTCGGACGACCAAAGAAGTCCGTCGAAAGGATGGGACATTCATTCGTTTCGACGAGAATGCCGCCGTTCTGCTGAATGCCCAGGGCGAGCCGAGAGGAACGCGCATCTTCGGACCGGTGGCCCGAGAGCTTCGCGAACGTCAATACATGAAGATCATATCACTCGCCCCGGAAGTGCTCTGAGCCATGGCCAATACAGTACATGTTCGAAAGAACGATCAGGTTATTGTGATCTCGGGCAACTCGAAGGGGAAGCAGGGGAAGGTCCTGAAAGTGTTCCCCGAAAACGGCCGCGTCATTATCGAAGGCGTAAACATTCGAAAGCGACACTCGCGACCGACCCAGAAGAATCCGCAGGGGGGGATCGTACAGAAAGAGATGCCCATTCACGCTTCGAATGTGATGGTCATCGACCCGAAATCCGGCGAACCGACAAGAGTTGGGCATGCGCACGTCCGGGATGCGTCGAGCGGCAAAAAGAAAACGATGCGCGTCAGCCGGAAAACCGGCGAAATGTTCTAAGGTACAGGTATGGGAAAAGAGCAAAAGGCACCGAAGGAAAAGAAACAGAAGGGCGGAGAACCGAAGCAGGCCGCCGGACTCCAGGAAAAAGGCGTCGTTCCGCGTCTGCACGAACGCTATCGTCGGGACGTCGTTTCCTCCCTGATGAAGCGGTTCAAATACAAGAGCGTCATGCAGGTACCCCGTCTGGAGAAAATTGCCGTCAATATCGGCGTGGGACAGGCGACACAGGACCCGAAACTCCTGGAGGCGGCGGTGCGCGAGCTTGAAGCGATCACCGGGCAAAAGGTCGTTGTGACCAAGTCAAAGAAGGCGATCTCTAACTTCAAGTTGCGGGAAGGCCTGGCGATTGGCTGCCGTGTCACGCTCCGCAGGGCGAAAATGTATGAGTTCCTGGATCGTTTCATCAGCGTCGCGTTGCCTCGCGTGCGAGATTTCCGGGGTGTGTCCGACAAGTCGTTCGACGGGCACGGAAACTATACGATCGGGGTGAAAGAGCAGATCATATTCCCCGAGATAGACGTCGATAAGGTGACCCGCATTACGGGCATGGACATCACGCTCGTGACGACCGCTAAGACCGACGTCGAAGCGTACGAACTCCTGAAAGAGCTCGGCTTGCCGTTCGTTAAACGGCAGGATGTCGTTCAGAGCAACGCTGCGTAATCGAAAGGGCTTCGAGTGGCACGTTTGGCAATGGTTGTCAAGTCTAAGCGAACGCCGAAATACAAGGTTCGGAAGCACAACCGGTGCGCAATCTGCGGCCGGCCGCGTGCCTTCTACAGAAAGTTCGGCATCTGCCGCATCTGTTTTCGGAGACTTGCGCTCGAGGGGAAGATCCCCGGCGTGCGCAAGGCTTCCTGGTAATTCCCAGCAGAGGAACGCATAACCAGTATGGCTACTACAGATCCCATAGGCGATTTTCTTACGCGCATCCGCAATGCCAGCAAGGCAAAGCATCGTCGGGTGGATATTCCTGCCTCGAACTTGAAGAAGGCGGTGGCCCAGATCCTGTTCGAACAGAAATTCATCGGCACGTTCACGATGCTCGAGGACAAGAAACAGGGCCTGATCCGCATCAATCTGAAGTATCAGAACGGCCGCCCCGTGATCAATGGACTTCGTCGGATAAGCAAACCCGGCATCCGATCGTACAAACGTTCGAGCGATATGCCTCGAGTGCTCGGTGGCATGGGGATATCCATCGTTTCGACCTCGAAAGGGGTCATGACGGGTGCCCAAGCAAAGAAGCAAAACGTCGGCGGCGAAGTTCTCGCGTACGTCTGGTAATTACTCCGAGCCGAAAGAAGAGGAGAATATCGTGTCTCGTATTGGAAGAAAACCGATTTCTATCCCGAAGGGTGTGACCGTCGCGGTCAAGGACTCTGAAGTCATGGTCAAAGGACCGAAGGGAGAGCTCCAGGCACGCGTTCATCCCGCAATCTCGGTCGAAGTGGCCGGCCAGGAAGTTCATGTGAAACGGGCGTCGGAGGAAAAATTCCACAAGGCGTTGCATGGCTTGTGGCGCGCCAACATTCAGAATATGGTCACCGGCGTGACGCAGGGCTATGAAAAGAAGCTCGAGATCGTCGGGGTCGGGTACAGGGCTGAGATCAAAGGAAAGAAGCTGAACCTTCAGGTCGGGTTCAGTCACCCGATCGTGTTTGGTCCGCCTCAAGGTATCAAGCTTGAAGCGCCGACGCAGACGAACATCACAATCAGCGGGTCGGACAAGCAGCTGGTCGGATTGACGGCCGCGAAGATCAGATCGTTCAGACCTCCCGAGCCGTACAAAGGGAAGGGTATCAAGTACGAAGGCGAATACATCCGTCGCAAGGCCGGAAAGGCCGCTGCGACCGCCGCAAAGTAATCGAGACTTCACATGATCAAACACGACAACAAAGCTCGACGCGACAAGAAAAGGGTCCGCATTCGCAAGCGGATCGTCGGCACCGCCCAGCGTCCCCGGTTGACGGTCTTCCGCAGCGGACGCCACGGGTATGCGCAGATCATCGACGATATGAGCGGACGGACGCTCGTCGAGGCGTCGACGGTGTCGAAGGAACTGCGCGAAGAGCTGCTGGCCATCAAGAATCCTACCGAGCGTTATAAGAAGCTCGGCACTTTGACCGCCAAACGGGCTCTTGAAAAGAACATCACCACGGTCGTCTTCGACCGTAACGGATATTTGTATCACGGTCGCGTCAAAGCGCTCGCCGACGGCGCGCGCGAAGGCGGACTCAAATTATGAAGCAGGGAACTCAGCGTATGGCCAAGATCAGGGCAGGCGAACTCGAGCTGAAAGAAAAGCTCGTTCACGTCAATCGCGTCGCAAAAGTTGTGAAGGGCGGCCGGCGTTTCAGCTTCAATGCCATCGTCGTTGTGGGAGACGGTCAGGGTCACGTCGGTATCGGTCTTGGCAAGGCAAATGAGGTTGCAGACGCGATCGCCAAAGGTGTGGACGACGCCAAGAAGGTCGTTTACAAGATTACGATCGTGCATGGTACGATTCCGCACGAGGTGATCGGAAAGTTCCGCGCGGGCCGCGTGCTTCTGAAACCGGCGTCGCCGGGAACGGGCCTGATTGCCGGCGGGGGAGTTCGGGCAGTGCTCGAATCGGCCGGGGTCAAGGATGTGTTGACCAAACAGATGGGCTCTGCAAACCCCCACAACGTGGTGAAGGCTACTTTGAAAGCTCTTTTGAGCCTGCAGGATGCACGGACGATCGCGGGACGCCGCGGCATGACCACTCAAGAATTGTTCCAGCAGAATTAAGCGAAGCGATATGGCGGACGTACGAAAAATCAGGATCACCCAACGCAAGAGCGTCATCGATGAGCTCGAAAACGCCAAGCGCACGATCAAAGCGCTGGGCCTTGGACGCCCCCGCTCGGCCGTCGTTCATACCGACACGCCGCAGATACGGGGCATGATCAACGCGGTCCGTCATCTCGTGACCGTGGAAGAGGTGAAATCATGACGCGCGATATTCTTTCGAATTTGCGGCCTGCAAGGGATTCACGAAAAAAAGTCAAACGCATTGGCAGGGGCCAGGGCTCCGGTCACGGCGGCACGGCGACCAAGGGTCACAAGGGCGCCAAGGCACGTTCGGGCCACAAGTTCAAGATCTGGTTCGAGGGCGGCCAAATGCCCCTGACGCGCCGCGTTCCAAAACATGGATTTCGATCCAGGGACCGTGATGAATCGCGCATCGTAAATGTCGGACAGATCGAGGACCTGATCACACGAAAGAAAATTGACGGTGCGACGATCACACCGGAAGTCCTGTACAAAGCGGGAGCGATCAAGCGGAAGGATGAGAAGGTGAAGATCCTCGCCGACGGTACTCTGACGTCGAAGATCCAAATCTCGGCGCATGCCGTGAGCAAGGCGGCACAAACCAAGATTGAAGCGGTTGGCGGCACCGTGACATTGCTCGCTCCCGCGACACCTGCCGCGACCGCATGAGCAAACTGACAGAAACTTTTACGAACATTTTCAAGATTCAGGAGTTGCGTGAGCGGCTGCTGTTTACCGCGGCGCTCCTCATCGTCGTTCGAATCGGTTCGCATATTACGCTGCCCGGAGTTGACGCGAGCCTTCTCGCCGATACAATTCGGAATTCGTCGGAAAATACGCTCTTCGGCCTCTATGACCTGTTTGTGGGGGGAGCGTTCAGCAATGCGGCGGTCTTTGCGCTCGGTATCATGCCGTATATCAGCGCGTCGATCGTCATCCAGCTGCTGGGAGCGGTCATTCCCTATTTCCAGAAGCTTCAGCGGGAAGGGGAGGACGGACGAAAGAAGATCACGCAATACACGCGGTACGGCACGGTCTTGGTGTCGCTTCTTCAGGCAAGCGGCGTGGTCGTGAAGCTGCTGGCAACGGACACTCCAGAAGGTCCGATCGTTCCCGCAGACGTTCGGGGCATCTGGTTCACGCTGAGCGCGATGATCATCCTGACGGCCGGCACGATCTTCATGATGTGGCTCGGCGAGCAGATCACGGAACGCGGCATCGGGAACGGTATTTCCCTCATCATCTTCATCGGGATCATTGCACGGTTTCCCCATGCGATTCTGGACGAATGGCAACTCGTCTTTTCCGGCAGCCGGAATCTCGTCGTCGAGATTGTCATCTTTGCCGTCATGGGGGTCATTGTGGCGGGCGTCATTCTCGTGACGCAGGGAACTCGTCGGATCCCGGTGCAGTATGCAAAGCGTGTTGTCGGTCGAAAGGTCTACGGCGGAGTTACGCAATACATTCCGTTGCGCGTTAACACCGCCGGTGTCATGCCCATTATCTTTGCCCAGGCAGTGATGTTCATTCCGCAGATCGTGTTCTCGTTCTTTCCGGAGAACGAGTTCATGCAAATGCTGAATAACGAATGGTTCAGTTACAGCTCATGGACGTACTCACTGCTCTACGGTCTCATCATCGTGTTCTTCACGTACTTCTATACGGCCATCGCTTTCAATCCGAAAGACGTGGCCGACAATATGAAGCGACAGGGTGGATTCATTCCGGGCATCCGGCCGGGTTCACATACGGCAGATTTCGTCGACAATATTCTCACAAAAATTACGCTCCCCGGTTCGATCTTCCTGGCGCTCATTGCCATTTTGCCGACGGGGCTGATTAAGTTGGGTATTACGCCGAATTTTGCGTCGTTCTTTGGAGGCACGAGCCTTCTCATTGTTGTGGGAGTTGCGCTCGACACGTTGCAGCAGGTGGAGTCGCATCTCTTGATGCGGCACTACGACGGGTTCATGAAGAGCGGCAAGCTCCGGGGACGTCGTTGACAAGGATGTAAGCCATGGTGCGGTTGAAGACTGCCCGCGAGATTGACGGCATGCGGAAAAGCGGGCGCATCGCCGCGGAAGTTCTTCGACTGGTGGGACCGCATGTTCGGCCGGGGGTCACGACTGAAGAGTTGGACCGCATGGCGGAAGATTACATCAGGTCGTGCGATGCTGAACCTGCATTCAAAGGCTACGGACGACGGGACAATCCGTTCCCTGCTTCCTTGTGCGTATCCGTTGACGAAGAAGTGGTCCACGGAATCCCGGCGCGTCGGGCGCTTGCAAACGGAACGATTGTATCGATCGATGTCGGTGTGAAAAAGGGCGGGTGGTACGCGGACCATGCGCACACGTTCGCAGTCGGAACAATCACTCCGGAACTTCGGCTTCTGATGGAAGTTACGGAAGATTCGCTGAAGCTCGGGATTGCGCAGGCGGTTGTCGGGGCTCGCGTCCACGACATATCCCATGCGATCCAGGTGCACGTTGAAGAGCACGGATTCTCAGTGGTGCGCGACCTCTGTGGCCACGGCGTCGGGAAGAACCTGCATGAAGAGCCGAGCGTTCCGAATTTCGGCAAACCGGGGACGGGAATAGCGCTTGCCGAGGGCATGACGCTCGCGATCGAGCCGATGGTGAATGCCGGCGGGTGGCAAGTGAATGTCCTGGAAGACGGCTGGACAGTGGTCACGAGGGACGGGAGACCTTCGGCCCACTTTGAACATACGATTGCAATCATCAACGGCAAGCCCGAGATCCTGACACAGTAGCGCATCTACCGGAACAACAGAAACGCGTGGCAAAACAAGGACCGATCAAAGTTGACGGAGTTATTACGGATACGTTGCCGAATGCGACGTTTCGTGTGAAGCTTGACAATAGTGTTGAGATCCTTGCTCACATTTCGGGAAAGATGCGGATGCATTACATTAAGATCCTGGTCGGAGACCGGGTGACCGTAGAAATGTCTCCGTACGACCTGACCAAGGGCCGCATCACGTATCGCTATAAATAGGGCAACGCAATGAAGGTACGTTCGTCAGTGAAGAAATTGTGCGAGAACTGCAAGATCATCCGGCGGAAAGGCGTCGTCCGAGTGATCTGCAAGAACCCTAAACACAAGCAACGCCAAGGATAGGCAAAGGAGCCGGTACGTGGCAAGAATAGCAGGTGTCGACCTTCCTAAGAACAAGCGTGCGGAGATCGGTCTGACCTATATCTATGGGATCGGGCGGACGACCGCACAGGCGATCTTAACAAAGGCCAAAGTTGACAAGAACAAACGGGTCGGTGATCTCACAGACGACGAAGTGTCTACCATTCGGTCGGTCATCCAGAACGACTTTAAGGTGGAAGGGGCGCTTAGAAGCGAGGTCCAGCTCAACATCAAGCGGCTCATGGACATCGGCTGCTACAGGGGACTTCGGCACCGCAAAGGTCTACCCGTCCGCGGACAACGCACGCGTACGAATGCTCGAACGCGGAAAGGAAAGAGGAAGACGGTTGCGGGCAGGAAAAAGGCGATCGAGAAGAAGTAATTCGTCCCCACACACGGACGACAACGCGAGGAGATCATAGTGGCAAAGCAGGTCGTAGCACCGGTCACCAAAAAGAAGAAGAAGGTTCATGTGGACGCCAGTGGAAAGGCGTTCATCAAGGCCACCTTCAACAACACGATCATCACGCTGACGGATATCTACGGGAACGTCATCGCGTGGTCGACTTCGGGCAAGAACGGGTTCAAAGGTTCGCGCAAAAGCACTCCCTTCGCCGCGCAGGTTGCGGGTGAGGCAGCGGCGCGCGAAGCGTTCGAGCTCGGCCTGCGAAAGGTCGAAGTCTTTATCAAAGGACCCGGCGGCGGACGCGAAGCGGCAGTGCGCTCGCTCCAGACTGCGGGGCTTGAAGTGACGATGATTCGGGACATTACACCCGTCCCGCACAACGGCTGCCGCCCGCCAAAGCGGCGTCGCGTTTAACGGAGGATCCACAGGAGACGTATGGCACGGTATATTGACGCCAGCTGTAAGTTGTGCCGTCGAGAACGGCAAAAACTGTTCCTCAAGGGGACGAAATGCTACACGGAAAAATGTCCGGTTGACAAACGGGCGTATCCTCCGGGTCAACACGGCCAGAATCGCCGCCAAAGGATCTCGGAATACGGCGTTCAGCTTCGAGAGAAGCAGAAGGTGCGGCGCATCTACGGTCTCATGGAAGCTCAATTCCGGAATTATTTCGAACGGTCGCTGCGCCACACCGGCCGAACAGGTGATGCGCTCGTGAAGCTTCTGGAACGCAGACTGGACAACGTCGTCTATCGGCTGGGCTTTGCCCCGTCGCGGAAATCAGCGCGACAACTTGTCCTTCATCGTCACTTCACCGTGAATAATGCGATCGTCGATGTGCCGTCATACCTTCTCCGTCCAGGCGATGTCATCCAAGTCCGGGACAAGAGTAGGAAGCTGGAGATCATCCACGGCGCCATGAAACGTGTGAAAGACAGCGCGCTCTCTGCCTGGTTGAGTCTCGACAAGGCAAACCTGTCGGGAACGTTCTTGAATATTCCCGAGCGGGGAGAAGTGCCCCTGAATGCCAACGAACAGCTAATTGTCGAATTGTATTCGAAGTAGTCCCCGTCGGAAACGCCGCGGGAAGTTCACCCTGAGACGCCACGACGGGATGCGAAGGACCCACTTACGCCTATGAGCACAATGTTCGTTCAGATGCCCGAAAAAGTCGAACTCGACCATGCGTCGTACAACACGACGTTTGGCAAGTTCATCCTGCAGCCTTTGGAAAAGGGCTTCGGAGTCACCATCGGTAATTCCCTTCGTCGAGTTCTCCTGTCCTCCCTCCCGGGCACGGCAATAACCGCCATCCGGGTGGAAGGAATTCAGCATGAGTTTGCGACGATCAAAGGGATGGTGGAGGATGTATCCGATTTCATTCTCAACTTGAAACAGGTGCGCATCCGCCCTGTGAACAAGAAGGTGACGAAGATCGTCGTTCCCGTCAAGGGACCCGGCGTACTGAAGGCCGGGGACATACAAAAAGCCACGCCGGAAATCGAGGTGCTCAATCCGGATCTGCACCTGGCACAGCTGAGCAAGGAAGCCTCTTTCGAGCTTGAATTGAAGATCGGGCGTGGAAAAGGATATGTCGCCGCGGAGGAAAACAAGTCCTCCGACGAACCGCTCGGAACGATCGCCATCGACTCCATCTTCACGCCGATCAAGAATGTCCGGTATACGGTCGAACCCACGCGTGTCGGCGGCCAGACCGATTTTGAAAAACTGATCCTGGAAGTGGAGACCGACGGATCGATCACCGCAGAAGAGGCCGTGACTCATGCGGGAAAGATCCTGCGCGACCATATCCTCCTGTTCATCAACTTTGGCCAGGAACCTGAGCAGGAAAAAGTTGAGAGCGAACAAGAGGCCGAGGTCACCCGGCTCCGGAAAATCCTGAAAATGTCGGTCGATGAGCTGGAACTCTCCGTGCGCTCGCACAATTGTCTGCGGTCCGCGAGCATTAAGACGCTGGCCGACCTCGTTCGTCGGACAGAATCCGAGCTGCTCAAATTCCGCAACTTCGGCCGCAAATCCCTTGCCGAGCTCTCAGAGATCGTCGAACAGCACGGCTTGACCTTTGGCATGGACGTCGATAAGTACCTCAACGACGGCAACGAGTAATTTCTTACCCCACGACGAGATCTTATGCGTCACCAGAAATCCGGACGAAAGCTTAAGCGCACCGCAAGCCACCGTAAGGCCACGTTGTCGGCGCTGAGCGCAGCGCTCTTCCGACACAAGCGCATTACGACGACCACCGCGAAGGCCAAGGAAATGCGGATGGTCGTCGAACGCCTCATCACGAAGGCGAAGAACGCGGTTGCGCTGGAAACCGGTGCTGAACCAAAGAAAAACGTTCATGCACGGCGGTTGTGCTTCGCCTTCCTTCGCGATCGCGATGCCGTGACGACGTTGTTCAATGACATCGCTCCAAAAGTGGCCGGCAGACCGGGCGGATATACGCGCGTGGTCAAATTGGGTCGGCGCATGGGCGATGGTGCAGAAATGGCGGTGATCGAGCTCGTGGACTTCAATGTCGCGGGCGAAAAAGCCGCGTCGAAGCCCGCCGCGAAAGCCGCGGCAGCAGGCAGCCGTACAAAGAAATCCAAGCAGGCGGCCGCGGCCAAGGACGGTGCGACAGCATCAGCGCCGGCGAAGGACGCGTCAAAGGAAGCAGCCGCTCACGCTTGAGTGTCATCGCGCCGACCGCCGTTGCGGTCACTGCGAGTGTTCCACCACGACGAGGTACGGATATGCTGAAGATCACGTCGGCAGAGTTTCTCCAGGGAGTGGCCGACCTCCGTCAGTTACCCAAGAACGAGCTGCGCGAGATCGTCTTCATCGGGCGGTCAAACGTCGGTAAGTCGTCCCTGCTGAACAAGCTCTGCAACAAAAAGAATCTTGCGCGTTCCAGCGGAACACCGGGCAAGACGCGTGAGATCAATTATTACATCATCAACAACGAATTCTATTTCGTCGATCTGCCGGGATACGGATATGCCAAGGTTCCCGAACAGATGCGGGCGGGGTGGAAGAAGCTGATCGAAGAATTCCTCCAGCGGGGTGAACCGATTGGGCTGGCAATGCAGCTGATCGATGCACGGCAGGAGCCGACCCCCCTCGACCTGATGATGATGGACTGGCTGGAATATTACGAGGTTCCCTATCTCCTGGTTCTCACAAAGGCCGACAAGCTTCCGTTCAGCAAGCTTGGCAAGACGATCGAGAATTTCAAAGAGCTCTTCCACAGCCAATTGAATGAGGGGTGCTGCCATGGAATCGTCCCCTTTTCCATCATGAAAGCTGATGGTCGTCTTGACCTTCTCAAGATGGTGCAGGAACACATTGTGGATCGTCGCCCGACGAAAAAGAAAGCAGTGTAATGCGTTGACAAAACGGGCACGAACGTCATGCTGTACACAGAGCCGAGGAGGAATCCTCGGCTCTCCGCATTTTTGGGAATAGCTCTTACATTCTTCGTCATCTGGATTTGATTCTCCTCCAATCGCTTCTATATTGACCATACGGAACAATTCTCCACGACTATGATAAAGAAGAGACTTTTCACACCCGGGCCTACTCCGGTGCCCGAATCCGTCATGCTCCGAATGGCGGAGCCAATCATCCATCATCGGAATCCGGAATTCCGCGAAATTCTCACTCGCGTTCACGCCAATCTCCAGTATTTGTTCCAGACGGCGCAGCCGGTCATGGTACTCTCATGCTCAGGGACCGGAGGGGTCGAATCGACCTTCGTCAGCTTGTTCTCTCCCGGGGACAAGATCATCTCCGTCAATGGGGGGAAATTCGGCGAACGCTGGGTAAAGATGCCAAAGACTTTTGGGCTCACAGTTGTGGAGCACAAAGTAGCCTGGGGAACTGCTCCCGGCGTCGATGATATCCGGGCTCTCCTCAAACAGCACCCCGATGCAAAGGCAGTGTATCTTGTGCATTCCGAGACCTCGACCGGCGCCGCTACAGATGTGCAGAAGCTCGCAGGTGTGATCCGTGAGGAATCCAAAGCGCTTGTGTGCGTCGACGGCATCACCGCTGTAGGTGCCCACGAAATGCGATTTGACGAATGGGGTATTGATGTCTGTGTCACCGGCTCGCAGAAGGGACTCATGATCCCGCCCGGACTCGCGTTCATTGCACTGAGTCCCAGGGCAGTCGCTGCAATGGAGGTTTCCACTATGCCTCGCTTCTATCTTGACTTGAAGAAGGCGCTTAAGTCCTGGAAGGAGAACGACACACCCTGGACCCCGGCCGTATCTCTTGTCGTGGGCGTGGACGCTGCGCTCCAGATGATCCGGGCGGAAGGGATCGAGAACATTTGGGATAGACATCGGACGTTGGCGACCGCTTTACGGGCGGGAATAGAAGCCATCGGGTTGAAGCTTTTTTCCTCTACGCCGTCGTTTGCCGTAACCCCGGTGTGGGTTCCCGAAGGAGTGGAATGGAAGAAATTCAACGGAACGCTGAAGGCGCGTCACGGTATCACCATTGCCGGGGGACAAGACGAATTCCAGGGGAAAATCTTTCGGATCTCTCACCTCGGATACTATGACGCTTTGGATATGGTCACGATCATGGCAGCGATCGAATGGACGCTGGCAGAGTGCTCGTACCCCGTGACGTTGGGAAAAGGAGTAGGGGCCGTCATGAGGCACTTCCTGAAACCGTAAAGGAGGCGAATAGGCCCTATGAAGATATTGATCAGCGACGCGATCGAAAGCGTGTGTACGGAACTCTTGACTTCGGCGGGGTTCGAGGTTGACAATAAGCCCGGCATCAAACCGGCGGACTTGAAACTCATCATCGGCGGCTACGAGGCGCTCGTGGTGCGCAGCGGAACCCAGGTTACCGCCGATATCATCGCAGCCGGCACGCGGCTGCGTGCCATTGGCCGGGCAGGGGCCGGCGTGGACAATATCGATGTCGAAGCAGCAACACGACGCGGCGTGATCGTTATGAACACGCCCGGAGGCAACACCGTTTCGACGGCCGAACACACAATGTCGTTGCTGCTGTCGCTTGCCAGAAATATCCCGCAGGCAAACGCATCGCTGAAAGAAGGAAAATGGGACAGGAAGAAATATACCGGGATGGAACTTTATGGCAAGACGGTCGGCATCATCGGACTTGGGAAAATCGGCCGTGAGGTAGCGGTTCGCTGTCAGTCGTTCGGGATGACGACGATTGGCTATGACCCGGTCCTCGGAGCCGATGTTGCGTCACGACAGAATATCGAACTCGTCGCGCTCGAGGCCATCTACGCACGTTCGGACATCATAACGGTCCACACACCGCTGAATGATGAGACAAAGAATCTTCTCGGCACTAAGACGCTTCCACTCTGCAAGCAAGGCGTGCGGATCATCAATTGTGCACGGGGTGGGATCGTGGATGAAGAAGCGATCCTTTCGTCTCTCGAGAGCGGACACGTTGGCGGATATGCGCTCGACGTGTTTGTGAAAGAACCCCCGGGTGATCATCCGCTCCTGAAGCATCCTCATGTCGTTGCGACGCCTCACCTCGGCGCTTCAACAGAAGAGGCACAGGAAAAGGTCGCCCGCCAGATCGCTGAGCAATTGTCCGACGTACTTCTCGAACGCGGTCTGTCGGGAGCCGTGAATGCGGAGGTCGTGAGATCGGCCTTTCGTCCCGACCTGCATCCGTTCATGTTGCTCGGAGAAAAGCTGGGCAGGCTTCACGCTCAACTTATGTCTGGTAAACTGAAACGCATTACGTTGGCTATGAGCGGATCATTCCCTTCGGGATCTTCAGAAGCTGTCGGGGCGGCGGTGCTCAAGGGTATTTTTTCTCATGTGTTGACCGAACCGGTGAATCTCGTAAATGCTCCGCTGATAGCGAAAGAAAGAGGCGTACAATTAGAGGAGACGACGGGCGGAGAGAGTGCGGCGTACACCCACCTGCTTGCGCTTACGGTACAAACTGACAGGGAACGGCGAATGTTTGCCGGCACAGTATTCGGCAGTTCGCTGCTTCGTCTTGTACAATGCGACGACTACCATTTGGAAGTCAATCCGGAAGGGCATTTACTATTTTATAGAAACATTGACCGGCCGGGAATGCTCGCGCGCGTGGGCTCAGAATTGGCCTCGGCCGGCATCAACATTGGGGGATTAGCCTTGGGACGGGACAATCCGGGCAAAAACGCCCTCACGATCGTAAGCGTCGATAGCGCAATACCCGCCGCCGTACTTGGGAAACTGGAGGCGATTGAAGGAGTCTACGAGGTTCGGGCGGTGTCGCTGTAAGGGGAAATACAGAGGGGGGTATGCCAGCACCGGCGATTTTTTGAAGAATTCTTCAAATAAAGCTTGACAAACAGATCGCCGCCTTCTATATTTCGCGCGTAAGACGTGCGCGGAATCACAGATGTTCCACCCGAATTGAAAGGAGGCATGTTGAAGCCCCTCGTGCAGGAACACGTTGAGCAGCGCGAGGAACGAACTCTTGAAACTGCCTTTCTCACCACACCTGCGGCAGGTCTCGGCTGATGTTGAGCCGCACGCAGGAGCACGAAGTCACCCCATCTTCATTCAAGTCAATCTCCATTAGAAGGAGGTTCTGTATGCTTCGCAAGATTGCGTTGGCTCTTTGTGTCTTGCTCCTGATGCCAATCTTCTTGCTCGCTCAGGATGGAAAACTGCGCGGCAAGGTGAAGGACAAGGAGTCGGGCGAGCCGCTGATCGGCGCGAACGTTCTCGTTGATGGCACCAGTCTCGGTGCTGCGTCCGATATCAACGGCGAGTACGTGATCCTCAGCGTGCCGCCAGGCATCTACACGATCAAGTCAACATACATCGGGTACGCCCCGGTGACGATTTCAAACGTGCGTATTCTGTCGAACATCACCACAACGCAGGACATTCAGATGTCCAGCACCGCCGTGCAGGCGAGTGAGGTGGTGATCGTGGCAGAACGGCCATTGATCCAGCGCAACACCACGAACACGATTCGGGTGACCACACAGGAGAACCTGGCATCGTTGCCGGTGCGCGGTCTGCAAAACATCGTGGCGCTCGAGGCCGGTGTGTCTGAGCGCAACGGTAACCTATATGTCCGTGGTGGTCGGTCTGGTGAAATTGCCTATACCATCGACGGTTCAGGTACCACGAACCCATTCTACAACTCCAACAACATCAACGTTATCCAGGAAGCGATCGAAGAGATCCAGGTCCAGTCCGGCGGGTTCACCGCAGAGTACGGCGGGGCGATGTCCGGCCTCGTTCGAACTACAACGCGGACCGGCGGATCGAAGTACCAGTTCACCTTCGATGCGCAGACGGACGACTTCGCGGGTCCCGGTGAAGAGTTCCTGAGTACGACCCCCCGCGGATATCGGAATGTCGTGGTGACGGCCGGCGGACCGGTAGGTACAAACGACATCCGATTCTTCGTCGCTGGACAGCACAACTATGTGCGCAATCGACAGTCGATGTTTCTGGAGCCGTTCCGGTTCGACAGTTTGAAACAGGATGCGCTTGGTTCGCGCGGCCCAGGTGTAGCGGGCCAATTGCTCCCCTTCGGCGGAAACCTGGAATACAAGAAGAACTATCTGTACGACAACTGGTCACAAAGCAACCAGGTCCAGGGAACGGTACTGTTCGATTTCAATCCGCTCAAGTTCAAGCTGAATGGATCGTATGAATTCGCAAACAGTCCTGACGGAAACAAGTGGCCCGGCGGGCTTGCCAATTACTTCCGCTCGAAGGCGCGTGAAGTGACGATGCCGAACAAATCGAAGCGAGTGACTCGACGGTACAATATGAACGAGACCACGCGCTACATTCTTGGTGGCCGGTTCACGCACGTCCTGAGCCCCAGCACATTCTATGAAGCTAGTGTGTCGTATCAGAACCGGTTTGCCGAGACCTTCGACCCTGAATTCAAAGGCGATACCTTCAAGGAGTGGCTCCAGTATCCCGACAGCGTTGCAAATGCAAAGTTGGGATATAAGGGATGGGACGCCCGCTATGCGCCACCCCAGGCCTATTCCGCGATTCAGCAGTTCTTCTTTACCCATGAGGATGCCCCGAATAACGGGTACTTCAAAAATACCCAGTCTGCGATTTCGGCCAACATCAGCTTGACCTCCCAGATCAACGCGAACTGGGAATTGAAAGCGGGCGGTAGCATTGAATCCTGGACGATCCGGTACTACAATTTCGGCTCGATAACCGGGTATTTGCTCTACATGGATTCCAACATGGATGGGAAGTTTGACCGGACGTTTGATTCCGTAGGAGTGTTCGGGCCCGCCTATGTGGAACGCGTCCGCAGCAAGCGCAATGGCGGCATTACGTCCCTCGGTTACAATTACCGTGGCGAAGAGGTGGACGATGGCCCGGAAAAACCGGGCAATCCGTTCCTAGCCTCGGCCTTTGTGCAGAACAAGTTCGAGTATCAGGACCTGATTCTGAATGTGGGCATTCGCTATGAGCTCATCGATCCCAAGGGGACCGCGATTCCGACGACGTATAACCCACTGACGCAGCAGTATGATTATCAGGCGCCTCCGTTCAATTCGGACCTCAATGTCCTGGAGGAAGAGAAACTGGTCGAGACGGACCCATTTTCGCTTCTTCTGCCGCGGGTGAGTTTTTCTTTCCCCGTGTCGGACAACACCGTGTTCTACGCGCTCTATGGCAAGTACGCCCAGATGCCGGCCCTCAATCAGATGTATTTGGACAATCTGTCGTTGAGCGGCCTCATCGACCCGGCGGGCCGGGTCGGCTACAACTTGGGCGGCAACACCATCGGCTTTATGATGAAGCCCGAGCGGCTGACACAGTATGAGATGGGTATCCGGCAATCGCTGACGGACAACTTCGCGTTGACCGTCACCGGATTCTATAAGGATACGCGCGACCAGTTGCAGATCGCGCGCGTGTTCAACTCCGCAGGAATTCCGATCTCGACGGGTTATATGAACGAAGACTTCGGAACCCAAAAAGGCGTCGAACTGACGCTTGAGGTCCGTCGCACGAACCGTCTTGCGGCCAAGGTGAACTACACGCTGTCCGACGCTCGCGGCACCGGTTCCACGTCGCGGGCTTCGCAAGGCGCAGTGACGGACGACAACACGAGCTTGGCGCCCCGGTTCGTGTATCCGTTGCACTTCAACCAAGCCCATCGTGGGACCATAGTCCTCGACTACCGGCTCGCGAAGGACGAGGGTGGTGCATTGGAAGGCTTCGGGATCAACGCGCTGCTGACATTCAACAGCGGCCACAACTACACGAAGCTGACCGAGCAGTTGGGCGGTCAAGCGACTCCATGGACGGGTGGCGTTCGTTCTCTGACGGACGTCCGTACCCGATACCCGATCGAGCCGATCAACAGCTCCAAAACGCCCTGGGTGTACAACGTGGATATGACGATCAGCAAGGTCTTCTACCTTGGCGTTGTGGACCTCGAGCTGTACGCTCGCGTGCTGAATCTGTTCAACACGAAGAGTGTCCTGAACGTCTATCCGAATACGGGCGTTCCGCAAAGTGACGGCTGGCTGACGTCTGACCTGTCGCTCGGATACTTGAACATCCCGAATTATCAGGCGTTCTATCGTGCCATCAACGTCAACAACCGGTGGGCCTACATGTCTGTCGGAGGCGACGGCGGCCTCGGTCAGCAGAGTGGCAGTGACATCTACGGTTCGCCCCGTGAGATCCGCATCGGCATGAAGGTAGAACTGTGAGTTGTGAGCGGGACTCGCGAGAATGTCGCGAGTCCCGCATTCTAACACACGAGACCTTCGACACGTGACAATCCCAGAGAAGGAGTTGCACACAATGAAAGCGAAGATCATTTTCAGGGCTGTTGCGGGAGCGGTTCTGGGCGCCATCTTTATGACGTTGGCGCTCGCCAAAGAACCCGCCGACCGCGCAGGCCAAAAGCGCAGCCTGCTGAAAACCACAGGGGACCCGCAGTACCAGGTCCTGAATATCAATAACCTCACCACATGGGCCCGGTATGACGGGCACTCAAACCACTCACCCGGCGGCGACGACGGGTTGATCTTTCCCAAAGGCACAGGCAGCGTGATCTACCAGGATTGCGTTGCATGGGGTGGAAAGGCATAC
>MHAK01000105.1 GCA_001802945.1 Ignavibacteria bacterium RIFCSPLOWO2_12_FULL_56_21 | reverse complement strand
CACGCGACCGTCTCCGTCTTCACCGACGGCACGAACTCAATCGCTCCGCGGTTCCCCAAACGCACTTCGACTGTATCTCCGTCCACAATAGCAGCTGTAAGGAGGCGCTCGGAAAGCGCATTGACAATGTATTTTTGGATGACGCGCTTCAACGGACGGGCTCCGAAGGTCGGGTCAAATCCGCGGTTCGCCAGCCACTCCTCGACCTCATACCCGAACTTCAACGTGATATTCCGCACTCCCACGCTTCGCTGTACGTCGCGTAACTGGAGCCGGACGATCTGGCGGATCTCCTCGAGGGTCAGGGGTTTGAACAAAATCACCTCGTCGACGCGGTTCAGGAATTCGGGACGAATGGTTTGACGGAGCAAATCGAACAGCTTCACACGCAATTCGCCCATAACGTCCTCGCGGTTCTCCTCGGTGATCTGTTGCACCCGCTCCTGGATGAGGTGCGACCCGAGGTTGGATGTCATGATGATGATCGTGTTCCTGAAATTCACCGTCCGGCCCTTGCTGTCCGTCAAGCGCCCTTCATCCAGAACCTGAAGCAGAACGTTGTATACCTCCGGATTTGCCTTTTCGATCTCGTCGAGCAGGACGACGGAATACGGCTTTCTCCGGACAGCCTCGGTAAGCTGCCCTCCCTCGTCATAACCGACATAGCCGGGCGGCGCACCGATGAGCCGGGACACGGAGAATTTCTCCATGTATTCGCTCATATCGATGCGGGCCATCGCCGTTTCGTCGTTGAACAGGAATTCCGCCAGCGCTCTGGCCAACTCCGTTTTTCCAACGCCGGTGCTGCCGAGGAAAATGAACGAGCCGATCGGGCGCTTTTCATCCTGCAGACCGGCACGCGACCGCCGGATCGCGTCGGCGACAGCCTTTACGGCCTCGACCTGGTTGATGATTCTGTCGTGGAGACGCTCTTCGAGTTTCAGGAGCTTGGTCCGGTCACTTTCCAGCATTCTCTGTACCGGAATGCCGGTCCACTTCGCGACGATCTCCGCGACATCCTCTGCATCCACCTCTTCCTTCAGCATTTTCCTGTCTCGTTGCACTTCCGCCAATTTCGCCGAGGCCTCTTTGAGCTTCTTTTCGAGCCCGGTGACCACGCCGTAGCGCAATTCCGCCACCCGACCGAGGTTCCCCTGCCTCTCCTGCTGATCTGCTTCATTCTTCGCCTTTTCCATCTCCCCCTTCATCGACCGGAGAGCATGGATCAGGTCTTTTTCCAGCGCCCAGTGAGTCTTCAAACCCGACCGCTCCGTATTCAGGTCGCCGAGCTCGCGCTCTATCGCATCCAGCCGGTTCTGCGAGGCTTCGTCCTTTTCCCGTTTGACGGCCTCCCGTTCTATCTCGAGCTGCTTGATCTTTCGTTCGACGGAATCGAGCTCCTCGGGCATCGAATCGATCTCTATCCTCAGTTTGGACGCCGCTTCATCGATAAGATCGATCGCCTTGTCCGGAAGGAAGCGGTCGGAAATGTAGCGATGACTCAACTGTGCGGCGCCAACGATAGCACCGTCGGTGATGCGGACACCGTGATGCACCTCGTATCGCTCCTTCAGCCCGCGGAGGATCGAGATCGTATCTTCGACCGACGGTTCGTCCACGAGCACGGGCTGGAACCTTCGTTCGAGCGCCGGGTCTTTTTCAATGTGTTTCCGGTATTCGTCGATGGTCGTCGCCCCAATCGCCCTCAGGTCACCCCGCGAGAGCGCCGGTTTCAGCATGTTCGCCGCGTCGACGGCCCCTTGGGCCGCCCCGGCGCCGACGAGCGTATGGAGCTCATCGATGAACAGGATGATCTCCCCGTTCGATTCCGTCACTTCCTTCAACACAGCTTTGAGACGCTCTTCGAATTGTCCCCGGAACGACGTTCCGGCAACGAGCGAGCCCATGTCGAGAGCGATGATCCGTTTTGTCTTCAACGTCTCCGGGACGTCCCCCTGAATAATGCGGTAGGCGATCCCCTCGGCGATCGCCGTCTTGCCCACACCCGGCTCACCGATGAGGACTGGATTGTTCTTTGTCCGGCGCGACAGGACCTGGAGCACGCGGCGGATCTCCTCTTCGCGGCCAATGACCGGGTCGAGCTTTCCCTGACGAGCGAGCTCATTCAGGTCGCGGCCGAATCGTTCGAGTGATTGGTACTTTTCTTCGGGAGTTTGATCGGTCACTCGCTGAGAGCCGCGGACTTCCTTCAGCGCCTTGTAAACCAGGTCCATGGTGACGCCCTGGTCTGTCAGCAATCGCGAAGCGCCCGACGGTCGTTCCAACAACCCGAGCAGCAAATGTTCCGTGCTGATGTACTCGTCTTTGAGCTTCTGCGCTTCCTTCTGTGCGGTCTCGAAGACTTGTCCAAGGGAGGAAGAAAGATGGATGTTTCCCACGCCTGCCCCTTGTACCTTCGGCAGCTTCTCGATCGACTCGAGGATCTTGATCTTCAGGTAGTTAACGTTCGCACCCACTTTTTGGAGGATGGGAACGACGATCCCATCGCTGTCCTGCACAAGTGCAGCGAGCAGATGCTCTGGTTCCAGCGACTGATTCGCGTACGACGTAGCGATCTCTTGCGACGTCTGGACCGCTTCCTGAGATTTGATCGTGAATTTGTTGAAGTTCATTTCCGTTCTTTCTTGAAAGACCCGGTCAAGAAGAAAAATCTAGCCGCAAAGAGGCACAAAGAGCGCAAAGGGAGTAATGACCATTTAAGAGCTCGTTGTCAAGGTTATCGGTGAAACAAAAGGCGAGGAATCTCCTCGCCTTCCGTTTCGTGCTGTAAAATCCGACCGAAGGTCTGATTTTACTTGTCGTCCATGACTTCGAAATCCGCATTCTCAACCTTCTTGCCTCCGTCGCCGGATTGGCCTTCTTGCTGACCGCCGGGTTGACCGCCTTGCGGACCCTGTTCATCCGGTCCGGGTTGCGCGCCAGGTTGATTCTTGACGGATTCGTACATCTTCGTCGAAGCTTCATTCCAGACCGCGTTCAGTGCCTCGGACTTGGCCTTGATATCCGACAGATTGCCGGTTTTGATAGCTTCCTCAAGCGCGGAGGCGGCCGTCTCCAGGCGCCCTTTCACGTCGGCGGGCATTTTGTCCCCCATATCTTTTATCTGCTTTCGTGTCGTGAACACGAGGGAATCCGCCTGATTCTTCGTCTCGACCTCCTCTTTCCGCTTTTTGTCTTCCGCAGCGTGAGCAGAGGCATCGGTCTTCATTTTTTCGACCTCTTCTTTGCTCAGTCCGCTCGACGACGTGATGCGGATGCTTTGTTCCTTGTTCGTCGCTTTGTCCTTCGCGGACACGTGGAGAATGCCGTTCGCATCGATATCGAACGCAACTTCGATCTGCGGAACGCCGCGCGGCGCCGGCGGAATGCCGTCGAGGTGGAACCTGCCGAGCGTACGATTGTCGACTGCCATCGGTCGCTCACCCTGCAGAATATGGATCTCCACAGACGGCTGGCTGTCCGACGCCGTCGAAAAGATCTCGCTCTTCCGGGTCGGAATCGTAGTATTCGCCTGGATCATCTGCGTCATCACGCCTCCCAGCGTTTCGATGCCGAGGGTCAACGGCGTCACATCGAGCAGCAGCACGTCGGTGACGTCGCCGGCGAGCACGCCCCCCTGGATGGCCGCGCCGACAGCAACGACCTCATCCGGATTGACTCCTTTGTGGCCTTCCTTACCGAAGAGCTCCTTCACCAGTTGCTGAATGCGGGGCATGCGCGTCATACCGCCGACGAGGATGATCTCATCCACCTGACCGGTCGACAAACCCGCGTCTTTCAGCGCCTTTTCAGTCGGTGGAACGCACCGCTGCACGAGGTCGTCCACGAGCTGTTCAAACTTCGCCCGTGACAATGTCATATTGAGATGTTTCGGTCCGTCGGCCGTTGCGGTAATGAACGGCAAATTGACCTCCGTTTGCTGGAGCTGCGAGAGTTCCATCTTGGCTTTTTCAGCCGCTTCACGGAGCCGCTGGAGCGCCATCGGATCCTTGCGGAGGTCGATGCCTTCCGTCTTCTTGAATTCGTCGGCAATCCACTCGAGCACGCGCATGTCGAAATTGTCCCCGCCAAGGTGCGTATCGCCATTCGTCGACTTCACCTCGAATACTCCTTCGCCCAGCTCGAGGATGGAGATGTCGAACGTGCCGCCGCCGAGGTCGAAGACGGCAACCTTTGCGCTCTTCTGTTTCTTGTCCAGGCCGTACGCAAGCGCTGCGGCCGTCGGCTCGTTGACGATGCGCCGAACGTTAAGTCCCGCGATTTCGCCAGCTTCCTTCGTCGCCTGTCGCTGAGCGTCGTTGAAATACGCCGGAACGGTGATCACCGCGTCGGTCACGGATGAACCGAGATAATCTTCGGCCGTCTGCTTCATTTTCTGGAGAATCATGGCCGAGATCTCCGGTGGAGAGTAGACACGGTCGCCGATCTGCACCCGGGCGGTGTTGTTATCGCCATGGACGACCTTGTAGGGGACCAGTTTCATCTCTTCATTCACTTCATTGAAGAAACGGCCCATGAATCGCTTGATGGAGTAAACGGTATGCTGCGCGTTGGTCACACCCTGGCGTTTGGCGGCGGCACCGACCAGCCGTTCCCCCGACTTCGCAAACCCCACCACGGACGGCGTTGTTCGCGCCCCTTCTGCGTTGGCGATGACGACGGGATCGTTCCCTTCCATGACCGCCACCACGGAATTGGTTGTTCCAAGGTCGATACCGATGATCTTGCTTGATTTCGATGACATGATGTTGAGATCCTCCTCTTACACTGATGCAGGACTATGGCGCCTGCAGAACGCCGTATTCATGGTGTGTGTTGGTGAAGACGTAAGTCTTTGCAAGGTATCGCGCAACGGACGCAACGAGTATGAATGAACGCGGACAGGCGGCCGAGGCTCTGCTCGAGCCGGGCCGCCGTCCTGCGATGCGTTCACTGTGTTACTTCACGTTTACTTCGATCTGCCGAGGACGCGCCTCTTCCGCCTTCGGGAGTGTTACCCTCAGTATGCCATCCTGGAACAGCGTATCGATTTTGTCGGCGTTGACCATGGTCGGCAGCGTAAAGGAGCGCTGGAACGACCCGTAGGTGCGTTCGATGCGGTGATAGTCCTCTCGCTTGACTTCCTCCTCGGCCTTCTTCTCGCCGGCAATCGTGAGGACGTTGGATTCGAGCGTGATTTTGAGATCGTTCTTGTTGACGCCGGGCAACTCGACACGAACGATGTACTCGTTGTCGTTCTCAATAACGTCAACTGCCGGGGTCCAGGCGGCAGCAACGCCGTTCTCATCGTTGTTGCTATGGAAAAAATTGTTGATGAGTTTGTTCATTTCCCTCTGAGCGCTGGTAAGCTCTAAGGGCCACGCAACAAGGTCGCGCGTTGGATTCCATCGGATCATCATTGTTGACCTCCTTATTTTAGGTGTGTTGTTGATTTCCTTCATCCTACATCCCAATCCCTGTGCCATAACTAGATCTTGCGATTTCCTGCAAAAATCGCACCCCGACGATAAGTCAATATTCTGTTACTGCCATATTGTCCTACAGTTTGTCAGATAGAAGTCATTGAGACATAACATTTTGTCAAGTCTTACTGCAATTTTTGCAGTATGTGGTTCGATTGAATCCTTCAAACTCTTTCGCTATGTTTTCTGTCCTTCGTAACCACACTGGGAGCATTCTGATGAGGTTTATTCTCGCCGCATTCCTGTTCCTTTCAAACGTAGCTTTCTGTCAGAGTTCCGATCCGAGCGCCGCAATGGGAATTGAGTCCATAACAGGGACCGACCTTCGCAAGCACCTGTTCATTCTCGCGTCGGACAGTATGGCTGGACGCGAAACCTCTATGCCTGGCCAGCAAAAAGCCGCGCGCTATATCGCCGGTGAGTTCCAGCGGCTGGGTCTGAAGCCCGTGGGGGATAGCAACTCGTTTTTCCAGCGGTACGATGTCGAGGTCTCGAGGATCAACTACGTCTCGTCATTCCTAACGATCAATGGTGCAACAACGCCATGGGGGAACGGATATCTGTCAACATCCCTAAAAGAGACCACGATCACTGCTCCCGTCGCGTTCGTCGGGTATACGGATAACAAGCTCGATCCTGCGATGAAACAGAAGATCGCCGGTCATATCATTGTCTCCATCCTTGGACCGAGGAATCGTGCCGCAGATACGACTTCGGAAGGATTTATGGGGAAGTTGTTCGCCACCCGCCGCGATTCCGGTTCGTTCGTGCTTATGACGATCACGGAGGACACCGGTCGCGCGTCTTTTGATGCCATCGCAACAACGCTCGGCAGTTTCGGCATGGACAAGGGACAGATGCGTCTCAAAGGAGCCGCGGGCGGAGGGTTCCAACTGCAGTTGCTCCGCGTGTATCTTTCTCCAACGAGGGCAGAAGAGCTGCTGAAGGGTTCGGGGATGACGGTCGCGACGCTCCGCGCGAAGGCCTTGGCCGACAGCGCCTTCACTCCCGTATTTCTCAAGAACGCCGCGGTCACCATCGCAAATTCTGTCATTCGTGAAACGCGCGTTGCAGAGAATGTTGTCGGTTTTCTCGAGGGCTCGGACCCCGTGTTCAAGGATCAGGTGGTTGTTTATACCGCGCATTTCGACCATCTGGGCTCGAATGCATCCGGTGTAATATTCTACGGCGCCGACGATGACGGTTCGGGCACATCGACAGTCCTCGAGATCGCCGAAGCGTATGCAGCCAATCCGGTGAAACCGAAACGGAGTGTGCTCTTCATGACCGTGTCCGGCGAAGAAAAGGGCCTGCTCGGTTCGTCGTACTACGTTCAACATCCCATCCTCCCCCTCGACAAGACGGCTGCAAACCTGAATACTGATATGGTCGGACGCATCGGCTACTCGTATCAAAAGAAGAGCGACGAGAATTATGTCTATGTCATCGGGTCTGACAAAATCAGCAAGGAACTGGACTCTTTGTTGACGTCATCGAATGCAGAGACAGTGAACCTTCATCTTGATTACACCTACAACGACGAGAACGACCCCAACCGATTCTATTTTCGGAGCGACCATTACAATTTTGCCAAGAACGGCATTCCCGTCGTATTCTTTTTTACGGGGGAGCACCAGGATTATCACAAACCGTCCGACACTCCCGACAAGATCCTCTACGACCGAATGGCACGCATCGGGCGGCTGATCTACTACACAGGATGGAAGGTCGCCCAGTTGGACCATCCCCTGGCCAAGAACCCGGCGAAGTGAGCGAACCGTCATTGCGGAAGGAGGCTCTGCTTGCGTCGCTGACAACGCGCAGTCTGGGCCGTAAATTGTTCCTGTTCGAGGAATTGGACAGCACGAACGCATGCGCGCGCACGCTTGCGGACTCCGGTATCGAAGAAGGGACCGTCGTTATCGCGGAGTATCAGACGTCGGGCCGCGGCCGCCAGGGCCGCATCTGGATGTCTGAGAGGGGAAAGAATCTGTTGTTGTCGATCGTTTTCCGCCCGCCGCCGGAGGCTCCGATGTGGCAGCTTCCCTTTCTCCTCTCAGAAGGGGCCGCGCGTGGAGTCGAGCATGTGATCGGTACCAGGGTCCACACAAAGTGGCCGAACGATCTGGTGCTGAACGGACGAAAGTGCGCTGGAATCCTGGTCGAGCAGAGCGCTTCCGAAGGGGCTGCCACAGCCATCGCCGGCATCGGCATCAACGTCAATCAGTCGGCGTTTCCCGAGGAACTCGCCATTACAGCGACCTCCTTGAAGATCGCCAGCGGAAGGTCTGTCGATCGCCTCCAGCTCTTTCAGACCGTCCTTGCGTCGATCGAAAGCCTGTATGAAGCCATGATCCGGGGAAGCGGCGAAATATTGATGAAGGAATGGAAACAACGATGCGTGACGTTCGGTCGAAAGATCACGATCGAGCATGGGAACGAGAGACTCGAGGGCGTTGCCCTGGGTCTCAACGAAGAAGGGGGACTTATCGTAGACCTGCCTGGCGGTCCCCGGACGGTGTATGCCGGGGATGTAACGATCACTGAGACCCGCTGATTCCAATCGAAAGAGAAGCAATAGCCGCACGAAGGCGCAAAGCGCGCAGAAATGGTGAAGATGAACCCTCCCCACAATTCCCGGCGAATCAACGCGAATGCTTCTCGCCGTTGACATAGGAAACTCTCATACCGTCGTCGGCCTGTTTGACGGAAAACGTCTGATCGTCGAGCGCCGTTTTCCAACGGCCGAGGTGACTTCTGCAGACGACGCCGGACGATTTCTGCGATCCTGCCTGAGCGATCATTCCATCGCTTCCTCATCCGTCACGGGGATGGGAATCTCTTCCGTCGTTCCTTCCGCCACGATTTTTTACGAATCGGCATCGAACGGTTTGTTTCTTGCTCGTCCGGTCGTTATCAGCGCAAGGCTTGACCTGGGGATTCGCATTCATTATGCCGATCCGCTCGCCGTAGGCGCCGACAGACTGTGCAATGCGGTGGCCGGTTATGCGAAGTTCGGCGGTCCGCTCATTATCGTCGATTTCGGCACAGCGACAACGTATGATGTTGTGGGCGCGAACGGGGATTATCTTGGGGGTGTGATTGCGCCGGGGGTGGAAACGTCGGCTGCGGACCTTCACCGCCGAACAGCACAATTACCCCGGGTGGAACTGCATTTTCCTTCTTCACTTATCGGCATCGATACGGTGAGCAGCATGCAGGCGGGAATTCTCTACGGAGCAATCGACGCGATGGAAGGAATGATCGGCCGGTTGAAGTCCGTGCTCGAGAAGCGGGAAGGGACGGCGCCGCACGTCATCGGCACGGGCGGATTCTCTTCGTTCATCAGCAAACACTCCCGCGCGCTGGAACATGCAGAACCGTCGTTGGTACTGGAAGGCGTGAGGTTAATCTGTGAACGAGTAGGCAGTCTGAAGCAATAAGAGCGAACTGCTCTTGACCAACGTGCGCCTTATGTGAGCGCATTCACCAATCAACCAACCTGGCTATTCCCCTCTCATTTCCCCTTCTGCTTCTCCAGTTGTTTGCCCAGTGTTTCCAGTTCATCTAAATGTGAACGGTGTGAATAGGTCAGCGCGTACAGGTCAAGCAGGGTTTTCAAACCTGCCTGGATCTTCGACGCTTCTTTTCGCAGCTGATCCACAATTATACCGGTGGATTCCTGGTCCTTCTTCCGCACCGAGCCGAGATCTTCGTGCAGCCTATCGAGCCCTGCCTCCAGGCCCGCAAGGGCAGATGAAAGCATAGGGGCGATTCCTCCGAGGATCGTACGGAGTTGGTCGGTTGCGGCCTGATTCAGCGCGACTTCGCGTGTGCGCTCAGCCTCAAGCTCTTCCGCGGCCCGCGCGCGACGCCGTTCAATCGTTGCACGAACGGTCGTTACGAGGCGCTGAATGTCCAATTCCTCTTTCTTCAGATAGTCGTATGCACCCAGCTTCATCGCCCGCACAGCGACCTCTTCCGTGCCGGCTCCCGTCAAAACGATGACCGGCGTTTTCATTCCCTTTTCACCCATCCACCGCAATAACTCCAAACCCGTCGCCATTGGCATGTCGTAATCGGCGATCACAAGGCTGTAGAAGGCGTCGGGCGCGGCCAGCGCCTCTTTCGCGGCAAGGCCGTCGTGGACCACGTGGGTCTTATACCCGTATTCGGAGGTCAATTGGTCGGCGAGCAATTCGGCAAACGCCTCGTTGTCATCGGCCAGGAGGATATGGTCGGGGATTGGGGACATGGGAAACGAGAGCGGAGTCCCCGTGCATTGCGCGCGGGGACTTCCAAATATTGAGATCAACGTACTCCAAAGAGTGCAACTGAGGCGTGCGCCAGGTCAACGAGGGGAGCAAAATACAGTCCGAGCAGAAGCGTCGGAATCAGCATCACAAACAACAGGACCGTCTGAGGCCGAGTGAGCACGACCGGAGGGGCGGAAACTTCTGTATCACGCAGGTACATATTGCGCACAACGCGCACATAGTAATACAGCGAAATGACGCTGTTGATAGCTCCAATTACCGCCAGCCACATCCATTTTGCGTCAAGGAGTGCTGAAAAAATATACAATTTGCCGACGAACCCGGCAGTGGGCGGAAGTCCAGTCAACGATATGAGGAAAATCACCAAGGCGACGCTCAGCAGGGGCGCCCGCTGCGACAACCCGCGATACGCGTTGATATCTTCGCTTCCGGTCGCGCCCGCGACGAGCATGACGACGTAGAACGCCCCCAGGTTCATGAACATGTAGACGACCAGGTAGATGAGGACGGCTGAAAGTCCGTTCTGCGTGAACACGACAACGCCCATCAACATGTACCCCGCATGCGCGATGCTTGAATACGCGAGCATGCGTTTCAGGTTATCCTGCCAGATGGCCACAAGGTTGCCGAGCGTCATCGATAGGACGGAAATGATGGCGACAAGCTTGGGCCATTCGAATCCCTGCAGGACGCCCAGCATGGAGCCGAGGTCGCCATAGGACGTCGTGACGAAAAACCGGATCATCATCGCAAATCCGGCTGCTTTCGATCCCACGGAGAGGAATGCGGTGATCGTGATGGGAGCTCCTTCGTAGACGTCGGGAGTCCAGAAGTGGAACGGGACGGCGGAGATCTTATAGCCGAACCCGACAACGATCATGATGCTTGCAACGAGCAGGAGCGGATAGTTCACGCCTGCTCCGGCTGCGAGTGCGATCCGTACGCCGGTCAGCTCCGTCGCGCCCGTCAAGCCGTAGACCAGCGAGATTCCGTACAACATCACTCCTGACGACATCGCACCGTAGAGAATGTATTTCAGCGACGCTTCGCTCGAGTCGGGAGCTTCCTTCGTATACCCCGCGAGGATGTAGGAGCTCAAGGAGGTCAATTCGAGCGCCAGGACGATCATCAGCAAGTTCGAAGCACCCGCCATCAGGAACATTCCCAAGGTTGCCGACACTATGAGGGCGGAATATTCCCCCATCCTTTTCACCGCCGACCGTACTTCCGATGAGTACAGTGAAATAAGGAAGACCAAGACGGTCGACACGGCCACGAGCACTTTGAAGAACGCGGCGAACGGGTCGACCGAAATCATTCCGTGAAAGACCGCCTGGGGGGCGCCGAATTGTCCCGCAGCGAGAATCCCGGCGGCAACGGTCCCTGCGAGCCCCACGCCCAATGCGGCCATCGGCCGTCCCTTCAGGATCACATCGGTGAGGATGACTGCACAGAACGTGACGAGGAGGACCGTCTCGGGGACGAATTGGGAGAGATTTTGGAGCACTTGCTCAACCATGATGGCGAAAACCTTTCCGGAACGTCACGGCAGCATGGCCATGCCCTGGCCGCCGGTCCGGACGATGTCGATCAGATGATTCAACGATGTGCTCATGTAATTGAGCAGGAGCGACGGATAGATGCCCAGCACGAGTACGATGATAGCGAGCGGAACGAGCGCCGACAATTCGCGCCCGTTGATGTCCGGCATCCCGGCCCACTTTTCGTTCGGCTTGCCCAGGAACACACGCTGCAGCGTCCACAGCATGTAGGCCGCGGTCAGGACGATTCCGAGCGTTGAGGCAATGGTGATCACCCGCAGTTCGTCCACTTGAAATGCTCCGAGGAAGGAAAAGGCCTCGGAGATGAAGCCGCTGAGTCCGGGCAGACCGAGCGCGGCGAAAAAGGCCACGGTCATGATGCCCGTGTATTTCGGCATTGTGATGGCGAGTCCGCCGAAGGCGTCCAGGTCGCGCGTGTGTGCGCGGTCGTAGACGACGCCGACGATCAAAAAGAGCATTGCAGTGATCGTGCCGTGATTGAACATCTGGAAGACGGCCCCCATCATGCCCTGCGTGTTCATTGCCGCCATGCCGAGCAGGACAATGCCCATGTGGCTGACGGAGGAATAGGCGATGAGTTTCTTGAAGTCCTTTTGCGCCATCGCGCACAAAGCGCCGTAGACGATGTTGATGAACGCTAGAATGCCGAGTGGAACGACCCAAGCCGTAGCGATGTCAGGAAACATCGGGAAGCTGACGCGGAGCAAACCATATGTTCCCATTTTCAGCAGGACGCCCGCAAGAATGACGCTGATCGCAGTCGGCGCCTCAACATGCGCGTCCGGCAGCCATGTGTGGAACGGAAAGATCGGCACTTTGATCGCAAAGCCGATAAAGAGTCCGAGATACGCGAGCGATCGGAACGTCGTTCCCATGCCGGCGAGGAGCGAATTCGGGTCGTAGTTCGCAGGATCCATCATCGCCAGCATGTTGAAGGTGTGGATCCTTTCCCCTGTGACGGCGTCGGGCACAGTGACGCTGAAGTACAGCGCGATCATCGCCAGCAGCATGAGCACACTGCCGAAGAGCGTATACAGGAAGAACTTGATGGCTGCGTATTCCCGCCGCGGGCCGCCCCAAATGCCGATGAGGAAATACATCGGCAGCAGCATGACCTCCCAGAATACGTAGAACAGGAAGAAATCGAGAGCGACAAAGACTCCCATCATGCCGGTGTCGAGCAGGAGCAGCATGGCCATGTAGCCTTTGAGCGCCTTGGGGATGTTCCACGAGGCAATAACGGCGATAAAACAAATGAGCGCGGTAAGAATCACCATCGGGAACGACAGACCGTCAATGCCGAGAAAGTACTCGATCTGGATCCTGCCGACCCATGAGTTCGCCGACACATCGATCCACTTCGCCTTCTCTACGAACTGCATCGAATCGACGTTGTTGATCCCACTGAGGCTCGGGTCGAAGTTCAGATATACCACAACCGCCAGGATGAGCTGGAGTCCCGTGATGCCGAGGGCCGTCCATTTTACGATGGCTTCGTTCCCTTTGGGAATCATCAAAACGGCCAGCATGCCGACAATGGGGAGGAACGTTAGCCAACTCAGAACGCCGATGCCGAAGATTTCCATGAAATTCTACTCCTCAATCAAACCCGGGAAAAGACTGTTGCGATATTTGGAATATTCTAAACTCGAATCTGAAGTATCTGCGATCGTTGAAGATTTACCGCAAAGAAGCAAAGTGAAGAAGAAAGGACGCAGAGGTTAAATCTTCTCTATTTATTAGTATCCTTCTCTGCGACCTCACTTTTCTTCGTTTGCTTCTTTGCGGTAATCTCCTTTCCGTGCGTCAAAAAAGGAAATGCGCAGGATCATCCTCAGCCCCGGAACCACAGGAAAAACACCATGACACCCAGCAACGCCAACGCTAAATATGTCTGTATCCGCCCCGTTTGCAACCGGCGGCTCACGATACCGAAGAAACCCGCAAGAGAGGCGACCAAATTGACAAGACCGTCGACGATCTTGTTGTCGAACCCGCCGACGCCGACATAGAACAGGAAGAACGACAATCCAGCCGCACCGATGCCCAGGAGTCCGTATTGGATGATCGCTCCGAGCGACGGTTCTGCCGGAGCCAGTCCCGAAGCCAGCAGCCATCCTGCATAGACCGACGCCATTCCGGCCGCAATGCTGTAGGCTATCGCGCCGAAATTCCCTTCTTCCCATGTGTTGCGGGTTCCAGTTGTCACGCCCAGGGTCCACCTGGCAGTACCGTTAACAATGCCGTCAATGACGGTCGCGTCGAACCATGCGTAAGCCCTAGTCAACGCCAGCGTTCCTTTAACTGCCGTCGCATCGTAGAGTTCGTCGAAATACCATTTGTTCAGGAGGAATGTGTAGAGCGGCTTCACTTTTTCCGCGATCGCGTCCGCGTTGATCTTCCGCCAGTAGTAGGTGACAAACGCGAGAAGGATGCCGGTACCCGCGATGATCAGCGAAAGGATCATCGCCGTTCCGTGAGCATGATGCAACGCTTCGCCGAAAACTTCGTTGCCTGCTGCCGCGACGGCCGCCGGAACCACGCTCGCAGGCCGTTGCACGGCATCCGTGAACCACCCCTCGGCGCTGAACGGATTGAATGTGCCGGTGAACACGGCAAAGAATGACAGAATCGCAAAGCCGGTCAACGGTACGGTCATCGTCCACGGCGATTCATGGACCGCATCGAAGCGGTGGGGATCCTTGTGCTCGCCAAGGAACGTGAGAATGACAAGCCGGAACATGTAAAAGGCCGTCATGCCCGCAACGCCGAACGCCAGAATGGGGATGAGCATGTGCCCCGTCAACTCGCCGAAGGCAAGCGTTCCCGCAAGGAGTTCATCTTTACTAAGGAACCCGGACGTCAGCGGCACGCCGGAAATGGCGAGCGTATAGATGAGGAACGTCCAGAACGTGACCGGCATCTTCGCCCGAAGGCCGCCCATGTTCCGGATATCCTGCGCATCGGTGTGGTGATCGTTGGCATGGTGGAGCGCATGGTGCATGGCATGAATGACTGAACCCGAGCCGAGAAAAAGTCCGGCTTTGAACATCGCATGCGTCGAGAGATGGAAGAATCCCGCGGTGTACGCGCCGGCGCCGAGCCCCATGACCATGTAGCCAAGCTGGCTCACGGTGGAATAGGCAAGTACTTTCTTGATATCGTTCTGCGTGACGGCGATCGTCGCCGCAATGAACGCGGTGATCGCGCCGACGTGTGCTATGACCACGAGCGCGTCGGCCGTCATCATCGCGAATGTGCGCGTCACCAGATACACGCCCGCTGCCACCATCGTCGCAGCATGGATGAGCGCGCTGACCGGCGTCGGGCCTTCCATCGCATCGGGCAGCCACACGTGCAACGGGAACTGAGCCGATTTGCCGACGGCGCCGCAGAACACGAGAATTCCGGCCGCCGTCAACCACGCTTCGCTCCCCATGGGAATCTGTCCAGCCCCGATTGCCGCGAAGATCGGATCGAATGAGAGAGTGTGAAATGTAGCGTACAGGATCATGATGCCGATGAACATGCCGACATCACCGATGCGGTTGACGATGAACGCCTTGTTCGCCGCGTCCGACGCCGACTTTTTCTCAAACCAGTGTCCGATGAGGAGATAGGAAGAGAGTCCAACCAATTCCCACGACACATACATCATGAAGAAATTGTTCGTGATGACGATGCCCAGCATCGAAAACGTGAAGACGCCCAGGTAGGCAAAATATCGTCCGTACCGGACGTCGCCCCGCATGTAGTCGATCGAAAAGAGATGCACAAATGAGGAGACGATCGCCACGACCACCATCATAATGGCGGCGATATTGTCGACCATGATGCCGAGCTGGAGCGTGAGGGGACCGAACCCCGGAACGTTGCCGAAGTCGACCCATGGAAAACTGCGTTGGAGAGTTTCGTCGTGGTAGGTCCCGAGTTTTGTCGCCAGGACCACAATGGACATCAGGAGGACGACGAAAAGAACGCCGGTCGCGAGCCAATCCCCCTGTCGCGGCAGTCGTTTGCTGAAAAACACGAGCACGACGAAATTCAGCAGCGGGAGCAGCAGAATGGCGACGGCCAGTTGGAGGAGCGTATCGGGCGACATTTGGTCGAGTTATGGAAGAGCGATGTCAAAAATCATGAGGTGCTGAATCGAAAGATCAAACCGCGAATGGACGCGAATGGGCTTGAATACTCGGCTTGGAGAGTTTGGAAAGTTCGGCCTGTTTGGACCGTTTATCTTCGTTCCGCACTCCATTAGTCTTTCAGCTTATTGATCTCGTCGACATTCACCGTATTGAACGTCTGGTAGATGTTCAGCACGATAGCGAGCGCGATGGCGGCTTCGGCGGCTGCGAGAATGATGACGAACACCGTGATCACCTGTCCATCGAATGTCCCCGTGCTGTATCTCCCGAACGCGATAAAATTTATCCCCGACGCGTTGAGCATCAATTCAATGCCCATGAGCACCATGATAGCGTTCTTCCGAGTCAGGATGGCATACAGGCCCATCGAGAAGAGAAGGACGCTTAACAGAAGGAAGTGGGTCAGTCCGGGATGTTCAAGCCAGGTGAGAATGTCGTCCATATTCATGTCCAGATCAGGAAGTCCTCTCCCGCCGGGCGATCAGCGCTGCGCCGATGAGTGCGACGAGAAGAACGGCGGACGCGATCTCGAACGGGAGCAGATATGAGCCGAGGAACATCTCGCCGATCTTCGGTGCTCCGGCAGTTTCCGCCGGCGGTTGACTCAGGATATTCCATTGGGTTGACCAGACAATGCCCGCAAGCGTTCCACCGAGCGCCGCCACGATCAATGCGGCAAGCCAGGTCTGCACGGTACCGGTTTTGATATCTACGGAAATCTGGCGGTTCGTCAGCATGACGCCGAAGATGAGCAGCACGAGAATGCCCCCGACGTACACGAGAAGCTGTGTCACGGCGAGGAAGTCGGCCATCAGGAAAGCGTACATGGCTGCAACGCCGAAGAGCGTGAACAGGAGTGCGAAGGCCGCGCGGACGATGTTGCGCGACACCACCACAACAGCGGCCGAGCCGAGCGTGATCAGGACGAAAACATAGAAAATGACGGTTGCGAGGTCCATTTGTGTCTCAGGTGCCCGGAGTCGTCGGGGCTGCCGGCGGAGGCGTGCCCGGGGCCGCCGGCGGTTTGGGTGCTGCTGCGGCTGCAGCTTTTTTTGCCGCCGCCTCTTCCTCCGCTTTCTTCGCCTTTTCTTTCGCCACGGTTATTTCGGCGGGGGTCATGGAGCTGAAATTATACAAGAGGTTCTGCCGATCGAATTCGGCGAACTCGTAGACATCCGTCATCACAATGCATTCCGTCGGACACGGATACACGCATAACCCGCAGTAGCAGCACTTGGCAATGTCGATGTCGAACTGCGATACATACAGACGCTTCTTGTTCCCTCCGGACGTCGTTCCAAGGTCTACATCCGGCGTCGACTTGATCGTCTGGATCGTGATGCAGTCGACCGGGCATGCCATGGAGCACTGGTCGCAGCCGATGCAGTCGTCGATGTTGACATACAGCCGGTTGCGCGCCCGTTCTGGAAGCTTGAGCTTTACATCGGGATACTGAATCGTCACCGACGGCGTGAAGAGGTGGAGGAATGTCAGCTTCAGACCGACGGCAACCGTATACAGCGCACGGTAGATGTCGGTGAAGTAGATTTTCAGAGCCGTCGCCATGTACAAATGTCAGTGGTCAGAAGTCAGATGTAAAGCGCAGATCGTAAGATGTGAGTCGTTAGTCGTGAGACGAAAGACGTGCTGCTTGTGATCGGACACAATTTCATTCTCTGCGTCTTTGCGTGATGATCTTTTCGTTCGCCTTACAACACAAGGATGAGGCCTACCGCGAAGACGCACACGAACAACATTGGCGTCATGACCTTCCACGAAACGTACATCAATTGGTCGACGCGCAAACGGGGAAGTGTCCACCGGAGCCAGATCTGGAAGAAGACGAATGCCATTCCCTTGATGACGATCCAGAAGACCCCCCAGATCGGTCCGGAAAGGGCGCTGCCGAACGGGCTTTGCCAGCCACCCAGGAAGAGGCACACGGCGACCGCGGAGACAAGGAACATGTTGGCGTATTCCGCGACGTAGAAGATCGCGAACTTCATGCCGCTGTATTCAGTATTGAAGCCCTGAACAAGCTCGGATTCCGCTTCCGGAAGGTCGAACGGCGTACGATTGGCTTCGGCGATCCCGGCGGTGAGAAGTATGAAAAACGCGGTTGCCGTGAACGGAATGATCGCAAGCTTTTGCAGCAACGGGAGCGGTCCGCCGAACACCACCCAATTGAAAAGCCCCCCTTCCTGGAATTTCGAGACGTCATTGAGATTCAACGACCCGGTGATCATGACCGCGACGAGAATGGCGAGCGCAGAGGGGATCTCGTAGGAGACGATCTGCGCGGCGGAGCGCATCGCGCCCAGAAGGGACCACTTGTTGTTCGACGCCCAACCGGACATCAACAGACCGGCAACGACAATGGACGAGGCGGCAACGATATAGAAGACGCCCAGATTGATATTCGAGCCGATATATCCTTCGCTGAAGGGAATGGCGGCAAAACCTGCGTATGTGCCGGTGAACACCAGGTACGGCGCTAGCGTAAAAAGCAGCTTGTCCGCCTGGGCCGGAATGATGTCCTCTTTCTGAATCAGTTTGAGGATGTCGGCGAACGGCTGCAACACGCCGTGCCAGCCCGTGCGCATGTAGGCAACGCGGTCCTGAATGTGGGCCGAGACCTTCATTTCCATGTAGAGTGTGACAAGCGCGTACAAAAGAATGAAGATGAGCGGCGGCACGCCCATGATGATGTACACAAGCGCATTGTCGCCCAGGAAGGACTTTAGGAGTTCCTGCATAGTACCTAGTTCAGAAATATCAAATCACACTGCGAGCAATTGGTGCTTATTTGGATTTTGTAGATTGAGATTTGAAATTTACTATCTATCGACTTCCCCGAGCACAATATCAACGCTTCCAACGATCGCCACAAGGTCTGCAATCATACAGCCGCGCGAAATGGCGGGGACGACGCTTAGATTCACGAACGCAGGCGCGCGTGCTTTGAGCCGGTAGGGACTTCCGGTTCCGTCCGAAATGATGTAGAACCCGAGTTCGCCGCGGGGCGACTCGGTCCTGACATACATCTCCCCTGCATCGGGACGAATGCGTTTCGGTAACGCAGCCTGTACATTCCCTTCAGGCAATCCGGCAAGCGCTTGTTCGATGATCCTGACGCTCTGCTCCATCTCGCGGACTTTAACGATGAACCGGTCCCACACGTCGCCTACGGTTCCCATCTCCCCTTTTCCCGTCTGCACTTCCCACGCAATTTTATTGTAGACGCCGTATGGGTCGTCGCGTCGGAGGTCCCAGTCGACACCCGAAGCTCTCAACACGGGACCGCTGCAGGCATAGTTGATCGCGACGTCCTTCGGGAGGACGCCGACATTGGCCGTCCGTTTGATGAAGATCTCGTTGAACGTCAGGAGGTCGTTGAACTCCTTCAGTTTCGGCCGGAAGTATGTGCAGAACTCTTTTGCCTTTTCGACGAACCCTTTCGGCAGGTCGTGGGAGAGTCCTCCGATCCAGATGTAATTATACAGCAGGCGTGCACCGCATGTCATCTCGAACAGGTCAAGAATGCGTTCCCGGTCGCGGAATGCCCAGAGGAAAGGTGTGAAGGCTCCCATGTCGATGCCAAAGGTCCCGACGGCGATGAGATGACTGGCGATCCGTTGCAGCTCCGCCATGATAACGCGGATGTACTCGACGCGTTGGGGCACTTCGATCTTGAGAAGGCGTTCGATGGTGAGCGCGTACGCCCAATCGTTGTTCATCGACGCCAGATAATCCATACGGTCGGCGTACGGAATGACCTGCTGATAGTTCGTCATGTACTCCGCGTGCTTCTCGAAGCACCGGTGGAGATATCCGATGTGTGGAATGACGTCGACGACGATCTCACCGTCCACGACGATCTCGAGCCTCAGCACGCCATGCGTCGACGGATGCTGGGGACCCATGTTGATGATCATCTCATCCGTACGGAGCGTCTTGCCCGTGGATGTGTGGATCTCACCCGGCGTCGTGACGTAATTGGTCGGTAATGTTTTCAACTCGTTCAGCATCGACTATCTCTGAAAGTCCATTCAAAAGGACCAACCGCGAATTCACGCGAATGAACGCGAATCATTAGTAGGGTACTTTCATGCCGTTGTAAAATTCCGGCACCTGAAAATCTTTCCGCAACGGGTGACCCGGATAATCGTCCGGGGTCAAAATTCGCCGGAGGTCCGGATGACCGTCGAATACGATTCCTACCATATCGAACGCTTCCCGTTCGTGCCAGTTGGCACCTGCCCAGACATCCGCCGTTGAACGGACGTGCGGAGTCTCCTTCGGTACGATCGCTTTGATGACAATCTTATGTTTGTGAACCATGGAAAAGAGATGATACACGGCTCCGAGTTTGCCGTCATTGTAGTCCACGCCGCTAACGCAGGAGCAATAATCAAAGGCCAAATCCGCAGTTTCGCGGAGAAATACAGCCGCATCATACAACTGCTGGGGATCCACTTTGATCCATGGTTGCGGTGCGTCAAGCTTGGCTTCAAGAACGGCTTCACCGAATTTTGCTTTCAGGGAATCGTGGATCTCTTGTGCGGTCATGACTCGTTTGGCGGGATGAGAGAGCTGCGGTCTTTCAGGCTTTTTTCTTGACGAGCGTTTCCTTGCGGACCTTTTCCTGCAGTTTCATGATGCCTTCCAGCAGTGCCTCGGGCCGCGGAGGGCATCCCGGAACGTAGACGTCCACGGGGATAACCCGGTCAACGCCTTTCAAAACGTGATAGCCGTGCTCCCAATACGGACCTCCGCAGTTCGAGCAGGAGCCCATGGAAATGACGTACCGCGGTTCCGGCATTTGATCGTACAATCGCTTGATGCGCGAGGCCATTTTCAACGTTACCGTACCGGCAACGATCATCACGTCCGTTTGACGGGGCGTGGCCCGGGGGATCACGCCGAACCGCATGATATCGAAGTGGGACGCGGACGCCGCCATCATTTCAATAGCACAGCAGGCAAGGCCGAATTGCATTTGAAACAACGAAGAAAGGCGGGCCCAATTCAGCAGGTTTTCCAACGAGGTGACGACAATATTCGAGTTTTCGAAGCGCTGATCGAGAAAACCCACGCAGTGGCTCCTTTAGCGGGCGTTATTGAGAAAAGTACTCACGCAGGGACATGTTCGGTCCTTGATGCCGTCATCGTCGGCGCAACTTGGCTCACCACCGGGACTTCGGGCCGGGGTTTGTCCCAATCCAAGTCCCCTTTTGCCCACACATAGACATAGCCGACAATGAGAATGGCCAGGAAGACGGCCATTTCGAGGAAGGCAACCATCCCCATCTCTTTATAGACAAGCGCCCATGGAAAGAGGAACACCACTTCGACTTCGAAAATGAGGAAGATCAGGGCAATGACGTAGAAGCGGACGTTGAAGCGAACCCAGGCATTGCCGACGGGTTCTTCACCGCATTCATACGGGGCGAGTTTTTCAGGATAGGGGCGATGAGGACGGAGTATCCAGGAGCCAATGAGGCCTCCCGCGACGAACACTATACCGAGCAGAAAGAAAACGAGGATGCTTCCAAATTCCGTAAGCATGGGGGTTGCAGACGGTGACGGGATAAGGTCTGTCTCCCTCACCTGCAGACAGACAGGAACAAGTACTGCGGCCGAAAAACCGTGTCAATATAGACAGGTTTCGCAGAATTGTCAAGAAATTACCCCCCTGGCTTGGTGAGCGCGGATTGTATCGACGCGAGTAGGTTGCTCAATTGATACGGCTTTTACAGGAACGAGGAGACCTTCAGCCGTTCCAACTCTCTGCGGCCTTTTGGTTCCAGAAATCCGCTCGCGGCGATCACCGGTACGACCGGATGCACGGTGCGGATCCTTCGCACCAATTCCACTCCCCCGAATTTTGGAAGACCGAGGTCGGTCACGATCAGATCGATCTTTCCCGCGTTCGCAATGAATGTTTCGTACCCCGACAGTCCCGAATCTGCGACGAGCACTGTAAATCCCTGTCTCTCCAACATATCGGCAACGAGCACACGCAACAGTTCTTCATCTTCGACAAGGAGGATTGTCTCATTTCCACTGACGTGTACATTGCGAGAACAATTGTTTACGCGCTCTACTGGTGACGCCGTTTGCTCCAGGGGAAGATACACGGAAAATTTTGTACCGCGTCCCGGGGCGCTGACAACATCGATGAATCCATTGTGACCGGTGACGATGCCGTAGACGACGGGCAATCCAAGACCCGTTCCTTGACCAGGTTCCTTCGTCGTAAAGAAAGGTTCGAAGATCTTGGATACCGTCTCTTCATGCATACCGGTGCCTGTGTCCTCAATGGAGAGGCATGCATATGGAACATTCAACGCTTTGGAGAACCGTCGTGCGATCGCGGCGCCGGGGATCACCTCTGTGCGCAGCATGAGCGTTCCGCCCGCAGGCATCGCATCGCGGGCGTTGACGGCCAGATTGAGCATAACCTGATGAAGCTGATTTGGATTTGCCTGAACGATGGGGCCGGGCTCCAGCGGGTCCATTCTAATGTCGATCGTCTTTGGCATTGTCTCTTTCATCAGCGTGACAAACTCCGTGACGTGCGCGTTGAGGGAAACGGGCTGTAGCCTGGCATCCTGTTTTCGGGCGAATGTCAGCAGTTGACGGACGAGAGCCGATCCCCGGTCGACGGCCTTGGTTATGCTCTGGATGCTCTTCGAGAATCGCCCATCGGCGCCGGAAAGGCTTTCCATTAACGTAGCATGCGCTAGAATGATGCCGAGCAGGTTGTTGAAGTCGTGCGCGATACCCCCGGCGAGAGTGCCGAGACCTTCCATTTTTTGCACCTGCCGAACCTGCTGTTCGAGCTTCTTCTGTTCTGTGATGTCGACGAGCGAGCCGCGGATCTCCACGAGCTCGTCCTTTTCGTTGAATTCCCCCAGAACATTCTCCAACACATACGCCTCTGTACCGTTCTTCCGAATGACACGCTCTTCGATGTTTTCCAGTCTGCGTTCGGCAGTCAGTCTGCGAATGAAGTCCTCCCGGTCAATCGCATGCACATAGAGCGATTGAGCTTTCACGGAAAGGATTTCGTCGACGGAAGAATAGCCATACAGCTTTGCGAACGCCGGATTGCAGGCCACGATCGTGCCGTCGGGCCAGCTGATAAAATGTCCGGCCAGATCGCCCGTGAAAAACTGCCGGAAACGCTCTTCCGATTCCCTCAACATCTCTTCAGCTTTTCGCTGTTCCGTGATGTCCTGCACGGTTCCAACAAAGCGAAACGGAGTGATGTTGTCTTCACGTACCATATCGCCGCGAGCGCGGAGCCAGCGCACGGTGCCGTCGTTGCGTTGGATCCGAAAGTCGGTCTCGTACGTACCGGAGGAACGGATCGCTTCCTCGATCAATTCTACGACGCGTTCACGATCGATTGGATGGATAAAGGAACGGAACGTGGCACTTTTTCCGTCAAATTCTTCCGGAGTGATCCCGAAGATCCGGCACGTCTGCTTAGACCAGACAAGCTTTCGCTCTTTATGGAGTTCAGCCTCCCAGCTTCCAACCCTTGCAAGTTCCTGCGCTTTTTCCAGGGATTCCCGGGCCTTGCGCAATTCCAGCTCGCGATGGACTTGGTCCGAAATATCACGCGCGATGCCCAGGAACACGGGCCTGTCGCCGAACGACGTGAACTGCAGGACCCCTTCGATCGGGTAGGTCGTCCCGTCCTTTCGTCGCACGTTCGTGCGCAACGAGATCTCCCGGGTCAATCCGTGGATCAGCGGCTTGGTCAGAGCTCGGTATCGTTTGTCGTCGAACGACGCCAGCACCGTACGCGCATCGAGGAATGGCACCTCTTCTTCGGAGTATCCGGAATTGCTGCGTGCGGCACGATTGAGATAGATGGCCCGGAACGAGAACGCGTCCGCAACGAAGGTCTCTGCCAGCGACTCTTCGAGCAGCCGTGCCATATCGGACTTCAGCGTTTCGATCTTTTTCCGGTCTGTGATGTCGCGTCCCCGCAGCACAATTGCCGTCACATCGGGGTCGCCCAACATGTTCTTCCCTTCGATCTCCAGCCAAATCCATCGACCGGACCCTGACCGCATTCGTATGTGCGTCGGCAGCGGTTCTGCATCGATCCTGCACAAGCTTTCGATGAACTCAGTGGATCGTTCCAGGTCGTCCGGATGGACTTTCTCGTGAATGATCCTGCCAATGAAGTCCTCGGCAGTACAGCCGAGAATTTGCAGTGCGGAGGTCGAGACGTGCGTTATAATGCCTTCCGAATCCAACAGTATCAATGTGCCGGAAAAGCCGTCCATGGCCTCCCTGAACCGATCTACATTCCGTGGAATCGCTGACTCCCCAAGTGTATTCGACGGTGCGCACGATGTATGGATACCTCCGCCCGCTGGAGGATCTGCGAAAGCAACTACTCCGGTTTGTTCCATGGGATCCCCCCGTGTTGTGACGTCATAATGATGTACTTCCCGCGGAATGGCGTTCTGCCAACAACTCCACGAATTGCACGAAGAGGTCGAATTCCGTGGATTTGTCGAAGACATATTCCGCCCCTGCGGCTTTGCACCGCTGAATGGTCATCGGGTCAAAATAATTCGTCAGGATGGCGATCTGCACGTTCGGATTCCTCCGTCGGAGCTCCTGCGCAATATCGATGCCGTTCGCTTTCCCCATGTGGACGTCGAGCACAACGATATCCGGCTCCAAGCTGTCGAACAACCGCTGGACGTCTGCGGGTTCGCCAGTGTCACCGACGACATGGACGAGGGGAGAATCTTTGAACATGTTCCTCAGACTTGTCCGAACGATATCGGAATCGTCGACGAGGAGGAGTTTCACAGCGGCTGCTTCCATGACGCATTGTTCCGAGTGGTCGATCATGTAGGAACAATCTGCACATGCGGTGACGGAAGCGGTATCGGTGGGACGATGAAAGTGGTGTCAACGAAACAATGACATGGCGGGGGGAGGAAGGTCAATCATTCGATCAGATGATGTTCAAGGACATAGCGCATGATCTCTGCATTCGAGCGCATTCCCATTTTTTGGAGTATGCGAGACCTGTAGGTGCTCACGGTGGGAGTACTGAGAGATAGGAGGTCGGCTACTTCGGAAACGGACTTTCCCCCTCCCAGGAGGCACATGACTTCGAATTCGCGCGCGGAGAGGTCGTGATGCGGAAGGTCGGACTTCGTCTTCTCGGCCGTCATTCCGGCGAGCAACTGTGCAAGCGATTCGGTGACGTACTTTCGACCGGCATGCACAGTTCTAATGGCACGAACGACTTGTTCCGGATCGGCGTTCTTTGTCAAATAGCCGAAGGCGCCTCCTTTGAGCGCCCGGACGGCAAGGCTGTCCTCGGGATGCATGCTGAGCATCAGCACGCGGAGCCGTTCAAATCGTGTGCGCAGGTCGCCAAGAATATCGATGCCGCTCCGGCCGGGCATATTCACATCGAGCAGGAGGACGTCGGCCGGAACGCGTTCGAGCAACACAAATAAGTCCGTTGCGTTGGACGCTTCGCCGACAACCTTTATGTCGGTTTCATCGGCAAGAATGCGAAGGAGACCCGATCGGACGATCGTGTGATCGTCCGCAAGTATCACCCGGATCACGATTGTTCTTGTGAGGTGGTCATTGGGACGGAAACGACGAGGCGCGTGCCGGACCCTGGCGAAGAGTGGATCTCGAACGTTCCTCCCAGCGCGAACGCCCGTTCCCGCATGCCAAGCAGTCCGAACGAGTTCAGTTTCTCCCTGTCTTCGGGCTTCATTCCCCGCCCATTATCGCCGACCTCGAGCCGGAACGATCCATTCACCTGGGACAGGCTGATGCGAACCTCCGTTGCGCCCGAATGACGAACGACATTCATCAGCGCTTCCTGCGCGATACGGAATATTGCAGTCGAAACGCGAGGGTCGGCCGGGAGCTCGAACGCAGGGAGATCCGTTGCGCAACGGATACCATGCCGTCGTTCTGTTTCAGCCGCCTGCCAGGCAATACCCGAAACAAGCCCAAGCGAGTCGAGTACTTCCGGGCGGAGGTCGCGGATGATCTTCCGGGTGGACTCGACGACCTCGTCCAGAAGCTTTCGCGACGTGCTGATGTCCTGCAGCGCCGTTGCCCGCATCGCGGGGTCTGTTACATGGCCGATATGCCGGGCCAGAAGGGCGAGGTCCATGTTGAGCGCCGCATATCGCTGACCGAGGTCGTCGTGGATCTCCCGGGCGATCCTGGACCGCTCCTCTTCCATCGATTGCTGCAGTGCGTTCGTGAGTGCGAGGAGCTGAGCATGTGAGTGCTTGAGATTCCGCTCCGCCTGTAATTGCTCCGTCACATCCTTGACGAGGACAAGCTGTGCTGGTTCGCCCCCGAAGAACATCGCATTCGCCGTGATGTGAACGTCGATGATCTTTCCGTCCTTCGTCCGGTGACACAAGAGACCGACATTGCGAAGGACGGAGTCATTCTGCTTTTCGAGAGACTCGCGAAAGCGCGCACGGTCTTCCGGAGGGCGGATGTCCAGGACCGTCATGTTCAGAAATTCCTTAGTCGTGTAGCCGTAGTGCGCGACCGCAGCACTATTGACCGCGAGGAACCGGAGATCGCTCCCTCGGTACACCCACATCGGCTGCGGGTTTGCCTCGAACAAATAGCGATACCGGGCTTCGCTTTCCTTCAAAGCATCGAGCGCGCGGCGACGTTCAGTGATGTCCTGAACAATTTCGACGTAGCCGCGCAATGTCCCATCGCTCGCATGGAGTGCAGACGTTATGGTTCGGGTGATGACCTGGGACCCGTCTTTCCGAATGCGCGTCGATTCACTCTCTGCTTCGCCGGTCTCCAGCGCCTTCCGAAGTTCTGCGCGGGGAACTCCATCATCGCACGCTGCCTTCGTAAAGAGAATGTCGAACGGTTGCCCGATAATCTCCTCGGGAGCGAATCCAAAGATTCTACGTGCCCCTTCATTCCAGGATGCGACTCTGCCGAGTGCATCAAGAAGGTACACGGCATAGTCGCGGATGTTGCCGACGACCAGCTTCCATCGGTCTTCACTGACACGGAGGGCTTCCCGTGCGCCCGCGCTTTCCAACCGGGCATTGTCGGCTCGATAGTCGGCGTCGGAAATGGCTGAGAAACTTCGACGGAGATGGAGCAAAAGGAGGAGGCCTGTGACAACGACAAAGAACAGACCTTTGACGGAGGAGAGGAACCTCAACGATTCAACGTCGTGGGCGATCCAGGTGATCACAGTGTCGGAATACAGTATCCAGGCGGCGCTTATTACAACATACAGGGCGGCCGTCTTCGCCGCCATGCTCATCGGTGAAGTCGCCCGCAACCACACAGCCAGTCGCCGCACGGAATTCAAGGATCCACCCCTGACCAAGATCACATCGAAGTATAGAATTCCGGGTTTCCAGAAGCAAGAACGCCCTTAGCACTCGTTCGGCCGGAGTGCTAGCTTGCCTTCGCGAACGATATTCATTATGTGATTTGAAATGCCCTTGGAATGGGCGAACAGGTCCCAACACTGGAGGAGGACATATGGCCAGACTTTCGCTCGAGATGTTTTTGTCCGCGGACGGGGATGCGGAATCGATCCAATACCGTATCTTGAGCGCCGTCAAAGCATACCGGGAAGACTTCTATCGAAACCGATTGTATCCCGGCTTGGCAGAACTCATCGACGTGCGCGAGTCCCTTTTGTCCGTTCAAAAAGACCTCGACGGCCTGGCAAAGAGGCTTCCACAACAGCTGACGGGAATCGACATCGAGAAAAAAAAGCTCGTGTTTGAACCGCGCGGGCTTGAGACCGCTGATGTTCGCCGTGTTGCCGACGTCATTGCCTGGGGACTACCGATGATCCAGGATGCAATCGAAGAAGGTAGGAGCACGTACGAATTTGTCGAAGAGCATGTGTCCATTGAAGAGGTGGGTATTATTCCGATGTACAGAGCGGAAGGATATATTTTCATCCCTGACCATCGGTCGAAGGTGTTGCACGTGATACGGTATGAAGTGTCCCTGTTTGTTTCAGGTAAGGAGAAGTACCGTGCGCTGAAGACCCATGTCTTGCGATCGTTCGAGGAGGGCAGACTCGTTCCCACCCCTGAAACCCTGAAGATGCAACTCATCGCCGATCACGCCGACTTGCCGAATCCTGCCACGTTTCAGTGCGTGACGGAACTTGATTTTCCGTTCACGGAGACCATCTTTCCAGTTGCTAAGCGAAAGCTCATGGCGAGAGTTGCTGCATAGTAAAAGAATTGTCCACCCCGCCCGACCGTTCGTGTGATTTTCTATTCGGGCGGGTGGGGAATGGACACGAATACGACTGAAGCCGAATGAACACGAATTAGAATGGGATTAGCCTGTCACGGCATCCACGGTTTCTCCGGTGATCTTGCGGTTTGATTCACATGACGGGCGAGGACGAACAAGAGATCCGAGAGCCGGTTGAGATAGATGGCGGGAGATTTGCTCAGGGATTCTTCGCGAATAAGACGCACGACGAGCCTTTCCGCGCGGCGGCAAACGGTGCGTGCAACATGCAATTGCGCACCCGCGGGTGTGCCCCCGGGCAGAATGAATGCGTTGAGGCGAGGCAGGACCGCCTCGATCAGGTCGATCTCGCGCTCGAGGCCGGCGATCTCTGCGTCACCCATTCGCTTCACGTGGTCACTGTCTTCTGTCGGCGGCGTAGCCAGGTCCGCCCCCAGAGCGAAGAGCTCGTGTTGCAGCCGTTCGATGAGCGCTCCGACTTCGGACGTCAACTCCAGTGACCGGATCGCCCCGAGCTGAGCATTCAACTCGTCGACTGTTCCGTACGCCTCGATACGCAGCGCGTCTTTATCTGTGCGCTTCCCACCGAAGAGAGACGTCTGCCCCCCATCTCCCGTCTTTGTATATATTTTCACTGCACTTTCTTTCCGGCCGACGCGTCGAACTCTTCCAGTCGTTTCCGAATGATCGACAGCTCGACCTGGATGGTTTCCTGGAGAGTTTGAAGTTCCGCGGCTCGGACCTCATCCAGCTTTGCGTGCAGCTGCTGCAGCATGAGCTCGGATTTCAGGTTCACTTGGTAATCGAGCTCGGCGCGAAGCCTGTCCTTTTTCCCCGCCCGGTTTTGGCTCATCATGATGACGGGCGCCTGGAGGGCCGCGATAGTCGACAGCATGAGGTTGAGGAAGATGAAGGGGAATTCGTCGAACGGCCGTAACCACAGCTGGATCGAGTTCAACGCCATCCATCCGAAGAGAAGAAGCGTGAATGCGATGATGAAACGCCAGGACCCTCCGAACTCCGCGATCTTGTCCGCAAGCCGATCACCAAATTTCAGCTGCTCCTCGATCTCCTCGTTGACGTTCTTCGACGCCAGCGATGTGATAAGCTCGTTTGTCGCGCGGAGGCGTCCGCCGATCTCGCTGAGCATCGCAATCGCCACGGACGGCCG
>MHAK01000104.1:3604-7874 GCA_001802945.1 Ignavibacteria bacterium RIFCSPLOWO2_12_FULL_56_21 | reverse complement strand
CTGCGTGCAGCGCGCAAACTCCTGCTCAAAGGAGAGTACGAGCATGCGGATTCGCTCTTGCTTGCCGCACGCAGGCTTGATCCTGGAAATCCGGAGACCGCATTTCAGCGCGTGGTCGCATCCGCGCTTTCGGGAGACCTTTCGGGCGCGATTACGCGTCAACAGGACCTCTTTTCGGCCCCCCGGTCGACATCGTATCTCCCCGTCGGACGCGCACTGTTGTCGATGGTGGAAAAAGTCGATCGTGCATCCAAGGCTGTGTCGGGTCAGGAACGTGCGCAGGAATTGTACGAAGCTGGTCGCACGGCGCGCGACCTCGGATATGACAAGACAGCCCGTGAATTGTTTCTACGATCTTTGAAAGCCAATCCGGAACATTTCGAAGCGCTCCTTTGGGCAGCACACGCCGAATATGTCTTGGGCGACCTTGCGGCCTTCCGAATGCGCTGTACCGACCTCGAACATATCGACCGGACCAATGAAGTTGTCGTTGCATTTCGCCGTCTCGATTCCCTTGTAAGCGCTTCACGGGCCAGCCGGGTTCGGACGACCAAGGCCGATTGTTTTCTTCAGATCGCCGATGCCTTTGCTTCAATCGGTCTGCACGAAGACGCTCTCGACGCCGCTGAATTGGCCGGAACACTTTCCACAACCGCCTCTATCGGTTACCGCAAAATGTCGGAAATCCTCTCGGCACAACGAAAGACTTTCGGCGCGGCACGGTACGCGTCGAAACACTGACCCTTTCCCTCCCATTTGTGCCTTTTTGTGGCTACTTTTCATGACCCGCTCCTGCGTGCCATAAGCTCGAGAACAAGTGCAGCCACAAAGTCACGAAGTCACAAAGACAATCATGAATCAATCGACAAGCATACCGACTGCGGCTTATCCATCACTCCGATTGCGCCGCTTGCGCATGACCGAACAGCTTCGTTCGATGGTGCGGGAAACGACGCTCTCAACGAAAGACCTCATTTATCCTTTGTTCGTCGTCCCTGGGGAGAAGAAACGGAAGGAGATCTCCTCCATGCCCGGGGTTCATCAAATGTCCGTCGACCAGATCGTCCGGGAATGTGTCGACGTGAAGACCTTGGGGATCCCGGCGGTGATCCTGTTTGGCATACCGGAACACAAGGACGAGGTGGGGAGCGGAGCGTACGATGAGAACGGAATCGTCCAGAGAGCTATCCGTGCGATAAAGAAGGAAGTGCCGGAGCTTGTGGTGATCACCGATGTGTGCCTGTGCGAATACACATCACACGGCCATTGCGGTATCGTCCGGGGCAACGAGATCCTCAATGACGAATCGGTGGAGTTGTTGGTGAGGGAATCGCTCACGCACGTGCAGGCGGGAGCCGACATGGTGGCTCCGTCAGATATGTTCGACGGACGAGTGCGGGCGATCCGGGCAGGCCTGGATCAGTCCGGATTCACCGGCATTCCGATCATGTCGTATGCCGCAAAATATGCCTCCGGATTCTACGGTCCGTTCCGGGAAGCAGCGGAAAGCACGCCGCAGTTCGGTGATCGAAGGTCGCACCAAATGGATCCCGCCAATTCGGATGAAGCAATGCGCGAAGTCGAACTCGACATTCACGAGGGAGCCGATATCATCATGGTGAAGCCGGCTCTCCCCTATCTCGATATCGTCCGTCGCGTGAAAGACAAGTTTGGCGTCCCCACCGCGGCGTACAACGTCAGCGGAGAGTATTCGATGATCAAGGCCGCCGGACGGCTTGGTTGGATCGACGAACAACGCGTCATGCTCGAAGTGCTGACCGGCATCAAGCGCGCCGGGGCGGACCTTATTCTGACCTATTTTGCAAAGGATGCAGCAAAAGCTCTTGCAACATGAACCGCGAATACACGCTAATGAACGCGAATTCGTGTGAGTGACGTTTTTGCATTCGCGTATATTCGCGGTTAGTCATTATCGCCCCGACAATGATCTTCGCATGAAGAACGTCCTCGTCACCGGGGGAACCGGCTTTGTCGGTTCAAATCTCGTTCACGCGATCCTCCGCGAGGGATGCAGTGTTCGTATTCTTCGCCGTTCCTCATCCGACACTCGCTCCCTCAATGGCGCCGATGTTGAACACCTTATCGGGGATGTCCGCGATGCGGCGGCAGTTCGTCGGGCCGTACAGGGATGCGATACCGTGTTCCACACTGCCGCGCTTGTGTCGTATTGGTCAAAGCAACGATCCGAGATGCTCGACGTCAATGTCGGCGGCACGGCGAATGTCGTGCGTGCCTGTCTGGATGCCGGAGTCGGACGGTTGGTTCACACAAGTTCCGTGGCCGCCGTCGGTTACACGTCCAACGAATCCCCCGCCACTGAAGAGACTCCACACGACTGGAGCACCGAAACGATCGGTTACCGCATTTCGAAGTATCGCGCGGAAGAAGAGGTCATGCGTGGAGTTCGCCTGGGTCTGCAGGCAGTCATGGTGAACCCGACAGTCATCATGGGTCCGCGCGACTATCATATCCATGGGGGAAGGATCGTGCGGGACATCCACCGTCGGCGCATTTTTTACGCGACCCCGGGTGGGACGAGCATCGTCGACGTTGACGACGTGGTCCAAGGACATGTCGCCGCCGCCCGGCGAGGCCGCGTCGGCGAACGATATATTCTCGCCGGAGAGAACCTCTCGTTCAAGGAGGTCTTCCGGATCACGGCCGAAGAAGTGGGGGGACTCAAGCCGCTTGTCACCCTCCCCCGTCCGGTCGTCCGACTGATCGCCGCCGGCGTGGAAGATATTTCTTCAGTGTTCGGAGTGACACCATGGGCGACGCGAGAACTCGTTTCCGGCGTAGGACGCCATAGGGCGTATTCCGTCGAGAAGGCCCGGAGGGAACTGGGTTACACCTTCCGGCCGTATCGCGAAACTGTGAGAAGGACGTTCAATTGGTTCCGGGAAGAAGCTTTGCTATGACAGCACCCGTCTCAAAAACTGCACAAAAAGCGCAAGAATCAATTTTGTGACTTTTGTGCCTCTTGTGGCAAAAATTCTAGAAACGGCATCCAGAATAAAGCTCTTCCTGAAATTCCAAATCACAACATCCAAGTGCAGAGAGCATTTGATGTTTATTTGTGATTTGATATTTGACAATTGGTGCTTCCCATGAAGTCTCACCGTTCTTCCCGGCTCTTTGCCCGGTCGCAAAAGGTCATTCCCGGCGGCGTCAACTCACCCGTCCGCGCGTTTCGCTCCGTCGGACGCGACCCGCTGTTCATTGCGAAAGCAAAGGGTCCGTATGTATGGGATGCCGACGGAAACAAGTACATCGACCTTGTCGGCTCGTGGGGACCGATGATCCTGGGTCATGCGCATCCGCCGGTCGTCCGGGCCCTGCGTTCCGCGGCTCAGCATGGAACGAGCTTTGGCGCGCCGACGGAGCTGGAAGCAGACATGGCGGAACTGATCATCGATATGGTGCCGTCCGTCGAGATGGTGCGGATGGTCAATTCCGGGACCGAAGCGACGATGAGCGCGGTGCGGCTGGCAAGGGCGTTCACGGGACGGAGCAAGATCATCAAGTTCGAGGGGTGCTATCACGGCCACGGTGACGCGTTCCTGATCAAAGCGGGTTCAGGAGCCATGACGTTCGGCGTTCCCGACAGTCCGGGCGTTCCGGCCGCCGTTGCCGCCGATACGTTGACAGCGCCGTATAATGATTTTCGCGCAGTGAAAGCGCTGCTTGACGCTCATCGGGACAACGTGGCGGCGATCATCGTGGAGCCGGTGGTCGGCAACATGGGATGCGTGCCGCCGGCGGACGGTTTCCTGGGCGAGCTGCGCGATCTCTGCGACGATGCCGGGGCGCTGCTGATCTTCGACGAAGTGATGACGGGATTCAGGCTTGCACCCGGGGGAGCACAGCAACTGTATGGCGTCATGCCGGACCTGACCACGCTGGGAAAGATCATCGGCGGAGGGCTTCCCGTCGGGGCTTATGGCGGCAGAGAGGACATTATGAGAATGGTTGCACCCGCCGGACCGATGTATCAAGCGGGGACACTCTCGGGCAATCCGCTCGCCATGGCGGCGGGGTTTGCACTGCTCAGCGAACTGAAGAGGAAGAAGGCGATCTATGCAGTACTGGAGAAGCTCGGGAAACGGCTGGAAACCGGCTTCGCCGACATTCAGAAGGAGCTGAAGACGCATCTTATCTTCAACCGCATCGGATCGATGTTCACGCTCTTTTTCACGGATGCTCCCGTGACGAATTTCGCGTCAGCTGCTCGATCGGATCGGTCGAAATT
>MHAK01000104.1:2112-3553 GCA_001802945.1 Ignavibacteria bacterium RIFCSPLOWO2_12_FULL_56_21 | reverse complement strand
CTGCTCGATCGGATCGGTCGAAATTCGCGGCTTATTTTCTAAGAATGCTTGACCAAGGGATCTATCTGCCTCCATCGCAATTCGAAGCCGCGTTCCTGTCTGCAGCGCACACGGAGAAGCACATTGATGCAATCCTGAACGCTATGAGAAAAGCGCTCGGGTAAAAACTGAACCGCGAATGGACGCGAATATGTTTTGGGTAAATAGTAAATCGTGAATAGTCAATAGAAGAGCGTTGAAAGAAAACACCTCCCCTTTGCGGTGAATCGCGTTTATTCGCGGTTGGTGTTCTCTGAAGCACTCTAAGCGACTCATCCCCGAAGAAAGCCGAAGGCCCGTCCGTTCCCGGTCGGGCCTTCGTGTTTCAACAGCGAACCATTAGTCTAGTTAATCGTGCCGGAGGCAATCACCCAGCTTGTTGTCCCGTACGCCGGATGAATGATTGTCACCGTCAGAAGCGTCGGAGCAGGATCGTCTGTATCGCCAGGGTCTGAATCTGATACTGTGATGATAAAACTGGTGATGCCAGCGCCACCGGTTATTTCATCACTAAGTGTCACATTGGCATTCCCTGCTAGCAAGCCATCTCCTGAAGTAACGGAGATGATGGTGCCGTTGGACATTGGATTCCCCAACCTATCAGCCACCGTGAATTCCCACGGACCGCCGGTCGCTCCGTCGGCGATAGCAAACGATGCAGGCCCGCTAGTCAGAGAAACGATTGGCTTGCCAGTCCAAAGGAGCTCGACCGAGTCCTTGATGAAAACGCCTCCTTGTCCGATTGTTCGGGCATACACAAACGAGTGACCTGCCCCTTGAGGCAGCACATAGGCCCCTTCAGGACGCGGATTCGATGGATACAAGAAATTGCTTATGAACCCTTTAACGTCTGTGGTCAGCTCCTGAGTGATCGTTCCATGGGTTGAATTGAAATAGACGGCAGTGCCAAGTTGCACTGGATTACTAAATGTGTCAGCGACCTGAACCAGAATCGTGTTTCTAAATAGGTCCGGTGAATTCGCATACCCGGGGATGTTATCCAATCCAGGGAAATTGAATCCTTCTGGAATAACGGTAAAGTGGCTCTGGTCGGGGAATCCGGCGTGCACACTAATCTTCACGGGGCTAGCAATAACATAGTTGCTTCCCACGAGGATTCGGACTGTCACTTGAACGACACCCGCCTGTGTTCCGGATATGACCTGCACGTTCAAACGCCCAGCGTCGTCGGTACTATCGCTTAATTTCAAGAGGCGCGGAGACGTGCCGTTGCCGGCGAAAGTATTCGGAAAGAATTGGACGCTGAATTCCGCATATGCCTTGTTCGCAGCATCGAGTGGCGTCCCCGTGCTGTCTCTGACTTCATACGTAATAACCGCCTGTTCCAAAGCTCCGACGCCGGAAATGAATATGTCCGAAGCCGAAACGCCAATGTATGCTA
>MHAK01000104.1:0-2104 GCA_001802945.1 Ignavibacteria bacterium RIFCSPLOWO2_12_FULL_56_21 | reverse complement strand
GGGAACTTGAGAGACGGCGATGAAGAAATGACCTGACCGGGTGCTCCGAGTATTCCGACCAACGTTCTTGTTGCGCTCCCGTTCGGACCAGACACGGCGATCTTCACGGCGAAAGTTCCGCTGTTGCCACCATCAGGGAATATATCGCGTACTCGCACGAGTTGATTCGTCGTCGATGTCAACCGCGTATCCGAAGTTGCAAACGAGAAATCGCCAGTGAGAGCAAGGTCGTTCGCCACTTGAGTGAGCGAGCTGACGCTGACCAGCACACTGTTGCCCGCTGCCAACGGATTTCCATTAGCGTCGGCGACACGGTACGAAAGATCGAAGAAGCTTCCGTCGAGGACGATAACGGTGTCGTTGGACGCGTTGAGCGGTGTAATGACGGGCGCACCGGAGAATGTGACGTCGAGTTGTTTGGAAATCTGAGTGTTCGTCTCGTCGACCGTTTTGACCGTTATCGTATTAATGCCCCCAACCGGCGGATTTCCGCCGCCGAACAGGCTCTGGGTTGCAAATCCTCCAACAGTGAAGGCTGAAGATTGTATCATGCCACCCGTCGTCGAGAAATACACAGCCGTCCCATCCTGCACCGGGTTCCCATACGTGTCACCAAGTTGAACTGTGATCGTTCCCAGGAGATTGGGGTTCACAAGTCCATTGTAGTTCTGAGCATCGGACCACACGGTGAACCTGCTTGCAACCGGCAATCCACCCGCAATGGTAAATGCAACGGGGGACGACTGTATCGTACGGGAAAGTATCGTGGCCGTGGCCCGTATCTGAAGCACACCCGCCACCGTGCCGCTACTCAACGTTGTCGACACTTGGCCGTACGCATCCGATATGGCTGACGTGGGATTGAGGTATGCTCCTCCTCCCGGACCGCCTTCAATCGTGAAGAGGACGGTGTCCGCACGACTCAGACCAATGGGATTTCCGAGCGAATCCTTGATGACGAACACGAGGCTCGCAGTTTCATTCGCTCCCGTTCCTCGCACAGAAATCGTTCGCGGAGAGCTCGGCGACGTGCTCACAAGCAGAATGCTCGACCCGTATCCGGAGCCCCCCACAGAACTTGCAGTCTGACCGGAGGCCAATTGCGTTCCGGAGAACAGATACGATACGAGGCCGTTCTCTCCCGTCACGTTGACCTGGAACGTCACTGCACCGGAGACGCCACCGCTCGACTTGTCGGAAGCCGTCACCGTAAAGTTCGTGTAATTCGTGTCCCTCGAATCGGGGAGCAAACGTGTAATGTCGCCTGAAAGCTCAAGATCTCCCGATCCCGGACCCGATACCGACACCGATACCGCTGCCCCGGCGCTCAACGGATTGCCGTTGACATCGGCCACTTTGAACGAGAAACTGTACGCTCCGCTGTCGGAGATGGTGAATCCGCTGTACGGCGCTCCGGTAATAAGCGGCGCGCCCGTAAAGAGGAACGGTACATTTTTCACTATTGCAACTCCGTTCTCTCCGACCGTCTGAACGGTGACGGTGCCGGACCCGCTCGGAGTGCCAAGGACGCCTCCGCTCAACTGAACGCTCGTCTGACCGGCGTCACTCGTTGTAGCCGACGCCTGGATCAGACCCATGGAAGTGGTAAAATAGAATGCCGTCCCGGCCTGGACCGGATTATTGTACTTGTCTCCCGCCTGCACGTTCACAGTACCGACCGGACCCGTCTTCACAAGGCCGGGCATGTTGACCTTTGACAACGTTACAATGACCTGATTCGAATCGGGCAAACCCCCGGAGATGGTGAGCCGTACGGGGGTTGAATAGATCGTGTCAGGACGACCCGGCGCCGTGGTCTTCGCGAGCATCTGCACCACGCCCGCCTTCGTGCCCGCATTGAAGGTCACCGTGACGAAACCGTTTTCATTCGTTGAATCGGCCGACGGCGAGATGAACTCCGTGCCGCCAAGGCTCGGCGACACAGAGAATCGTACGTACGCCTTGGAGGTTGCGTCGATCGGACGGCCCAGTGAATCCTTGGCGACAAACGTCAATGTGGCTGATTCCTTGGCACCCGTCCCCCGAATCGACAATGCCGTCGTCGAACTTGACGCTAACTCCAGCGACGCTACGCGACGGGTAG
>MHAK01000103.1 GCA_001802945.1 Ignavibacteria bacterium RIFCSPLOWO2_12_FULL_56_21 | reverse complement strand
TTCATTGGCTGACTATCATACTCCCGTCAACCTACCTACAGAGAAGCAACGAATAATCTATGTAGCCATGTCGAGGCCCAAGAGCCTTCTCTGCCTGGGCGTCCCGAACACAGTAACCGATTCGGATCTTCATTTGAAGCTGGGCACCAACATCATAATCTCGTGAGCGAAGTCTTTCTCACTATTCATCGCAAAACGCATTCCATCAACACGCCGCTGCCTAACAAGTCGCTCAAGCTGGCTGGCCGCAACAAGCCGTGTAGAAGAAGGTAGCGGATCAACATGAGGCTGTTCAGTAGCACCAACGTCACTTGAATCGTAAACAACTTGTCAAATCAAAACGCCGCCGCGCAGCTTCGCTCCGGCCGTTTTGGCGCAACAATCACCTTGTTGACGTTGCAGCGTGGCAAGCCGTCTGTACTGGCAACCCAATCATGGACCTCGTCAAGAATCAACACTACGTTCCCCGATTCTATCTCCGCCACTTCTGCGGCTCAGATGACAGGCTGTTTGCATTCGATAAGCCGACAGGCAAGAAATGGAACACAACTGTCGAAAGTGTCGCCAACGAAAACTACTTCTACGATCACTACGAGCTAGACAAGTCGAGCGGAAAGCCGCAGTTACTTGAACACTTCTTCCATCCGCTTGAAGGCGATATCTCGACCATTCTCAACGAACTGACTGCTTCGCTAGAGGACGGAACTTTTACTCAGCTTTCCGCCGAACATCGCGCCAAACTCTCAATCTTCCTCGTGTATCAGTTTCTGCGCACAAAAGAAAAGCGTGAGGAATTGAGACAATTCATTGGTGAATTCGCCCGTATGATCGCGGATATCCACTTGCAGCAGAAGGGCCTCTCCGACTCCAGTTATGACATCGAATCCGATGAGGCGTTATTTCAAGCCCGATTTCTGCTCGACCGAAAGAACGTAGAGCAACTCGCGAACATTCTTCACCGTCACATTTGGATCATAATTAAGAACCTTACAACGCGTCCCTTCTACACATCCGACAATCCCTTTGTCAAGAAGGCAAACATCCCGCACCCCGTTCGAAGCATGAATGGCATTGCCTCCCCTGGAATAGAAATAGCATTCCCAATTCATCCGTCATATTGCCTCCTTTTGGGAGAACGGTCGTTTTTCGCCCCACTGGCGGCACACGATGGCTTCGTGATGGAGACTCACGACGAGGAGAACATCACCCACTACAATTCACTGCAGGTTATCCATTCCTATCGGCAGGTCTATTGTAGCAAGGACGACTTCGTCCTCGTGCAAGACATGATCGCACGATCCCCAGAACTTGCAACCGCTGATCGCATTAGGGTAGTTGCTGAGAGAGGCACCGCCAAACCTCACAAGGCCTCATTCGTTTCCCGAATTCTATCACAAGCAAAACGTTGGTTCTCGTCGTGACCCTAGCCGTTCTGCCACGCTGCAACGCCAAGAGAATTGTGTTGTTGCAGCATAACAAGTCGCTCAAGCGGCAGATGAGCGTTTACGGCGGCACTGCGAATAACACGCGCAACACTGACGCTCGCGTCATTTGATAGGCTGAGCTGAGATCAGAGGAAAGATCGAACGAGCTCGCTCCATGCTGCCCCGCCACGAGACAAACTGGCGAGCGTTGAAGAAGTGGCGGGTCAGCACGGCAGTGTTGCGCGAAACGTTATGCGGCATTGCGTTGCTCGAGTCGTTAAAGCGCGCAGAGAACGAATATTCCGAGATCACATTCTGGAATCAAACTTGAACCACTCCCATGCATATAGTTCAAAATTCCCGGTGGCGAAATGAAGCATAAACTCTCGATAATGTATTCAATCTTGGGCGTGCTAGTGCTTACAACTGTTTTTGTCTTCTGGGCGGCTGGGATGACTCGAGGAGGATGGTCGGAATATGTGTTAAGCATGGTTGTACTACTTTTCACCTTTTCTCTTGCGACCATATCCATGACGCTATGGAATCTTCGTGAAGGATTTCAGAAAGAACGAGAAGAAATCGGAAATCCCAAGGTTCTTTTGCGTAACTACATGCTGATCGGTTTTCTTGTCTTTACCACCGTGGCTGGAATGTCTTTCTTCGATGTTATGCGTATCGCTCATAAAATGTTTCTTCTCGCCGGTTGGCAGCATCAGCAAATGTCAACAAGCCCAGTGAATCTTGTTAAGCTCCCTAACTTAATGCCGTACGATGAAGAGTATCTTCCTATTTGTTTTCGAATTGTCAACGACATGAAAGCGATTGGCTCAAAAGTCGTTTTGGTTCCTCTTCCATCCGATTTTAGTCCTACGGAGAAGAATTACCATATTCTTAAAGAACTGACAAAAACTGGAATCGTCGTTTTTGGAGTTCAGCCTGCGCAATCAGTACAACCATTCCAGGGTGCATGGGCAGCATATCATCCGACGAACTTTCAGACCGAAGCCACGTGGGGGGTGCTGAGCACGGAAGCTCTGTCCGAATACGGTCCGTCCCAATATGTTCCATACGATTTCTGGGTGATATCAAGCATCCTGAAGGTTCCGGATATTTCAGTTGAACTGATCAAGAAATATGCTGGTTACCCCCATAATCTCGAAGTCAAGCGTGTGAAAAATCGCGTGGTATTCGGGGACTACGAAATCCCGGTATTTCGTGGGGGATATACTTACGTGACGACTTTTTTTCACACACCGGACAGTTCGGTTGAGGCTGTCTATAACAATGGCTCACGCAGCATAACATACCTATTGAGAAGCTTGATTGATAAGCTCGAAAGAGGCTCTGCGGATTCGATCGTTGCATCTAAGACGATTCTCGCTGGCCTATATACAGATAAAATCGCTATGATCTTTCCGTACTCTGAGAGCAATTTCCCCTTTCGGAATTTGTGGTATTACGATAGCATCATTCTCAGCATTTTGACGGGCAAACTGCTTCATCCGATGGATGATTGGAATGTTGTGTTTATCTTGCTTTCCATCATTCTTGCCGCTTGGCTATGTTACAGATTACCTCCTTTGCATGCTGCTGTGACATTAGCGGCAACTGTGATCATCATTTTTGTCGGTGGTTTGTTCCTCTTAAGTCTCTCCAATGTATTTATTGAGACCTTGTACATGATTGTTTCAATAGGGCTATGCCTCGCCTTTATGCCTCTTGTGAAGCTGTCACAGAAGAAAGGAGCACTAGAAGAACGAATGACGCTAGAAGTCGAAAAGAAGAAAATTCTGCAATCGCAAAAGGAACAGCTGGAACATCAAGTTGCAGAACGCACGTCAGACCTACGAACTGAAAAGGAAAAAAGTGACCGTCTCCTTTATAACATCCTTCCAAAAGATATCGCTGATGAGCTGAAAGAAAGTGGTGTAACCCCTGCACGGCGCTTTGAAGAAGTGAGTATTCTCTTTACAGATTTTCGGGGTTTCACGGCAACTGTTGCTTCCGTGCCAGCAAGTCGCTTGGTGGACGAGCTGAATGATATTTTTCACCACGTAGATGACATAACCGAGAGAAGCGGTCTTGAGAAGATCAAGACCATTGGGGATGCTTATATGGCCGTTGCGGGCTTGCCCAAGGAATCAAACACTCATGCTGTTCAGGCTGTCAAGGCCGCTCTTCAAATCCTGACCTACATAGACGAGCGTAACAAAACCTCCTTCATCAAATGGGAAATGCGCGTAGGAATTCATTCAGGAACAGTTGTGGCTGGTGTTGTCGGAAAATGGAAATTCACTTATGACGTTTGGGGCGACGCCGTGAACATTGCGAGTCGCCTGGAGTCATCAGGCGTTCCCGGAAAAATCAATATCTCAGCGTTCACATACGATTTGATCAAGAACCAATTCAATTGTGAGTATCGCGGAAAGATTGATGCCAAAGGCAAGGGTGAAATTGACATGTATCTCGTTGTAGATGAGAAAGTTGCGGGAGAATGGCAAGTGTGAGAACTACGAATTAACAAACAACTATCTTTTCATTGACGTAACGCAACGAACGCATAACAGGCGGCACTACGACGCTCACGCATCTGTAATGGCAAAAATGAAGCATTGCGAAAGATTATAGAGTTCGCTCTATGCCCAATCATTCCACTTCGTTCCATTCATTGGGCACAGCGTAGTGCCCCGAGACTGTTATGCGCCGTGGCCGTGCGGGTAGGCCAAGAAAGGTGGGACGAACCTACTGTTGTTGCAACAGTTGGAGAGATTTGCGGATGGCTGCCTCATCAACGAGGCGATTCGTGACATAGCGGTGAAGGATGCTTGAAATCAACGTCTGATACGGTAATCCCTCTTCCTGGGATCGACGTTTCAACTCTTCCAAGACACTTTCTGCAATACGGATGTTTATGGTCCGACTCTTACGTACACGATCCAGAATAGCCTCCACCTTCTGCCGTTTTTTCTTCGAAAGTGGACGGTACGATTCTGCGGCATTTTCAATCTGCCGTTCGAAGGAATCAAGTTTCGTTTTCATATCTTCTTCTCCCCATACAGTTTGTGAAACTTCCTACTCGGGAATATTGTCTTCAACACTATGTTCTTCTCAGCATCAATCACGAAGGGAACGACGTACGTATAACCTTTGTAGTTCACAACGAATATCCGTTGTTTCGGATGAACGGGATTCTCAAGAATTGCAGCATACCTCTTCTCAAGTATGATTTGCGCAACATCCTCAAAGGAGATGTCACGCGTGGCTTTCAGTTTCTTGTTCTTTGTTTCCTCCCAGAGAATGTCCACGGCTCAATATATGGCAAGTCGTATACATTGTCAACTGTATCGCACGGCACAGGCACATAACAGCGGCAACAACGGCCCGCCAAAAGATGATGCACGGCGGGTAAACGTTGTTGTCGCAAACGTCATACGCCACCCAGCGATCGGAGGATTGAATAGTCAACTTCTCTACGTGTAACAGTGGATGAAACGAGCTGATTGTTTCACAGTGTCTAAGAATGTCATTCTAATCTGCGTAACTAAGCGCAGGAAAGGAGAGGAAAATGAAAACGTCCGGGCTTTTGTTTTGCGTCCTGACGGTTTTTGCCGGCCCGTCCGTTTCGGCACAGACTTCGGCCAGTGCCAGTGGCACACTCACCGTCGACGGCAAGTCCTTCAAACTCACGAGGGTGCGCGCCCAGGAACGCCCCAACCCCTTCGACGATTCTAAGAGAATAATCCGTGTTGTGTTGAGCGACGTACCCGTTTCAGATAATGCAATGAGTAGCAGAGATAGTCTCGAGGATCTAATCCTAGGCGATAAGCTGCATGCGATTGAGTTTACGTTCACACCCGATGGGGAGACATTCGGTGGCGAGCTCTATTATAACATGATGTCATACATTTTTCAGGCGGGGACTTTTGATTTCGAGAAGAAAACCTTCAACTCGAAAACTGTCTCCGGTAAAGTCTCAGCCAAGGAGGAGGGCAAGTCCGCAGAGATGCACTTCAAGGTTGCTGCGACATTCACCGTCCAGGTCGAGCAGTAGATTTCACGAAGCGGCAAATAAAAGAATCAGAGAAGTGTGTAGCTTCGCAACCGGATGCACGTCCCAGACGCGTGCTCTTCTCGAACCCCCTCAATTCTTTTTCTCATTATCAAACAACCATGAGAACTCCCCCTACCTTCGCCTTTTTCCTCTTCCTTCTCCTGTACCCGGCCTCCACCCGGGCGCAAGAGGTCCAGGTTCCGCTCGATCACGAAGGCAAGATCGACATCATCGACGCAGATCTTGAAAAGAAGCTCGGACTGTTCCCAACTTACCAGGTCTTCCGCGGAGCGCGGCTCTATCAAATCTCGGACACCTTATATGTACTTGAGATAACATATGAGGCCACTGATCGGACCTTAAAAGCCCGTCTCCCCCTGACAGCTTCGGCGGTCAAAGACCTGAGGGACAAGGTCGGTCTACGGGTCACTGAACGGGCTCCGGAAGCCACGCTCAATCACGAGGGGCGGACATGGATGACCATAGGATCTACCACATTGTCGCTCGGATTCTACGGTTGGGCGGTACCGGTTGTGCTGGAGGTGGATGATGGCAAAATTGCCGTCGCACTTTACATGCTCACCAGTGGAGCCGGATTCTTCATACCTCTCGGAATGACAAGTTCTATCGACGTCACCGACGCACATGCCATCTTGTATGTCTATGGTGGCACGAGGGGCATTATCCATGGCGTTTTTCTCAATGATCTCTTGCTTGGTGAAGATGCAACGGCGAAAGGCGGGATTACATTTGGAATGCTCGGTAGCATCGGCGAATCGATTGCGGGATTCTCGGCCGGCTCGAGAATGTCGGCCGGCAAGGCGTCCGCCCTTGGAGTATATGGCGACTTCGGGCTCGGGCTGGCGCTTGGTACCTGCAGTCTGCTGGAATTTTTTGACGATGGACAAGAGCGAGCAGTGGCGGCGACGGTTCTCGTGGGCTCTGCCGGCGGACTCATCGCAGGTGACCTTCTTACAAACCGCCAGCCGTACACACGAGGCGACGCGTTTATCCTTGAAGGAGCGGGATTACTTGGGGCGTACCTTCCGATTGCGGCACTTGATCTCTTTGACGTGGAAGCAGGTAAGACGTATACGGCTGTGTCCATGGCGGGCAGCGTCGCGGGACTTGCATTGGCACACCAATCCTTGGTTCGTGGGAAGGACTTCAGCACAGGCGAGGGAATTCTGGTCCAACTCGGGACGGTCGGCGGCGCTTTGGTCGGGGCAGGCATTGCCTATCTACTATCTTCTGACCGCGGTGATGAAACTCTCTTTCTCACCTCCAGCGCCATTGGGGCCTTAGGCGGATTTGCCTTTACGTACGGCCAATTTTCTAAGAAAGCGGAAATACGGGAGGCCGGCTCGTCATGGAATCTTAACTTGTTTCCAGCCGGACTTCTAACATCAAGCTTCGCGAAGCGTCCGTCGGGCTGGCTTTCTCGTGTTCCCTTTTTGAGTGTTCAATACCGATTCTGAGTGCAAGCGATTTTGCTAGGACAATACAACGATCAGATGAAATCTAAGAATACACGATTGCTTTCACGCAACACAACGGCGCATAACACCGCACTACGACGTTCGCCCTCGACTCAGCCGCCTCCCATCAAAGGGGTGTCGCGGTGGTCGGCGGGTTCGCTCGGGGTCACTCAACGGTTTTGCTCAACCCGATGCGCTTCGCGCATCGGGACAAAACCACTGCCCGCCAAAAGATGAAGCACGGCGGGTGAACATTGTTGCCGCAAACGTTATGCGCAATTGCCGCCTGCTGGAAGGGAGGATTCGTCAAGATGGAGAAAGCTAGGTTGAAAACGTTCTCTCTCTGCTTTCAAACGCTGATCATCCAGCCTTTGAACCCGACGCTCTACGCGCAAGAGAACGCCAACCAGTTGAAATCTTATTCCTACTACCTCAATGCAGGAGTTGGGGGAAGCTGGTTAGCACCTAATCAAGGAGCAATCTCTACGGGTGTAAGCGTATGCTATTTCGATGGAAAGAACCTGTATTCGATCCGATATGTCAGAAATCTTGAACTCAAGTTGAACCGAGGGAGCTGCCCTTCTGAAGAGGGCGTGCTAGATATCGGTCTCATGTATGGGCGGGCGAGCAAAAGCTCCTACGGTGTTGCCTCAGCTTCGGCCGGGCTCGGCCTTGTCCACGGGTCGCGATGTGCATGGGATTACTCGACAGGTCAAAACCGTTACACTGACGAGCGATTCTACACAGTGGGAATTCCCGTCGAGATCCAACTCTCTTGGACACCCACGTCATTCTTCGGACTCGGTATCATTGCATTTGCAGACCTCAACCTTCAACAATCATTTGCGGGAGGGCTGCTCAGTATCACCTTTGGCAGCATCAACTGAACATCGAGACAGAGATGTGGACGATCGGAGAAACTATGACGAGGAGAATGAGCTTTCCGGCTCTCGGCGTACTTGTGGGGATGGTCTTGCTCTTCTTTGTTCGGTGTGGCTTTTCAAGCAACCCCAATGAGCTTCTGGGCTGCGATAACGACAAGTTTCCGATAGCCACGAATCTTAGCGGCAGCATATTAGCAGCGCCCACTTTTAGCGTATTCCGTTCAACAGACAACGCCGATTCATGGACGAACGTCTCTTCCGGTTTACCGCAAGCCGCCATTTGGAGCCTTTTACTCACTCCCGCTGGCAATGCTTTTGCCGGAGCTGCTGGCGTCTTGTCTCGTCGCACGCTGGGAAGCGATTCTTGGGAAATTGTCCTCGACAGCATTGCAAACGTTCTGGCGCTGTGCGTTGACTCTTCCGGGTATCTTTATGCTTCGACAGAAGGGGCAGGGTTCTTTCGATCGACAGACAATGGCACAACCTGGACCAAGCTGATCGAGGGCTACCAGGCGCAGTTTTGGGCTATTGCTGCCAGGTATGATGGACAGCTATTCGCAGGTCCTCCCATTTCGCGATCGACGGATCACGGTGAAACGTGGGCGGTCGCAAATGCGGGAATTGAAAATCTTGGCACACAGACACTCGCTATTGATGCTCAAGGAGCGGTATTTGTCGGTACGTATGGAGGCGTGTATCGCTCGACAAACGAAGGAAACAACTGGACCTCTATCAACCAAGGACTTGCAAATCTGTCGGTAAGTTCTCTGGCCATCAATCGGCTTGGACATGTTTTCGCTGCAACCACTGGTGGGGTCTTTCGATCGATGAACCGGGGCGAAGCCTGGGTGGCAGTCAACAATGGCTTGAGCGATCTTTCGGTGCGGTCAATTGCAGTTAGCGTAGAAGACCTTCTCCTTGCTAGCACACTCAATCACGGCGTCTACAACTCAGCTAACGGCGGCGACACATGGGTACCCGCTAATAATGGACTCAAATACTGCCGAGACTGAGCCGCAACGGCGGCAACTGCACTTATCAAGCGTGAGCACGACGCTCGCGTCTGGTAAAGTACAGAAAAAATACCGTGACGAAAAGCGCGCGCTCTACCCTGATACTCGCGAGAAAATGAGTTGTTTGTAGTTCGCAACGGAGCAGCGTGCTTACGCCAAGCGTTATGTGCAACGCCGCCTCATCTCAGTTTAGGGTACACCTTTCCCTTTCGCGAGTGTCGTTGGGGAAAGTTCAAACCAACAAACAGGGAGCGTAATGATGAAAAAACAAACCGTAGCTAACTTGTTTGCGGGGGCATTCTTCGTTCTTCTTTCAACCGCGGCTCTGAATAATTCGGAAATACAACCGAACAGTCTTATAGGAACATGGGAGCTCATCACTTTCAAGTACACCACATCAGATTCAACTCACATACAGAATTGATGGAGCTTTATGGTATCACTCTGGAATAGTTAATGATGT
>MHAK01000102.1 GCA_001802945.1 Ignavibacteria bacterium RIFCSPLOWO2_12_FULL_56_21 | reverse complement strand
GGTCACGCGGCGGATGGGAACATCCATTGTTCACCCTTTCTCGACATTCGCATCCTTGAACATTACCGGATGATTGACGAGATTGCCTCGGACGTTGCAGACCTGGTGATCCGGCTCGGCGGAACATTGTCCGGCGAACACGGCGACGGCTTTGTCCGGACGCCGTTCCTGGAACGCCTGTATGGCGAGAACGTCTGTACATTGTTCCAGCGAGTGAAGAATCTCTTCGACCCGGAAGGAATGTTCAGTCCGGGGATCATTGTCGGTCCGCACCATGCGAGCATCCTCCATGACATTGCGTATACATAGATTACTGCTTCAACTTTTCGCGGTTCTGGCGGTGCCGGTCATAATCGGCGCCCAACCTCGGGGCGGCGAACTGGAGCAATCCGTTCCCATCGGATTGATCCAGTACTCGATCTTTCAGCTTCCCGGACCAGCCGCCGACTCCATCATTGTCGACCTTCATTATCGGCTTCAACAGCAATATTTTGTCTTTCTGCGTCAAGCGAACGGACGATTCGAGGCAAAGGGAGAATTGTTGGCGGAATTCCTCGACGATAACGGCACAAGCGTCGGCCGCGAAATCCGACCGATTCGTGTCGAACGCTCCGAACTCCCTGGACCGAATGAGATCCTGCCGGACATTCAAAGCATTATCCGCAATACGCTTCCGATGCGGCGGGTCAACGTCGTGTTCGAGGTAAAGTCCTTCGAATCGGGCCGAACGTTCCTGGAACGAACGCGACGCGTGTCGATGGCCTTCCCTTTGGCCGGACCGGCATTGCTGGACGACCCGATGCCTGCGTATCGCGATTCCGGCACGCATATGCTGAAATCGTTCAATCGCAACGGAGCAATCCTGTACGGCTCCACCGGCGGCTTGGTGCTGAGCGCGCGACTCCCTGAGAATTCACATACAGCGGTCATTCGTTGGAAGGTCCATAGCCAAGGGAGCGAGTTCGGCTCTGTCCGGAGAGAGTACGAAGGGACGGACACTCTGGCGGCAGACTCACACGTTGAATTGGCCCAGTCGGAGGGGGAGGTCGGATATCGATTGACCCCCGGCCTCCAGAATGGTTGGTGCGGATTCTTTCTTTCGTTGCCTCTCCATCTTTTGGAGCCGGGAACGCCGCAGGTCGACCTGATACTCGAGAGCGGTGGGACTTCCGTGGAGCGCACGTATCGTCTTCCGGTGGTATGGCCGTCGCGCCCGCAGTCGTTGTCAAGGTTCGACCTTGCCGTCGACGCGCTGCGCCATATCGCAACGGAAGAGGACATCGACGACATGACCGGCTTCATGGCGGACGGCGGTCAGGAGCGGTTCCGGGAATACTGGCGCAAACGCGATCCCGACACGACCACCGCGTACAATGAAGTACAGGAAGAATACTACCGCCGCGTGGACGAGGCCATCCGAAAATTTTCCACACGCGGCGAATTCGACGGATACAAGACCGACCGCGGTCGGATCCTCATTCTTTGGGGAACACCGAGCAGCATGAATCGCGTCTTCCGTCCGAACACCGGACCTCGCGAGATCTGGACGTATGAATCGCTGCGCAAACGGTTCATTTTTTCAGACCCGTCGAGAACGGGGGAGTATGTTCTGACCCAGACCGAAGACCTGTGAAACGACTCGTTGCTTTCACCGTTGGCGATTTCAACGGCGTCGGCCCTGAGGTCGCTCTCAAAGCCGCACTGCATCCCTCCGTTCTCCGAATAGCCCGGCCCATTCTGGTCGGTCCGCTCGACATCTTCCGTCACGCAGCCAGGTTGTTCAAGTGCCGTGTTGAACTCGAACGGGCGGTCTTTCCCGCCCTGACGGGTAAGCATCTCCAGGTCGTGGATGTCGGGGACGGGATCTGGGCGGATGTGAAGTTCGGCGCTCCGACCAAGTCATCGGGAAGATCGGCGGGCGCGGCGATCGAGCGGGCCGTGGAGCTGTGTGTGAATGGGTCCGTCGAAGCCATGGTCACTGCTCCGACCTCGAAGGAGGCTCTGCATTTGGCCGGATACTCATTCCCGGGCCAGACCGAAATGGTGACCTTGTTCAGCGGTTCTCAAAAGGTCATCATGATGCTCGTGTCGCCTTCCCTTCGCGTCGGCCTTGTCACGGTCCATGCCCCGTTGAAGGACGTCCCCGGGCTAATCTCGAAAGAGAAGATCGTCGAAAAGATCAACCTCATGCTCGCCTCGCTGCAGCGTGACTTCGCCGTCAAAAAACCCGCGCTTGCGATGCTCGGCCTCAATCCGCACGCCGGAGAAGCCGGTCACATCGGGTCGGAAGAGCTGAGCGTCCTTCAGCCGGCATTGGACGCCGCAAGGACCAACGGCGCACGGATTGACGGTCCGTTCCCGGCGGACGCTTTCTTTGGCACCCAGGCATACAAACGCTACGACGGTGTTCTCGCAATGTATCACGATCAGGGACTCATTCCGTTGAAGCTGTTGTCCTTTGGCAAAGCCGTCAATGTGTCCTGCGGACTCTCCATTGTCCGAACGTCTCCCGACCACGGTACGGCATACGACATCGCGGGGAAAGGGAAAGCGGACGCGTCGAGCATGGTCGAAGCGGTTCGCACGGCGGTAGCCATCGCCAAGAACAGGAGTTCGGCCGCATGATCGAAATGCACGATGTCACCGTGTCCTTCGACGGACAGCCGGTTCTGGACGGCGTTTCCTTCACGATGAAGCGGGGTGAGTTCGTCTATCTGGTGGGACAGACCGGGGCGGGCAAGAGCTCGCTGATGCGGCTCCTGTATTTCGACCTTTCACCGTCGTCGGGCCGCGTGCGCGTGGCGGGATATAACAGCGAGCAGATCGCGCAGCGCGAGATCCCGTATCTCCGGCGCCGCATCGGCATTGTGTTTCAGGACTTCAAATTACTCGAGGACAGATCTGTGTACGACAACGTGTCGTTCGCTCTGCATGTCACGAACGCCCGCACCTCGGACATCAAGAAGAGAGTCCTGCACGTCCTTGCCGACGTCGGCCTCAGTCATAAGCGAAACCAGATGCCGCATGAATTGTCGGGGGGAGAGCAACAGAGGGTGGTCATTGCGCGTGCGCTTATCAACGAGCCGGCCATTCTCATTGCCGACGAGCCGACGGGCAACCTCGACCCGGCCTCGTCCGCCGAGATCATGGAATTGATCACAAAGATCAACATGCGCGGTACGGCGATCCTGATGGCGACGCACAATTACGAGCTGGTGAAGAGGTATCCGGCGAGGGTAGTGCAGTTGAAGGAGGGAAGATTACACGAGGTTGATTTGAAGATTCAGCGGAAGGCCTAGAAGTACATGAAGTGCGACAATGTAGAGGAGTGAATCATGAACAAGTAACAAGAAACATGGAAGGTAGAAGTTCAATCGTTGAGGCTCCTCGTCTGCAGCCGTACACCCGCACCTTTCAGTTCACCATTCCTTCTCCCCTACCTTACCTGCTCGATCCGCTTTACATCCTGAAACTCCAGTAGTAACGCCCGTTCGATTCCCGCACGGAGCGTCATGATTGACATGGGACACTCCGTACACGACCCCATCAACCGCACTTCCACGATACCCTCGTCCGTCACGCGCACCAATTCCACGTCTCCCCCGTCCACGGCGAGATAAGGACGGATACGCTCCAGGCTCTTGTTGACCAGGTCGGGAGAAGGAACGGACATGGTCAGTTCTGATTGCCGATGAGGATCTCGAGTTTTGGCGTCTTGATGCCGTCGACGTTCCGAATGCTCACTTGTGCCGCCAAATTCCGGGCGATCGAACGTATGATCTTCGCAGGGGCGCCGTCGGGTTCCGAGTGCACATGTGGATCGCCCGCGTCGCCGCCAACCCGCACTTTCGTGTCGATCGGGATCTCTCCTAGAAACGGAACGCCGAGCTGTTCCGACGTTCGCTTACCCCCACCGGTGTCGAAAATGTTCTCCCGCTGACCGCAGTGTGTGCAGATGTAATATGACATGTTCTCGATGATGCCGAGTACCGGCACGTTCACTTTATTGAACATCACGAGCCCCTTCCTGGCGTCGGCAAGGGCGACGTCCTGGGGCGTTGTGACGATGACCGCACCGGTGAGCGGAATCGTTTGGACGATCGTGAGCTGAATGTCCCCTGTCCCCGGCGGGAGGTCGAATACGAGATAATCGAGCTCTCCCCATATGACATCCCCCATGAACTGCTTGACGGCTCCGCTGGCCATCGGTCCGCGCCAGATGACCGCTTGCATAGGGTCGACGAGAAAGCCGATCGACATTACTTTGACGCCGTACTTCTCCAAGGGATGGAGCTTATTGTTGACAACCGTCGGGCGGTCGTGAATACCGAACATCGTCGGGATCGACGGGCCGTAGATATCGGCGTCGACAAGGCCGACTTTCGAGCCGTCCATGGCGAGCGCGACGGCGAGGTTCACGGCAACGGTCGACTTGCCCACGCCCCCCTTTCCGCTGGCGACGGCAATGGTGTTCTTCACACCCGGAAGGATCGCCTCTTTTTGCGTGTTGATGTGTCCCACGACGTTGGACGACAGCTTGACGTCCACTTTTCCGACCCCCTCAATGCTCGACCGAATGGCCCGGTCGCAATCGACCACGAATTGGTCGCGAACCGGACAGGAGGGTGTTGTCAGGACGAGATCGAACGCCACGTCGCGCCCCGCGATCTTCATGTTTTTCACGAACCCCAGCGTGACGATGTCCCTGTTGAGGTCTGGGTCTCGCACAACGCGGAGGCTCTGCAGCACATTTTCTTCCGTCAAAGGCAACATGTGTCGTTCCTGTGTGTGGGTGAAATGGGCGTCCCCTGGGGGGAACGTAGTTAGAACACTTCCCGGGCCGTCAATCGTTTCAAGGCCTCAAGATACAATGCCGAAGTCTTGAAAATGATGTGCTCCGGAAGTTTTGGAGGAGGCGGTTGTCGGTTAAAATTGACCGAATTCAGGTAATCTCTGACGAATTGCTTGTCAAAGCTGTCCTGACCACGCCCAGGCTGATACTTGTCCTTCGGCCAGAACCTGGAGGAATCCGGCGTGAGCAGCTCGTCGATCAGGACGATTTTTCCATCGTCGTCCATCCCAAACTCCATTTTCGTATCGGCGATGATGATCCCCTTCGTTTCGGCTTCCGCGGCCGCCCTGGCATAGATGGCGAGAGCAAAGGTGCGGACCTGTTCTGCGACGTCTGCGCCGACGATCTCGACGACCCGATCGAAAGATATGTTCTCGTCGTGCTTTCCCTGTTGCTCCTTCGTTGCAGGAGTGAAGATCGGTTCCGGCAATCGATCCGATTCCACCAGCCCGCCCGGCAGTCGTATGCCGCAGACAGTGCCTTGTGTCCGGTATTCCTGCCAGCCCGAACCGGAGAGATATCCACGTACCACGCATTCGATCGGCAGCGGACGCGTTTTTCGGACGTACATCGTCCGGTCTTCCATCTCCCTCCAGAAAGGTTTACAGGAAGAAGGGAAATCGTACACGATCGACGAGAGAAGGTGATGCGGCACGATATCCGCCATGCGGCCGAACCAGTATTCGGAGACGATGGTCAGGACCTTCCCTTTGAACGGGATCCCTTCATTCATAATGACGTCGTATGCCGACAGTCGGTCGGTGGCTACGATCAACAAGCCGCCGTCCACTTCGTAGATGTCGCGCACTTTTCCGCTGTGCAGGAATTTCAAGCCCCGGAACGAGGTCTTTGTGACGACGGGTATGTTCAAGGTGGCGGCCATGGCGTCAAGGGTGGAGCGTGCACGTGAGCTTGAGAGCCTCGTCAAGCCGTTGCAGATACTCGAGCCGGGATATTTCCCGCGTACCGAAACGGGCGAGGTGTTGCGTCAGGAATTGCGTGTCAAGCAGGAGAAAGCCGCGCGCTTTCATGCGTTCTACAAGATGTACGAGGGCCACTTTTGACGCGTCCCGTCCCCTGCTGTACATGGACTCGCCGAAGAACGCGCCTCCGATGGAGATGCCGTAGAGTCCTCCCTCCAATTGATCTCGCTTCCATGCCTCAACGGAATGTGCCCAGCCCTCGCGATGCAGCTGCGTGTAGGCAGCGATGATTGCCTCGGATATCCAGGTCTCCATCCGATCAGCGCATCCACGCATGACTTCTTCGAACGCGGTATTCCAACGGACCTCATACGTGCCGCGCCGGACCAACGATCTCAATGAACGCGGGACAATGAACTTGTCCGGCTCCAGAACGGCCCGCGGGTCGGGCGCGTACCACGAGATCTCCTTCGTCGTGCTGTCCGCCATCGGGAAAATGCCGACGCGATACGCCGCCAGGACTTCCCGGGGATCGAGACGTTGCCCGGCCATTAGGGAACGGACATCACAACCTTGCCGACGCTCTTCCGGCCCTGCAGCCAGCGGTGCGCGGCCACGACGTCCTCGAACGAAAACGTGCGACCGATGACGGGACGAACGACTTTTTTCGCGTAGAGCTTTATCAGTTCATCCGCCACCGTGTGCAGATAGTTCGACTTGTCCGTCAAAAAATACATATTGAAACCCATCAGCGAGACGTTTTTCGAGACCATGTTCGGCGGCCAGATCAGCGGAGTCTGCACAACTTCGCGGAGCATCCGAAGCTTTTCGAGAGTCCGCGCACCCGTGACCGAAGCAAAACCGTAGAGGACATACCGGCCCATAGGAGCGAGCAGTTTCCACGATTTTCGGAATACCGAGCCGCCGACAGAATCCATGACAAGGTCGACTCCCCGCCCACCAGTGATCTCCCGAACACGCTTCCTAAGGTCTTCCTCAACATAATTGACGACGTGAGCAGCCCCCAAGTCTTTCGCCACTGTGAGCTTGACCGGCGTCGATGCGGTTGCGATCACACGCACCTTCCAATGCTTTGCCAACTGCAAGGCCGCCGTCCCGACGCCCCCTGCCGCAGCGTGGAGCAACAGGGTTTCGCCTGGACGGACTTGTCCCAGGGTCTTCATCCCATGCCAGGCGCTCATATACGTCACGGAAAACGCCGCTCCCTCTTCGTAGGTCATCCGCGGCGGCATTTTGCGGATGTGCTGGGCCGACACGCATACTTGAGGAGCGTATGCACCCTGGGGCGTGAACCCCATGACTCGATCACCCGGCTTGAACATGTGCACTTCTTCGGCAGTTTCCAGGATCTCTCCTGAGAACTCAATGCCCGGTATGAACGGAGGGTTTGGAATGCCGGGATAGACTCCGAGCCGGCCCATGATGTCCGCGAAATTCAGTCCGACTGCTCGGACCTCGACCCTGACCATGCCCTCGCGCAGCACGGGAGCCCGCATCTCCCGGAACTGAAGGACTTCAGGTGGACCGAACCGGCTGACGATGACGGCCTTCACTTTGTGTCCATTGCGGTCAATTCATCTTTGCGAAAGGTGCTCTGGTTCATCCAGATCCTGCTTCTATGAAAGCGGGTTACGAAGTTCCACTGAGACATATACGAAGATACACGAAGAGAGAATCGAAATATCACATTCACCTTCGTGTCGCTTCGTGTGAACTTCATGTGCTTCGTGTGAACTTCGTGTGCTTCGTGACCCTACTTTAAGTAGAGGAGCACGAGACGTTCTGACGATCTCCCCTAGTCTCCGAAACACGTCCCAACAGCGCGCGCGGCAAGGATAAGCTGGGAATCTGGCGGAACGGTGCGGAGCTTAAGAATCGCTTCTTTGACAGGAACGGCGACTACCTCGTTGCCTTTCAGGCTCACCATGTGGCCGAATTTACCCTGCGATGCGATCTCCAGCGCCATCGACCCGAATTTCGTCGCAAGGATCCGGTCGTACGGCGTCGGACTGCCGCCCCGCTGGACGTGACCGAGCACCGCAACGCGTGTCTCGAGGCCGGTCCCCTCCTGGATTTGTTTCCCCACGTATTCGCCGACGCCGCCGAGTCGGATCGGGTCGGTTCTCTTTGCGTCAGTCTCTTTGACCACGAGGTCGCCTTCCGCCGGCCGAGCCCCTTCCGCCACGCACACAATGCTGAATCTGCTGCCATGCTTGCTTCGTCGCAGTACGTGTTCGTGGACCCTCTCCCATCTGAACGGGATCTCCGGGATCAGGATCACGTCCGCGCCTCCGGCAAGGCCCGACCCGAGTGCTATCCATCCGGCATACCGCCCCATCACCTCAATGACCATCACGCGGTGGTGTGAGGATGCCGTGGTGTGCAAACGGTCGATCGCTTCCGTCGCCACGCTGACGGCGGAATCGTAGCCGAACGTCACATCCGTCGCGGCCAGGTCGTTGTCGATCGTCTTGGGAACGCCGATGAAATTCAGCCCGAGGTCCGTGAACCGGTCGACAATATGCATCGTTCCGTCGCCGCCGATAGCTATGAGCGCGTCGAGTTCCCAGTCTTTGTAGTTCCGTATGGCATTGTCGGAATAGTCGAAGATCTCCACTCCTTGCGGCGTTTCGACGGGAAATTTGAATGGATTACCCTTGTTCGATGTGCCGAGGATCGTCCCCCCCAGGTTGACGATGCCCCCGATGTCCTTTGGCGTCAGTTCGCGGGCACGTCCTTCGACGAGCCCTTCAAAACCGTCCTCGATTCCGATCACTGTTGCGCCGAAGAACGACATGGCGGGTTTCGCGATACTGCGTATGACGGCATTCAGTCCCGGACAGTCGCCGCCGCCCGTCAAGATCCCCACCCGCTTCAGTTTGGTCGTTGTCATGTTTGAGAATCGCCGTACTTGATGATGTTAAACTCATAAAGATACGCAGAAATGCGCCTTCTTCCAAGGTTGGATCGATTCGGTCGATCCGCTCGTGCAAGTACCATCCAATAAAAAAGGGCCTCGCCGGCAGCACCGGAGAGGCCCAGCTCATACTTCCAGCAACGAGTTTACGCTGCGGCGCCGGACGCCCGGCTTTCCTGATATTTTTCTCCGAGCCACGCGCCCAACAGCGCGAACAGGAAACCCAGTGCGAGACCGGAGATAAGGTCCTCGGCGGAAATGTGGAGCGTTATCCCGAACTCGAGGAAGAACCAGTCGATGATGACCGTGAAAATCCCGGCGACCGCCGGCTCTTTCAACGTCACCCCAGGTGATTTGAATCCGACGATGAATCCGGTGACGATGAACGACACCAAAAACGCAACGATTGCGACGTTTTGGCTGAGATTGAAGACCGGCGCCGAGAGAAAGACGAACAAGACGTTCAGCGCGAACCCGATGACGATGCCGATGAGAACCCATTTCCAATGGAACACATCTTCGGCCTTGTCTTCATCCGTATGCGGTCCGCTGGCAGCCTGCAGCTTTTCTCCGGCCCATCCGCCGACGAGGGAAAATCCGGCGCCAAGCAGCAGCATCAAGAAATTGATCACCTGGCTCTGTAACAGCGATTCGTTGGTTCCGGTGGCGTACAACACGGCGAGCATGAGCAGCATGACCAAAGCGCCGCCGATACCCGCTTCGCGGATCGTGACCCCGGGGGAGAAATATCCGACGATGACGCCCGTGAGAGCAAATCCGACCATCATCACAAGGGCTTGGATTTCAGCGCTTTGGAATGTAGGGGCAACGATGAAATACGACGCACCAACGATGATCATCCCTGCGATCGCACCGGCAATGACCCATTTCCATTCGATTCCGGATGATTGCGGTGCCGTTTCAAGTGCCATACAACCTCCCTTGGGGTTTGCGAAGGAACGCGATTTATAACGGAAAAAGCCGCGACAATATTGCAAAAACAGCGAGGAAAAGCAAGAATTTCGGGTTACTGCGGTTCTTTGAACGCATCCAACTGAGGCGGCTTTTGGCCGGGTTGCACCTGTTGTACGGAGCCGAGCTTGTCCTCGAACGATGCGAGCTGTTTGTCCGCCCTATCATACGTGTTTTTTGCGTTCGTTAAATGGGTGTCGAGCGTGTCGAAGTGATCCCGGAATTTCTTCAGCTCGCCGCCGAGTCGGCTCAAATTGCTGATGATCTCCTTTGCGCTCGCTTCCACCTGCAGGCCCTTCAGTCCAAGGGCGATCACGCGCAAATGCGCGTAGAAGCTGTTTGGTGACACCGGCACGACATGCTTTGCCGCCGCATAGGCGTACAATCCGTCCTCGCCCTCGAATTTGTCGTCCTTGATGATCGTCTCGTAATAGATGTTCTCCGCCGGAATGTACATCAGGGCAAAATCGAATGTCCCTTCATCCGGAACGATGTACTTCTTCGCGATGTCGTCGACGTGCTTCTTCACATCCGTCCGGAACAACCGGGCCGCTGCGTTCCGGTCCTGGTCCGTCTTGGCCTCCATCATCTTGCGGAAATTCTCCAACGGAAATTTCGAATCGACGGGAACGATGCCCCCGGCCGTCTGAATGATCGCGTCCACCTTTTCGCCGCTCTTGAACTTGTATTGCGTTTTGAAAGCAGTCACGGGCAGGACCTGGCGAAGAAGGTCCTCGAGCAGCAGCTCTCCCAATCCCCCTCGCATTTTCGGCGCACGCAGCAGGTCCTGCAGGTCGGAGACATTCTTCCCCATTTCCTTGATCTCTTCCGTCGCTTTGCCGAGTTCACCGAGCTGTTTTTGCACGTCTTGGATGACCTTTGCCGCGTTGTCGAGGCGCGAGCCCATCTGCCCGGTGTTCGTCTGCAGTTGCGACGTGACGCTTTGGAGCTGATTGTTTACAGTCGCCAGTTGCTGTCCCATCTGTTGGCTCGTCACGATCAGCGATTGCATCATTGATTCCTGCGTCGTACGGAGTGCGGCGGAGACGCTGTCGGTCGTGCTGCGCAAGCTGTTCTGGACCTCGCCGCGCAGGGAGTCGAGCTGCTGCTGCACAAGGATCATCGATTCGCCCGACGCTGCGGACGTTTGCGGGCCGCGCATCATACGGACTACGAGGATCCCGACGGCTGCAATAAGTACGACAAGGAGGATCGCTTCTATGGACATCGTCAATTCACCGTGCGAAGAATATTCCAATGCAGACTGCGACACCGAAGTAGAATGCATACCGCGACCGGACGTCGGACTTTTCCTTTGACCGCTGCCACGCCCAGGAAGCCGCCGTCATGACAGCCATGAGTGCCAGCACTGCCGCTACCGTTTGTATAATACCGAAGTGTTGCTTGTAGAGAAACGCGAGACTGTGTCCGTCGAACCAGTCGCCATAGATAACCATCAAATGCACAAAATACACGAAGAGCGTTTCCCGGCTGACGTCACGAAGTCCCGGCGACAACTCGGCATGCCGGAAACTCCATTGTGCTGCACTCCACACGAGCACCAACAGAACGCCTACCCGCTCGGCAACGAACCACGGATTGACACGGATGTTAACGCCGGGGAGTCCGATGGCCCAGTCCGGCCATCGAGCAATCGCCGTAACGACAAATACTGCGAGACCCCAGAGGCCGACGCGCCGAACCCAGGTTTTGACCTGGTCAATGGAGCCGTCACGCGGGTACGTTCCGGCAACGACCGCTCCCGCCATCATGAACGCCAACCATGGGAAGAGGGGGAACTGGGAAAACGGCGTTCCGTTCACATATGCCGCGATCGCAACCGGCAGCATTGCCTGCGCATCGTACGTCCAGGTCCACGGTGCAACGAGCACCGAAAGTGATCCCACGACGGCGGCCATGCGAAGCACACCGCGGGCCCCTCCGAGGTATTCCCGTGCCGCAACGAGGATCAGGAGACCGACTGCGATACAATGCAAAATGTCGGCTTGAAAAAACTTGAGCCATTCTGTCTGCGTGGCCTGTGAAACCTTCGTCCAGCCAAAGCCGGGCAGATGGAGCACATAGCCGGCGGCCAGAATGAGGCCTATCCTGCGAAGCTGGCGAAAGAGCTTGGCGCGTTTCTCCTCAGCCGTTGCGAGCGGCCGCTCCGCCGTAAAGGCGAATGCAAACCCCGCGACGAACAGGAAAGCGGGGGCGACGAGGCCGTTGACGTAGTTGACACATGTGAACCATCCCTGTTCCCGATAGTCGGCGAGCAAGAATGCATTGACGACATGCACCTCGATCATGACCAGGGCGGCCCAGGACCGCAGAAGATCGAGAAATGTCAGCCGGGTTCGCACTCAGATGACACCAAGCTTCTTGCCCACCTTCTCAAATGCATCTAAGGCCCGGTCCAGCTCCTTCCTTGAATGCGCCGCAGAGATCTGGGCGCGCAACCTCGCCTCACCCTGCGGTACAACGGGATGCCAAAGGCCCTTAATATAGACGCCGGCCTTTTGGAGCTCGGCGCTCATGTTCTGTGCCCGCCCCGCATCGCCCAGCATCACGGGAACGATCGGATGCTCCCCGGCGAGGACCGTGAACCCAAGCCCCCGGATCTCTTTCCGGAAATACGCAGTGTTGTCGTGGAGACGGCGAACGATGGACTTGTCCTTCTTTAGGAGTTTGAGCGCCGCGATCGAAGCCATGACGATCGAGGGGGGAAGGGAATTCGAGAAAACATACGTCCTCGCTTTTTGGCGCATGTAGTCGATCATTTCTTTCGAACCGGCAATGAATCCTCCGGCCGATCCACCGATAGCCTTTCCGAGCGTCCCGACGATCACATCCACTTTCCCCATCAGGCCAAAATGTTCCGCCGTGCCGCGCCCCGTTTTCCCCATCGTGCCGATGCCGTGGGCGTCGTCGATGAACAGCAGTGCGCCGTATCTTTGCGCGAGCTCGACCAGCTGAGGCAGCGGCGCCATGTCCCCTTCCATGCTGAACACCCCGTCGGACGCGATCATCCGCACCCGGTACTCTTTCGATATGTCTTCCTCGAGTTGCTGTGCCAGGTGAGCGACATCGGCGTGATTATAGATCTTCTTGTCCGTCACCTCAAGACGACACAACCGTTGTCCGTCGATGATACTGGCATGGTTCAATCGGTCGCTGTAGATGACGTCCTTGTATGTCTCCCTCCCCATTTTCTCATTCGTGATGGCCGAGAAGAATCCGATGTTGGCTGCGAACGATGAAGAAAACAGGATCGCATCACCGGTCCCCAGAAAGGCCGCCAGTTGTCTTTCCAACTCTTGATGAATTGTCTGTGTGCCGCACAGGAACCGGGCCGATGCGAGTCCGTAGCCGAACTTCCGGATCCCCTCCATCGCTGCCTTCCGCATGAGGGGATGATTCGACATGCCCAGATAATTGTTCGAGGCAAGCATCACGAGCTTCTTGCCGGCAACATCGACAGTTCCTCCTTGTGGGGAACGAAGCACGGTCTCGTATTTGAGGGTGTTGCTTTCTTCTAGCCTGCGAAGTTCAGTTTGGAGGAGTTCGGTGATCATCATAGGGTTGCCCATGAAAGCTACTCGCGCGGAACTGCGCCGCGCGGGTGAATTGTAAATAGTGAACCTGCCCGCCATATAAGTTCTCAGAGGGCAGGCGGGTCGTCAATCGAAAAGCGTTATGCGTAGAGCGAATAGCGCAAAGCGCTGAGTGCTAAGCGCCTTCCGCTTTCTCTCGACTGCTTAGTGCATACTGCCTACTTCATGTGGATCTGCCTGACGTGCTTACGGCTTCAGTAGCACCTTGTACGCGTCTCCGCTGTGGATAGCGGCGAACGCTTCTTCGTATCCATCGAGCGGAAATTGATGAGTCACGAATCCTGTCTTCACGAGCATCTTGGCAAGACCCGCTTTTAGGAGTTCCTCCATTTGATCCCACGTCTGGAAGACCTTGCGGCCGATGATGCCGTGGACGGTGATGCCCGAGAAGATGATGTTCTTCGCGAAATCAACCTGATGCGTTCCCGATGGCAGGCCCAGGAGCGAAAACGTTCCGCCCATCCTGAGAATGCGTGCTGCGTCGTCGTACGCTTTGTATGCGCCGGACATTTCGAACGCAGCATCGACACCTGTTTTGTCGGTATCGCTCCGCACCCGATCGATCATTCCACGCCGCTCGCTCTCCAATGCCACGTCAAAACAGGCATCCGCGCCGTAGTGTTTGGCCAGTGCAAACCGTGTGTTGACCAGCTTGTCGTGGCTGACGCTTTGCGACGAGGCATCGGTGACGTAGATCCTCTTCGCTCCCGCATACTTCGCGATCGCAACGGCCATTAATCCCTGGACGCCGCAACCGAGGACGGCGACATTCCGGCCTTTGACCGAGGCCGACATGACGGTATGCGTGGCATTGCCAAGGGCATCCATGAACGCAATGATGTCGGGTGGAATTTCCCGGTCATAGAATAGCCGCACATTTTCCGCCGGCACTTTTACGTACTTCGCCCAGGCGCCGTCGTCATGCACTCCTTTGATCACGGTGTTTCGGCACACATGTCGCTCCCCCAGCCTGCACTGATAACACGTTCCGCACGTAACGTGCATTTCTGCGGTCGCATAGAATGACTCTTCAAGAAATGCCGCGAACTTCTTGTCCGAAGCCAGGGATGCCGGAGTTTTTGTTCGAATCCGTGCTTTGAGTTTTCGGTTGGACTTTGCTTTTTGGACGATGAGGCGGGTGATATGCTTGCGGGCGTCTTTGCCGGCGTCGACGATGCGACCGGAGAACTCGTGGCCGACCGTGACCGGGTCGGTAAGCGCCTTCATCATTTCCTTCCGGAGCGACTGTTTTCCGTTGTAGATACCCACATCCGTGCCGCAGATCGCCCCGGCATGGACCGCAATAATGACATCACCGGGTGCGGTCACCTTCGGCTCGGGTTTGTCGATGATCGAGAATCCGATCGGCCAGTCCTGGTCTTCTTTCGGTTTTGGCTTGACGATAGCTTTCATAAACGCCGTAATTCACTGTTGGAGAAAAGAGATAGCAGCACGAACACTGAAATTGCAGTGGCTTTCGGTATTGTACCTGGAGGTACCTACGTCTCGCATTTCACTTCTTCCCGCCCTTCCAAGCTCTATAGTTCGCCCGTATATCTTCCAACACCTCTTTATCTATCTTGTCATCATTCCGGATCCTCACATCATAATTTTCCCATCCCATGAAGTCATTAAGTGATTTCAACGTGGCCGCGTTGAAGCGGCCGTTGACCGGTCCGGAATAGAAAACATTGCCTTTGTACGCCTTGTCGCTCATAATCGACTGAAGTTCGGTGCAGATCGCCTTATCGATCACAAGAAGGTTCTTCTCTTCCGACCGGAAGAAGAAGAGCTTGTGCAGTTGATACAGGCGATCGAGTTCCTTGAGCGGAGTGGCATGGTCGTAGACGGAAATATCGATATAATCGTCCGTCGTTCCGTCGTAGGATCCCCCTTTGCGCTTCACGACGAGAGCGGCCGACTGTTCTCCCCGCCGGTCCCCCCCTGCCTTTCCCCCCGCAACGATCGCGGCCACGAGCCGGTCGGCCAATGAGCCTTTCGTCGACTGGAATGTGCCGGCCATTGCCTCCACCGTCGGTTTGCCGACGAGAATGTTCCCTTGCGCTGCAAAACCGCGGCCGACGACAATCTCACCCTTGCCGCCCCAAGCGGTTCCCGTGTTCCCTCCTGCCCAGTCGAAGCATTCCGTGCCCGTCCATGACGCTGCGTTGCCGCGCATGTCAATAATGCCCGCCTGCCGGGACTGTCGCGCGCTGTCTGTGGCGATAAGAATGCGAAGTGCCTCTTCCGCAGTGGCGCCGTTACGCATGAGCGTCAAGCCGCGCGGACCGAACGAAGTGTTCGCGAACGATTGCGTGGCCACGGCGCCAACTCCCGCTTCGGCCCACGGAACCACCGGACGAACATTCGGGAATTTCGACTGCACGGCAACGCCCACGTCGCCGTTCACCGTGTCGATGGCCACGATGGAAAATGTGGCGACGAGCGGTGACCGATCATTGTTTCCCGATACGGCAAGGACGAACGCGAGAATACAAACAAACGTAGGTGCGACGATCGAGCGCGGGGCCATGTGACATCCTCCCTTTTTTGAATTCGCAATCCGCTACGCTACACCGTCCGACGCAACCGCGCCGCAAAACTCCCGTCCATTCCATTCTTGTGCGTATATGTCTCCACGAAGCCCTCGGCATTGACCAGTTCCTGATTCACATATTGGCCCGCGTTCTCAACGACGAATTCCGGATGCCGTCCCAAGAACGACTTCACGGCAAGGGCGTTTTCTTCCGGTTCGGTCGTGCACGTGCTGTATACCAGCACACCGCCGGGTTTCACCAATCTGGCGGCATTGTCCAGGATCGCGTTTTGCGTCGCCGTCAAACGAACAATGTCTTCCGGCTCGCGATTCCATTTCGCATCCGGCTTCTTCGCCAGCACACCCAAACCGGAACAGGGGGCATCCACAAGTACCCTGTCGGAATATGGCACGTCGATCTCCGCTGCATCCGCGGCGACAACGTGCACGTTGGCGATGCCGAGACGCAGACAGGCGGTCTTCACCATCGTGAGCCGGGTCTCATACCTGTCGACGGCCGTCACCTCTCCCTCGTTCTTCATCAATTCGCCGATGAACGTCGTCTTCCCTCCCGGGGCGGCGCACAGGTCGAGAATGCGCTCGCCGGGCTTCGGGTCGAGCAAGAGCACCGGAAGGCCGGCGCTCTCATCCTGAACGGCGAAGAAACCTTGCCGGAACATGTCGGACGAACCGATGCCCGCCAGATGCTGAACGCGCACGAACGTGTCGAGATACTTCGAGGGACTATACTGGATTTGATGCTGGTCCAGGAGGGACAGAAAGTACTTGAAATCGATCTTCAGACGGTTGGTGCGGAGAGAGAGGTCGGGTATACGGTTGTTAGCGGCCATCATCAGCTTTGCGTCGTCGTATCCGTATCGTTCGACCCAGCGTTTCGTGATCCAATACGGGTGCGATTCGACGACCGCGAGGTGGCGCAGCCGGTCTTCGCGCGGGTCGGGATATCGGATGTTCTCGATGTTGCGGATGATGTTCCGGAGCACGGCATTCACAAGGTCGGCCGCTTTTTGTCCGCGGAGCCGCTTGACAAATTCGACGGCTTCGTTGACCGCGGCGGAATGGGGAATCCGGTCGAGGAACAGGATCTGATAGATCGCCACGCGGAGAGCGTTTTTGATGTTCGTCTCCGCCTTTGTGAAGTTGCCGTGGAAAAATCCGGTCAGGACCCAATCGAGCTTCATCTGCCACCGTATGACGCCGGTGACGATCTCGTTCATCAGTCCCTTGTCAAGCTCGTTCATATCCTCGGAACGCAGTTCGGCGTCGAGGACCCGGTCGAGATACGCGTCCGACCTAGCCACGCGATTGAGGACCTTCACGGCGGTGCCGCGAGGCCCCGCGTAGACCTTTTCCTTCGAGCCGCCGTTGAAGCCGGATGCAGTATCTGGAGTCGTGGTTGTCCCGTTCATTTCAGAATTCCCTGGCACCCGCTATGCGGGCATGCCACGCCGGCGGCGTTCGTCGGCCGTCATTTCAAAGATGTTGCCGATGAGCTTCTTCTCGGTTTCCGACAGCGTCACCTTTCGGCGCGCCATGACGCGATGCGCCATTTCGACCGCCTTGTCGAGGCCGAATGTCGTAAACGTCTCCCCGGCCGCCCCCCATGAGAATGAGGGGACATATTTCGGCGGGAAGCCGAAACCGAAAATGTTCGAACAGACGCCGACGATCGTTCCCGTATTGAACATCGAATTGATCGCCGTCTTTGCATGGTCTCCGAACGATAACCCGACGAATTGCAGCCCGGTATCGACGATGCCGTCTTTCGTTTGCACGCGTACACGGCCGTAGTTGTTCTTCAGGTCGCTGTTGTTCGTCCCCGCTCCCATGTTCACCCAGGCCCCGACGTACGAATGGCCGATGAAACCCGCATGCTGTTTGTTCGAATAGCCGTGGAAAATGGAGCCCTCCACTTCCCCGCCGATCTTGCAGACAGGACCGACACTCGTGCCGGGATAGATCTGCGCGTTGACCTTCACCGACGACCCATCGCCGATGTATGCCGGACCTATGATCGTGCAGTTGGGAAACAGCGTCACATTCTCTCCGACGACCACGGGACCTTCCCTTGCGTCGAGGACGACTCCCGGATTCAGATCCGTTCCCGAGCCGATGGAGACCCTCTTTGCATTGAGAAGATAGGCGCCGTTGTTCGATCCTTCCTTAAGTTTGGTGCGGCGTTTTGTCGAACGACTTTTGCCGAACAGGACCTCAAAATCGGCCGAAATCTCTCTGCCATTTCTCTGAACGACATCCCAGACATACGACACCACATCCGCGTCCACCTCTTCCCTTTCGATCCCGTCAAAGTCGGCGGCCGTCAGCACGTCGGAGAGCCGCTGTTTCAGTCGGGCCAGATTGGCACCCGACACGCGAGCCGCAACGACGACATCGCCCTTCATATAGACCACATCGGAGGTCCGCTTGCCGGACACCGCTTTCTTGAGCGGTTCTCCGGCCACGACCCTGCCGTTCACAAACAGGCATTCTTTCCCCGGTATTTCATTCACGCGAAACTGCGGATTTCGGAGCCGCATGTATTCGGCAAGATAGGAGCGGCAGTGGATCGTGACGCCGGCCCCGGGGAACTGAAGAATGATCTTTTCTTTGAGGGATGTGATGCCGCAACGAAGATTGTAGACAGGCCGAAAGTACGCGAGCGGCAGAAACTGCGTGCAGGCGGGGTCTTCAAAGATGCAGATATGGGTCGGGCTGGAGGGCAAGTCGGCGGTGCGAAAATAGATATCTTTACCTTTGTGTGATCTCCGCGTGCTTCGTGATCCTTCTTCAAAGAACATTACACGAAGTTCCACGAAGTTGTACACGAAGTTGCACGAAGAAAGAACCAAGATTCAGTTATTATATTCGTGTTCTTCGTGGGAAAGTCTTTTCTTCAGCAGCCCCAATATAAACAGAAAAGCGGAATCCCGGTGGTACCAGAATTCCGCTTTTTCCATACTACGACGGTTGTTACGCTGTTGGGGCTGGAGCTGCCGGTTCAGCCGGCGCTTCCTGCTTTTTCTTCGCGTATTTCTTGTTGAACCGCTCGACGCGTCCTGCCGAATCGAGGAGCTTCTGCTTGCCGGTGTAATACGGATGGCATGCAGAGCAAATTTCCACGTGCAGATTACCCAGTGTTGACCGGGTTTCAAACGTATTTCCGCAGACGCAGGTGACTACGGCACGCTTGTATGTGGGATGAATAGCGTCTTTCATAGCTCTTTCCTTGAGTGCGACTTTAAATATAGCGCTTTTGGGGGCATTCCGCAAGTTGAGAAGTCCCAGGTACCGGCACTTCAGTGTTCGTAAATCGCTGCTTCGCCGTTTCCAAGCTGCATTGGAGCGGCCTGTTCTTTGGATCACAAGAATCCGTACAAACACCGTCGCACCTAACATTCCAACTCCAAGTGATCAATCCTCTTTCACGTTCGGAGTTGACGAGCCGGACGGAATACGTCAAAGTCCCGTTTCGAAGGTATGCAGCGATGGATTGACTGTCGGCGCCGTAGTTGTCCGCAACTGCCACTCCAAACGACCCGTGAAGCCAAAAAGCCCGTTGCAAGAAAGCCGGGCTTGTGACAAACATGAACAGTGCGATCGTTATGAAAAAGGGAGAAGTGACGGGATTGCTGGAAGTGTACATGCACTACTCAAGGATCAGAAGAGATTTGGGAAGATCGAATTCCAACGCGATGGCGACGAACCTGAAAGAAGGTTATGATCAACGAAGCTGCAATTGTTCCATGCGCCAGAACCCATACATAGTATCCAATTAACACAGATTCTGGACCAGCCACAAAGACATACGCCAGACTGTTCAGAGTCGTTACGAACATGACCAACGGAATCCACGGAGAAGACTTGCGGTACAACCGGAACAACAAGTATGGCGAAGCCAGGAGTACGAAATTTCCGAATCCCAACGAAAATACATACGTCGAGGTGACCACATCTTTACTCATGTCGCGGAGCATCACCATTGAAAACACTGCGACTGTCCAACCAGGAATCGTCGGACTCAAGACTACATCCCCACCCGGCATGGCAGGAAGAAAGAGGGAAAGTACAAACAAACCTAATCCAGTGAATAACAGGGTCCTCATAAAGGGAAAGACATAACAGCATTGAACCTTTCTCTATTCAGCGTGCCGAGCTTTCCGTTCTACAACTGCACCTCATATCTTTCCTCGACGACATCCACTCCCCACTTATGCCCCGGGATCTTCTCGACCAACCGGAATCCCACTTTTGTATACAGATGCGCCGCCGCCGTGAGGAGGCTGACGGTCCACAATC
>MHAK01000101.1 GCA_001802945.1 Ignavibacteria bacterium RIFCSPLOWO2_12_FULL_56_21 | reverse complement strand
GAATAATGAAAAACAGGTATGAAAATTAGCGCTTTTTGGCCGGAAAGTCAATAGAAACTTGGATGGTGTCCAAGTAAAGTTGACCGCCAAGCTGCTAAGAAAACCAAGACCGCCATGAATGCTAATGAGCCAACGGTTCTCTCTTCATATTCAAATCATCTTGGCCTTCTGGCCCCCTTTGCGTTTTGGCGTTAAATGTACCGGCCGAAAAGCTCTTCTAATGCGACCTTCCAGTCAAGTGCCCTTCTTCAGCAAGCGCAGCGAATTCATGAGCACCACGAGCGTGATGCAGTCATCGGCCAGAATGGCCAACCAGAGACTTGTTACACCCGCCGTTCCCAGAAGAAGGAAGACCCCCTTTGTCGCCAAGGCGAGAACGATGTTCGTTAGAATGACGGAATGCGTCCGCCGTCCGAGTCTGAAAAGATACGGCAGAAAACCAATCCCGCCGTTCATCAGTACTACATCGGCCGCCCGGATCGCTTCTTCGGTCCCCGTGCCTCCCATGGCAATGCCGACGTCCGCAGTCGCGAGCGCCGGCGCGTCATTAATGCCGTCGCCTACCATCGCCACACTCCCGTGTTCTCGTCGGAGTATTTCGACCGACCTCACCTTGTCCTCCGGCAGGAGGCCGTGATGCACGGCGTCAACCCCCAAACTTCTTCCAAGGGCCTCCGCCGTCGCCCGATTGTCCCCCGTGAGAAGAACGACCGGACCTCCAACAATGGTGCGTACCCGTTGAACCACGGCCTGGGACTCATCTCTCGTACGATCTTTCACGGAAACCATGCCCAGCGGGCGGGTATCGTCCGCAAGGACCAACACGGTTTGTCCGCCGGCTTCAAGGTCTGCGATCCGTTGTTCGAGCGCGGGCGAGCAGATCCGAAGGTCTTCCACGTATTGATGGTTTCCCACGTGAAGCATTCTTCCGCCAACGACCGCACGAACGCCTTTCCCCGGCACCGCCTCAAAACGTTCGACGGGCTCCAGTTCGATGGAAATTCCCCGCCGCCCCGCTTCCCGAACCAGCGCATCCGCCAACGGATGTTCGGACCGGAGTTCGATCGCAGCAGTAGTCCGAAGTATCTCTTCCTCCGTCAAGGAGTCAAGCCGGACAATCGACGTGACGTCGTGCCGGCCGTGCGTGAGCGTCCCCGTCTTGTCCATGGCAACCGAACGTACTCTGGCCAAGTGGTCAAGAACGCTTCCACCACGGATCAGCACGCCTGTGCGGACAGCCCCGGTGACCGCACTGACGACAGCCACGGGAGTCGACAACAGCAAGGCGCAAGGACAAGAAATGACAAGAACGGTCAGGGAACGATAGAACCAGTCTGCCCAGCCGCCCAACCCCAGGACGGGGGGAATGAAGGCGATCGCAACGGCCGCGGCAAAGACTCCCGGCACATAGTATTTTGCGAAACGCTCGGTGAAGTTCTGGATCTCCGTTTTCTTTGCCCGAGCCTCTTCCACAAACGAGACGATCCGGTGGAGCAAAGTGTCGGTCTGAGGCGTCGTGACGAGAATCTCCACAGCACCCCGGCCGTTCAGGCTGCCGGCATACACATGCGAGCCCTGGCTCTTGAACACCGGAAGAGATTCGCCCGTGATGGGCGATTCGTCGACGGACGTCGACCCTCGAGCCACAGTTCCGTCGACGGGTATGCGCTGCCCGGGACGGACCAGCACAATGTTCCCTGCGCGGACTGTTTCCGCGGCAACCGTTGATACGCCTTCCGACGTGACGAGCGTAACGACGGGGGGAGTGAGGGAAAGGAGGTCGCGGATAGCCCGCTGCGTCCGGTCGACGCTCAGCGATTCCAACAACATCGAAAGAGCGTACAGAACCAGCACTGCGGCCGCTTCTGCGTACTGACCGAGCACGGCGGCTCCAATGGCGGCCCCGGTCATCAGCACGTTCACGTCAAGCCGGAGAGCGACCGCGGATCGGCCGGCACGTTGCACGATCGGCCACCCGCTTATGAGAATGGAGGCAAGATACAGTACCGTCGCTTCGGAGTGCCCGCCCGACGTGTGCTCCAGTACGACGCCCGCCATAAGTGCCGTCACTGCGCCGGCGACCGTCCAGATACGCATGAACGGCGTATGCGCAGGAACCTCGGGAGCAGCCGCAATGGGCGTTGTCGTAAAGCCGGCTGCTTGAATGGCCCCGGCGACGGTTTCGGAATCTACGTCGTGGCGTACAACGACTGTCTTCTTGACGATGTCGAACGACATCGTGCGGATGCCCGGCACGCGCCCCAAGGCGGCGCGGATCTGCTGTTCTTCCGCGGCGCAGCACAAATCCTCCACGCGCAGCATGGTCGTTCGTTCGGCGCTCATGCTTCGGACTCCTCGCAATGCCGGCGGGCCATCCGCAGGAGGTCGTCAATGTGCTCGTCGTCGAGCATGGTGAAGACGAGCTTTCCTTCTTTTCGCTGTCTCACAAGCCGGAGCGCTTTCAGCAACCGCAGCTGGTGTGACACGACGGATTCGGAGCTCCCGATGACCTGCGCAATATCATACGTGCACAGCTCATGCTGCGCGAGAGCAATGACGATCTTCAACCGTGTGGGATCGCTCAGGACCTTGAAGGTCTCCGCCATGTCCGTTACGAGCCCATCATCGGCCAGCGTTGCGCGGGCGGAAGCGATCTCTCGGCGGTGGGAATGACGTCGGTCGGTCATTATGATTGAACAATTGTTCAATCGTAGATACGAAAAAAAGACCGCAGACGCAAGGCCGGTAAAACACAAAAGCCGTTCCACTTTCCGCGGACCGGCTTTTCGTTTTCATTTCTTCTTCGTGAACTTCGTGTGCACTCTTTCTCTTTTCGCACGAAATTCTTTACGCTCGCAACGATCCTCGACCTACGCTTGTCCCTCCTTTGCCGCTTTTTTTTCCGCCGTCGTCAGCACTTCGTTCATCGACCCCGTTCTATACCCGCTCAGGTCGAGCGCAACGTAGACGTATCCGAGGTCCTTCATCTTCTGCACGACAGTGGTCCGCATCGATGCTTCGAACATTCGTTCGAATTCGGTCGGACCGAATTCCAGCCGGGCGGTCCGGTCATCATGATGGCGTACACGGAACGTGCGGAATCCAAGATCCCGCAGGTACGATTCCGCTTCGTCCACACGACGCAGGTTCTCCTTTGTGATCCCATACCCGTACGGAAATCGGGAGGCTAAACATGCGAACGACGGCTTGTCCCATGATGAGATCCCAAGCGCACGTGCCACCTGACGGACGTCGTCTTTCGAAAACCCCGCTTCATACAACGGCGACCGGACGTCGTTCTCGCTTTTCGCGAGCATGCCCGGTCGAAAATCCTTCAAGTCGTCGGTGATCGTACCGTCGGCGATCCACTGGAGACCCTCTTCCTTCGCAATTGCCCCGAGCTTGCCGAACAACTCCGTCTTGCAGAAGTAGCATCGGTTCGCCGGATTTTCCTGGAACTTCATGTTGTCCGTCTCTTCCGTCGCCACGACCCGGTATCGGGCCCCGAACGACCGGGCCATCTCCACTGCCTCTTCGAATTCCCGCGTCGGATACGTCTCAGACCTTCCAATGACCGCCAGTGCCCTGTCACGGAGAACGTCGGCCGCCACGCGTATGAGCAACGTGCTGTCAATGCCGCCGGAATATCCAATGGCCACGCTCCCCATCTCGCTCAGGATGGTTCGCAGTCGCTCATACTGGGATTGTAATGTCGGAGGAAGTGTCATTGTATCAATCACTTTTGCGCATTTTGTGCCTTCTTGCGGCTAATAAATTTCGCGTACTCATACTTGGGTGATCGACAACTCTCTTTCAATCACGGGTCGTACCGCATCCAGCGGCATTGCACGCCCCGTCCACAACTGAAACGCAGCTGCCCCTTGATACAGAAACATCGTCAGCCCATCTAGCACTGTCGCCCCCGCGGCTTTCGCCGTGGATAGAAATCTCGTTGTTCGCGGCCGATAAATCAAGTCAAACACGATCTGTCCGGGACGGAATGCGTCAAACCCGGGGACCGGGGAGTCATCCACCTTCGGATGCATGCCCAGAGGGGTCGATTGAACGATCACGTCTGCGTTGGAAAGCGCCTCAAATGCCTCAGGTGACGCAATGGAAAGTATATTCGTTCGGGCCGGTACGAGCCCCCCTGTTGACGACAACAGCGAAGCTCCCTTGGTCGGTGTTCGCACCAGAATGTTCAACGAAGCGCAACCGCCGATGCGGTGCAGTCCTGCGACCACTGCGCGTGCACCTCCGCCGGCTCCGATCAACACAGTGTGCAAATTGTTGCGGCCTTGCACATGCGGCTGGAGTGTCTGGATCACGCCATCAACGTCAGTATTGTATCCCGTGAGTCGGCCGTCGCGCCGCACAACTGTGTTGACGGCACCGACTGCGCGCGCTGACTCGTCGAGAACGTCCACCAACTCCGCCATCCGTTGCTTATGCGGCAAGGTGACATTCCACCCATCAAACGACGTTCGCAGGGTAGATGCAACAAACCGGTCTAATTCCTTCGGTTCTACGGCGATCGGCTCGTAGGTCGCGTCCAAGCCGACTGCCCGAAACGCTGTCGAATGGAGGAGGGGCGACAGCGATTGAGAAATGGGGAAGCCGATAATTGCGTAACGATCGGACATGGAGCAATGGAGTTGGAATTCTTGATTGCGAACTGATCCTGGAGGTCCTCGATAAACTCCAATCATTTCGCGTAGATTTGCGTGGATTCGTGGGCAGACTCTTACTATTCGAGAATGCGCGTCAATTCTACGGCATCCGCCATGGAAGTCGCGACAAAATGTTTACAGAAAAAAGGGTCAGTCCCGCAAGAGGAGGGAGAACGGCTTTCGACCGGCGAGTTCCGGATACAACGTTCGAAAGTCCTTCCGAAGGTCTGCCTGCAATGCAAAGGCACGCTGCAGTATTTCTGCCGCTTCGTCGTATTTGCCCTCGCCGATCGCCGCTTTTGCGCGCGAGAAGTGCGCCAGTGCAAATTCCGGGCGGAGGCTGATGCTCTTGTCCAAAGCCTGTACTGCGCTCTGTACCGATCCAAGCTCCAGCAAAGTGTCGCCGTAATCGAACCATGCTTCGGCGTTCCCGGGGTCGAGCTCGATCACTTTGCGATAGCTGTCCAGCGAATCGTCGAATTTGCCGAGATTGTATTCTGCATCGGCCCGCGCATACCAGAGCTCGGGATAGTCGGAGTAGATATCCAGCCCCTTCCTGTAATCCGTCAACGCCTTTTTCGGCTGTCCCAGCGCATCCCAGCAGCATCCGCGGCCGAAAAACGACTCGTAATGCTGGTCGTCGTGCTTGATCGCGTTCGTAAACGCCGCGATTGCCTCCTTGTAGTTCGCCTGTTCTTCGTACGCGTTCCCCAGATTATGCCATGCGGGCACATCTGCCGGCTCGAATTCCAGCGTCCGTTTGTAGCACGATATCGCTTCCGGAAGATTCGCAAGGTTGGCGTACGCATTTCCCATGTTATACCAGGCGGAAGGGAACTCCTCCTTGATCGCCAGCGCAAACTCGTAGCTTTTGATCGATTCCTGGAACTTTCCGACCCGATTGAGCACAATTCCGCGATTGTACCAGGCGTTGTGGTTGTATGGATCCCGGTTCAAATGCTCGTCGTAACATCGGAGGGATTCTTCCGGCCTGTCGAGGTAATCGTGGCAATACCCAAGCTCATACCACGCATCTGCGTGCTCCGGATCGAGCTCGAGAATACGCTGGAACAGGCGCACCGCTTCCTCGAAACGTTCCTGCTTTTCAAACGTTACGCCCTTGTGGAAGAGCCCGTCCACACTGGCAGGGTCGAGTTGCAGCGCAACATCGAACGAAGCGAGCGATTCCTCCACTCGGTTCAGATTATCGAGCGTAATACCACGGTTAATGAAGATCTCGGGGTCGGTCGGATTGAGACTCAGCGCCTTTTCGTAGGCTTGGAGCGCTTCGTCATATTTGAAGAGGTTGTTGTAGATCATCCCCTTCCTCTGCCAGGCATCGGCATTGAAGGGTTCAAAAGTGATCAGTTTATCCGTGTAAGCGAGGGCTTCTTCGAACTTCTCGTGTTCAAAGTAGAATTGAATGATCTCTTCCAGTGCCTCTGGACTGTTGATGTCCTTCCCGTCCTTCCCCAACATCTCTTTGAAACGGCGAAGATCATCTTCCCATCGGTCACCCGGACGCAATGGTTCCTCGTCGTCTTCAAAGCGGTCGATGTCGGCCATGAATGGCTCCCAAAAAGTGGTAGGGAACGTTGGCTACGTTAATTAAGCAAGATTTGGAGGAGAAGTCAAGTAACGATTGAACCAAGGAATGTAAGGGATAGACTGACACTTCCTTACAACGCTTTGCGTTGCATTTCGGACGTCTGACCACTATATTGAGAAGACACCGGCTGACGCATGATCGCAGGAAATCTTGAAAATGTGCGAAAACGCATGCGCGAAGCATGTCTCCGGTGCGACCGTTCCCCGGCCGACATTGGCCTTGTCGCAGTCAGCAAGACTTTCAATGTGGACGCGATACGCGACGCGGCAGGTGCCGGACAGATTGATTTCGGCGAGAATTACGCTCAGGAATTTCGCTCAAAAGCGGAGTCCCTTCGTTCGCTGAACCTTCACTGGCATTTTATCGGACACCTGCAATCCAACAAGGCGAAGTACGTCGTTAACGACGTACATTTGATCCATTCGCTCGACAGGCTTTCGCTGGCGAATGAATTGCAGAAATTGGCCGAGAAAAAGGGCCGCACAATCGACGTTCTCGTGGAGGCCCACACCACTGATGAAGCGACAAAGTCAGGTCTCTTGCCGGAGGAGATTCTCCCGTTCTTGAGGTCCCTTGTTCCATTCGACAGCGTTCAAGTCAAGGGATTGATGACAATGGGGCCTTTTTCCGACGATCCGGAGGATGCCCGACCCTGTTTTCGAACAGTGCGGCTTCTTCAGGAGCGTCTGCGACAAGATGCTCCGGGATCGATGTCGTTCGACACACTTTCGATGGGGATGACGTCCGATTTTGAGGTAGCGATCGAGGAAGGCGCGACGTTAATTCGAGTTGGAACCGCGATTTTTGGACAGAGATTGAGAGCATTGTAAAGAATCAAACCGCGAATGAACCCGAATGGAGAGGGCATCCATGAAACGCTTTTCTATTGACGATTGACGATTCACTATTCACCTCAATCCTTATTCGCGTTCATTCGCGGTTCAGTCTGTATCATCGACCAAAAGGTAGCGTATGAAGATCACTCCGCTCGAGATCAAGCGTCAGCAGTTCAAGAAAGTCATGCGTGGATTCGACCCGGTCGAGGTCGAGACGTTCCTCGAAATGGTCTCGAACGACCTTGAAGACATTCTGACGGTGAACAAGGAGTTTAAGGAGCGGGTCATCGAGCTGGAAACGCAGCTCGCAGACTACAAGCAAATGGAAAAGACGCTCCAGCAGACCCTCTTTCAGGCGCAAGAAACGAGCGGTAAGTCGATCGAGAATTCGCGTCGAGAAGCCGACCTCATTATAAAAGAAGCGGAGCTCAAGGCACAGCAGATTGTCGAAAAGGCCAGGTCCGATTTCGGCCGCATCAAGGAAGAGATCTCAAGCCTCAAAGCGCGCAAAGAATCTGTGATCAGTCGCCTGAAAGTGCTTCTATCGTCGGAACTCGACCTCATTCGCGCGCTGGAGATCGACGACGATGAGCCCGGATCGCGCGACGCATCGAAGGGAACGGGCAAGGACCGGATCGAGATCGACGAGATCTTGAAGAAACTGTGAGCAGCGAACTACGACGGCACATTGACGAAGCCGTCACGTTCATCCGCCGGACGTCGAAAGCCTCGCCGTCCATCGGTCTCATCCTGGGCACGGGGCTTGGCGGCCTTGCACGGGAGATCAAAGTCGCCGCGGCGATTCCGTACGGCGACATTCCCCATTTCCCCGTGTCGACGGTCGAATCCCACAAGGGCCGGTTGCTCATCGGAACCCTTGCCGGAAAGACAGTCGTGGCGATGCAAGGACGATTCCATCGATATGAGGGATATTCGCTTCAGCAAGTGACGTTTCCCGTCCGCGTCATGAAGTTCCTCGGTGTTCGGACGCTCCTCATCTCGAATGCCGCAGGAGCGCTCAATCCGCAATTCCGCAAAGGGGATGTGATGTTGATGACCGATCACATCAACCTCCTTGGCGACAATCCTCTCATTGGCGCCAACGACGATTCGATCGGCCCCAGGTTCCCGGACATGTCGGAGCCATACAGCCGCAGACTGCAATCGCTCGCAGTCGACACGGCGCTGGAACTTCGGATCCCTTTGCAGCGCGGAGTCTATGTGGCAATGCAGGGTCCCACGCTGGAAACGCGGGCGGAATACCGCTTCCTGAGGACCATTGGCGTCGACGCAGTCGGCATGTCCACGGTCCCCGAAGATATCGTCGCCGTGCACATGGGAATGGAAGTGCTCGGCATGTCAATTCTGACGGATGAGTGCTTCCCCGACGCCCTCAAAGCGGTGACGCTGAAAGAAGTCATCGCCGTTGCCAACAAGACCGAACCCAGGATGACGGCGTTGATGAAAGAAGTGGTCAGGCGGCTCCCGGTGCGGAACCGGAAATGACGCTGAAAGTACTCTGCCGGATGCACGCGGCGGCGGAGTCTCACCCATGAATGACGCTGGCAAGCTGTTGGTCGTCCTTGGCCTCGTCTTGACGACGGTTGGACTTCTCCTGATGTTCGCCCCGAAGATTCCCCTTCTTGGCAAACTCCCCGGCGACTTCCATATCAAGCGTGACAACTTCGAGTTGTATATTCCGCTGGCTTCCAGCCTCTTGATCAGCGCGGTTGTCAGCGGGTTCATGTGGCTCGTGCAGTACCTGAACAAGAAATAACCCGACACACTCCGGACGATGTTCAAGCAACTCAACGATAAGATCAAGTATTCCGAGCTGGAAGCCGGCATCCGCGAATATTGGAAGAAGAACGACGTCTTCCGACGGAGCATCACGTCGCGAGCGGGACGACCGACATTCTCCTTCTTCGAAGGTCCGCCGACGGCGAACGGACGACCCGGCATTCATCATGTCATGAGCCGAACGCTCAAGGACCTCGTGTGCCGGTTGAAAACCATGCAGGGTTATCAGGTGCAGCGGAAGGCAGGCTGGGATACGCACGGTCTTCCGGTGGAGATCGAAGTCGAGAAGATGCTCGGCTTCAAGCACAAGGACGATATCGTCGCGTACGGGGTTGCAAAGTTTAACGAGGAGTGCCGCAAGTCGGTCTGGAAGTACAAGGCCGATTGGGAGGAGATGACCCGGCTCATGGGCTATTGGGTCGATCTCGACTTCCCGTACATCACGTTCGAAAATTCCTACATGGAATCCGTGTGGTGGGCGCTGAAGCAATACTTCGACCGCGGGTTCATCTACAAGGGATACAAGATCCAACCGTACTGTCCCCGTTGTGAAACGCCTCTGTCGAGTCATGAAGTTTCTCTCGGCTACAAGGACGTCAAGGACCCGTCGGTCTATGTGAAGATGAAATTGACGGGGAAGGGAAACACGTACTTCCTGGTATGGACAACGACTCCCTGGACGCTCATCTCCAACGTCGCACTAGCGGTTCACCCGGATGTAGACTACGTCGAAGCTGAGGTCAAAGGACAGCGCTTGATCCTGGCAGAGGCCAGGCTGAGCGTTCTCGGCGAAGAGGCTGTCGTCGTTGACAGGTTCAAGGGCAAATCTCTCGCCGGAAAAGAATATGAACGGCTTTTCACATTCCACGACGTGAAGGAAAAGGGATGGTATGTCGTGGAAACGGATTTTGTGACCACGGAAGACGGATCCGGCATCGTCCATATGGCGCCGGCGTACGGCGAGGACGATTATCAGGCGGGAAGGAAGTATGGGCTTCCCACGATCCATCCGGTCAACAAGTCCGGCGAGTTCGGTCCGGAGGTCACGCCGTTTGCCGGGAAGTTCGTCAAAGACGCCGATCCGGAGATCATCGCAGACCTGAAAGAACGCGGACTTCTCTTCAAGAAGGAACAACACCTTCACTCGTACCCGCATTGTTGGAGATGTTCGTCGCCGCTCCTGTACTATGCGCGTGAGTCCTGGTATATCCGCACGACGTCATACGCCGACCGTATGATAGCCCTGAACAAAGAAGTGCATTGGCATCCCCCCGAAGTCGGTTCCGGCAGGTTTGGGAATTGGCTGGAGGAGAACAAGGATTGGGCGTTGTCCCGCGATCGATTCTGGGGTACGCCGTTGCCGATCTGGGTGTGCGGAACATGCGGCAAGCAGAAATGCGTCGGCAGCATTGCAGAGCTCAGGGAAGGCGCAAACGTCCCCGAGCCCCTCGATCTCCACAAACCGTTCGTCGACAGCGTTACGTTCACGTGTTCCTGCGGAGGAACGATGCAACGGACGCCGGAGCTCATTGACGTGTGGTTCGATTCCGGTTCAATGCCGTTTGCACAATGGCACTATCCGTTCGAGAACAAGGAAAAGTTCGAGGCATCCTATCCCGGGGATTATATCTCGGAGGGCATCGATCAGACGCGCGGCTGGTTCTATACGCTGCACGCCATCGGTTCGTTCCTGTTCGACAAACCGGCGTACCGAAACGTGCTCGTCAACGAGCTTATTCTCGACAAGAACGGCCAGAAGATGTCAAAGACGAAGGGGAATACGGTCGATCCGTTCGACCTAATGCGTACGTACGGCGCCGACGCCACGCGCTGGTATCTCGTGGTCAACAGTCCCGTATGGCGTCCGACGTTGTTCGACACAGAAGGGATCGCCGACGTTCAACGAAAGTTCTTTAGCACGCTCCTGAATACGTATTCGTTCTTCTCGTTGTATGCGAACATTGACGGGTTTACGAATGCGGAGTCGCGCATTCCGCTCTCGCGTCGGCCGGAGATCGACCGCTGGATACTTTCGGAGCTCAATTCGCTCGTGAGTGTCGTGTGCGATGCGCTCGAGGAATACGACGTCACGCGGGCCGCTCGTGCAATCAATGATTTTACAGTCGACAGATTATCCAACTGGTATGTACGCCGGAACCGGCGAAGGTTCTGGAAAAGCGAACGAGGGGGAGACAAGATCGCGGCATACCAAACGTTGTTCGAGTGCCTGGTAACGTTGACGAAGCTTATCGCCCCGTTCACGCCGCATCTTTCCGAATCGATCTTTCGTCATCTCATGGAAGCGACCGGAGGCGACAAAGACTCCGTTCACCTGTCTGCGTTCCCTGAGGCGGACACCGCGGCCATCGACCGCACGCTCGAAAGCAAGATGGAGCGGGCCATGACAATCGTCAGCCTGGTCCGATCTATGCGTGAAAAGACCAAACTGAAGGTTCGCCAGCCGCTCCAGCGGATCCTCGTGCCGGTCCTCTCGGACCGTGAGAGGGAAGAGGTTTTGCACATGCAGGACGTCATCCTCGACGAGATCAACGTGAAGAAGCTCGAATTCGTGACTGAGGAGTCGGATATCGTACGACGAAAGGCGAAGCCCAATTTCCGGACATTGGGCGCCAGGTACGGAAAGTTGGTCCAGAAGATCGCAGCAAGCGTCCGCGAGCTGACGTCGGCCCAGTTGCGCATGCTCGAAGGGGGCGGCACGGTCACGGTTGCGGCTGACGGAGGCGAATATGCGATCGTCCTGGAAGATGTTGAAATTCTCCACGAAGAGATCAAGGGATGGCTGGTCGCCTCGGACGGTCCGGTGACTGTCGCGCTCGACACGACCATTACGGAGGAGCTTGCACTTGAAGGATTGGCACGCGAATTTGTGAGTCGAGTGCAGAATCTCCGGAAGGTTTCGGGGTTTGAAGTGACCGATCGCATTCGCATCCATCATCGTTCATCGGATCGTCTGCGCCGGGCGCTGGAATCGTGCGGCTCGTATGTGCGGGAGGAAACGCTCGCCGTGGATCTGCTTGCAGCTTCGGCAACCAAGAACGATCTGTCGTTCACTTCGATCGATGTGAACGGCGAGACCGCTGACGTTGCAGTTGAACGGATTTAATGTATTTTAGGACGTTCAATTCCGGTGGACTGAACGTACCGACGCAGGAGAGGAATCATGGCGAAGAAAATGAAACCGCAACGAACAGTAAAACCGGCCGCAAAAAAGGCCGCACCGCGCTCCGTGGCGGTCAAACCGAAACCGGCTCCGGCAAAAGCCCCCGTAAAAGCCGAAGTCAAGATAGTGTCGAAGAAGGGCTACTCGAAGAAGGAACTCGACTACTTTAAGACCATCATCGTTGAGAAGAGGAAAGAGATCCTGGAGGAGTTGGAATCGCTGAAGGCGAGCATGATGGACGTGCAGACGGGAGAGTACGCCACAGAAAGCTCAACATATTCGCTCCACATGGAGCAGGGAACCGACGCGATGGAACGGGAAAAGGTGTTCTTGTTCGCTTCGCGGGAAGGGAAGTTCCTCAACTATCTTGATGATGCGCTCAAAAGGATCGAGACCGGCACATACGGTTTCTGCACTGACTGCGGAAAGCTTATTGAAAAAGAACGGCTCGAAGCCGTCCCCCACGCTCAGCAATGCGTGCAGTGCAAGTTGAAGAAGGGGACCGGGGCCCGCCTGTGAACGAATTGACGAGGTGATGGAGTGCGGGTGCTGTATGTGACGGGCCTGGTCGTCGCGATCGATCAGGCAACAAAACTCTTGATCAAGGGATTTTCCATCCCTGCGCTCCGGATCTACCATCCGGGGCTGCAGCTGGGTGAAAGCATGTCCGTCATCGGCGATTTTTTCCGCATTACCTTTGTGGAGAATCCCGGGATGGCGTTCGGTATCGACGCGGGGAGCAAGTTCTTCCTGACGGCATTCACTATCTTGGCTACCGTCGGTATCTGTTACTACCTCTATCGAATCCGTCGTGATCCGCTTCCTTTGCGGATGTCGCTTGCGCTCATCCTCGGCGGGGCCATCGGCAATCTCATCGACCGCGTTTTCTACGGCGTCATTTTCGGCGAAGGTCCGCTGCTCTATGGAAAAGTTGTCGATTTCTTCGACATCGATTTCTTCGATATTGCCCTGGGCGATTATCACCTTTCGCGCTGGTTCGTGTTCAACGTCGCCGATGCAGCCGTATCGCTCGGCGTTGTGCTGATGTTGTTTGCGCATCGTAGCGCCGAACGAGCACAGGTCGTTTCCGTACCGTCGGCGTCGGGTCCCACTGTAACGGCCGAAAGCTCGCCGAGCGATCCTTCACATCCTTCCACCTGACAGATGAGCCACGCCCCGGAAGAAGCGCCGCGGGCGACGCTCCGGTTCACCGTTCCCCCCGGCCAGTCCCGCGTTCGTCTCGATGTCTATCTCACGCATCACGTCGAGAATGCCACGCGGTCCAAAGTCCAGCAAGGAATCGAGAACGGCGATGTGACCGTGAACGGAAAGGTCGTGAAACCCAGCACGCACGTTCTCCCCGGCGACGTGATCGTTGTAGTACTCCAACGACCTCCCCGCACCGAAGCCCTACCGGAAGACATTCCCCTTGTGATTGTGTATGAGGACGACGATTTGCTGGTCGTCAACAAGCCTGCAGGCATGGTTACACACCCGGCCTACAAAAACACAAGCGGAACGCTCGTCAACGCGCTGCTCCATCACGCCTCGACATTGTCGACACTCAATACGGCATTGCGTCCTGGCATCGTGCATCGGTTGGACAAGGACACTACCGGATTACTGGTGGTCGCAAAGAACGACCCCGTCCATGCGAAGCTTGCAGACCAGTTCGCGAAAAGGACGATCGAGCGCGAGTATCATGCGCTCGTATGGGGACGGATGAAGGCCCCCAAGGGCACGATCGACGCCAAGCTGGGAAGGAGCAAAAGAGACAGGAAGAAGGTGGCCGTGTCGAACGAAGGAAAGCATGCCGTCACCGACTATACGGTACTCGAAGTCTTTGATTTTCTGACATTGGTGAAGCTGACGTTGAGGACAGGACGAACGCACCAAATCCGCGTTCATCTTGCACATATCGGTCATCCAGTGTTTGGCGACGTGACCTACGGAGGCCGCTCGGCCACGTGGGGTGGATTGACCGGAACAAAAGAGAGATTTGCGGCCAATCTTCTGAAAATGCTGGGCAGACAGGCCCTTCACGCAAAGACAATTGGATTCGTGCATCCGAGAACGAATGAGACGGTGAGGTTCGATTCCGAATTGCCGGAGGACATGGAATCGGTGATAGTGAAGTTGAGAGGATGAATGAAGGTAGGCTGCATGCCGGCGTTTCCATGAGACGAAAAACAGAACGGGAGCGGCTTTCACCGCTCCCGTTGCATGTACGGCACCCCGGCCCGATCCACTTCCCGAGGTGCGGAAAAGGGTCGGGTTAACCCCGCCGCTTCGTCCGTCCCTCACGGGGTGCCGATGAGGATCTTCCGCTGGGTTGCGAAACACTGCCGGATCGACTGCGCGAACTCGGGGTCGGTTTGACCTCTGGTCTGGTCGTTCGATTCGGTGTCGGGCTTGTCCGCTCTTGTCTTTTGCGTTCTGGGGCGGGGCGAACCTGTTTGTTGCGCGAACGTCCGACGTCGGGACGCACTTGGGGCTCTTGCTTTTTACGCGTCGTGGTTTGCGCATCGCGTGTTCGCGTTTCTGAAGCGCCGGCCGGAACAGAGCGCTCGACCCGATCCATGTCGATGCTCAGCCTTCGATCACCCCTGCGGACTTCGGAGGGTTGCTCTGCCCGTTCAAAGTCCTCGCGTGCCGGACGATACGTCTCAATCCTGCCGCTTCTCAACCGTTCTCCAACCTCGCCGGTCTCCCGAATCTCTGTTCGTCCCAACCGCACGCCGCTTTGACGTTCCACGTATGCGCGGTCGACGCCCCGGTTCACCACGCGGTCCCGGTCGATATCGTACCCTGCGCCGCTCCGCGTCGTTCCGATGAGGCGTCGCACATAGGTCGGTTGGACGTAATCTCGATACCGGATGACGGAACCAAAGCGGCGATACGGAACGAAGCACCAATAGTCAGCGGGGGCGGCCCAGACGCGAGTGTACCGGATCCCGAAGGAAATGTGGAACGCCGCGTACGGAGAGAGAGGCGCCCAGCCGATATAGTCGCTATTGTAGCGCCATTCGACCCAGGCAGGCCCCCACACGTTGTCGGGCATCCATACCCAACCGTAGAAATCGTCGTAATACCAACGGCCATAATGGAAGACGGCCCACCCGAACGGTTCGTAAGAGACCCAGTACCATCCGTAGTCCGTCCACACCCACCGTCCTTCCATGTACGGCCGCCAACCCGCACGAACACGCAACGGCCTCCACACGACAACGCCTGGCTGCACTTCGATCCATTCACCGTGCCCAACCAAGGGGCGATAGAAGACGCCGATCCGCACGTCAACATCGAGGGGCCGGTGGGCTGCGCGCGCTTCTGTCGTAACGGCCGCCAGTGCCATGATCAGGAAAATATATGTCGTGAACCGTTTCATCTTTGGACCTCCGGGAATATTCGCAGATTTGCTCATGGAATTAGGTCAAGAGACGTGCCAGGAAGGTAAGGCGCAATTTTGACACAGAACAGCGGCATGTGTCCTTCTTCCTCGCCATGGCGTGTAGGAGGAAGGACACCGGAATTCTTGATTCAATCGCCATTTTTTTTCACCTTGAGTAACATCACATGAAAACAACAACTTGTATCCTGACGTTATTTGTCGCACTCCTTTCCGCGGGGTGCAGCTCATCCACAGAAGAACCTACGGAGCCAAAGATTCTGAGCGAGCCCAGCGAGTTGTCGAGCAGCCGGTTCGCCGTGAATGCCGTCCAACTCATGTGGAAGGACAACTCGAATTCCGAAGATTCCTTCGCTATTGAACGCCGACGCGGAAGCGCAAAGTTCACGCAGGTGCTCTTCGTACCTTCGGATGTCACCGTTGCCATCGATTCCATCGGTCTGACCCCGGATTCGACATACACGTACCGCGTCCGCGCCCTGCGCTTCATCGAGACTTCGCCGTTTTCGAATACGACGTCGATCGATCTCTCCCTCCCGTTCCCCTGATCCCGGGACTCCGGTCATGGCGGCCATGGATACGTTTGAATGGTTTGTGCAGAAGTTCCATCCGCATGCGGACGCGTCTACCTCGGCCTACATCCAACAAGAACGCGAATATCTTCTTACCATCCGCAACGAACATGAGCGGCTGAGATACATCGGAGAGCTCATGAAACTCGTTCGCGAAAAAGTTTCCCGCACGACAACCTGAGGATATCATGTGCACCGCCGTTCACGATCACATGCGTCGGCGGCATGTCCGTCCCTACTTCCTCGCCGCTGTGAAAATTTCGTTCCTGTGGTCTTTGCTGTTTCCCTGGAGTGCGTCCGGTCAATGGACCTCGCTGGGTTCCGTTCGGTCGGCACGGCAGGACGGTCCATATTCCGCCGAGATTGTTACCCGCTCCGGCCGCACGATACTCATCAATTTTCTGACGCCGGACCTCTTCCGCGTAACCATCGGCTCAAGCCGCGACCTTCCCTCGCCAACGCCTGCCGTTGTGCAGCGCACGTGGGAAGGGGACAGGATCCGCGTCAAACAGACCTCTTCCGTCGTGGACATTTCAGGGACCCTGATGCGGGTGAGCATCGACAAGAAAACCTCCCGAATCACCGTTCGTGATTCCGTCGGGTCCGTCCTTGTGGAAGATCATCCATTCGGCACTCAATGGAACAAGTCTGAGTTTCGGGTGTATAAGTCCATGCCGCAGGACGAAAACTACTACGGCCTGGGCGAGAAGTCCGGCAGGTTCAACCGCAAATGGCGCACGTTTGCAATGTGGAATACCGACATCCCCGCATACGGCGCTGATACCGACCCGCTGTATGTGAGTGTTCCTTTCTTTTACGGCATTCGGAACGGGCGGGCGTACGGAATCTACTTCGATAATTCGTGGTGGACGTCGTTCGATTTCGGCAAGGAGGCCCCCGACCGTTATTCCTTCGGGGCTCAGAGCGGACCACTCGATTACTACGTCTTCGGCGGGCCGCTACCGAGGGACATCGCAGAACGGTTTGCGGATCTTACCGGCCGCATGCGACTTCCGCCCCTCTGGTCGCTCGGGTTTCAACAATGCCGGTGGAGCTATTTTCCGGACAGCCGCGTCCGGGAGATTGCCCAAACGTTTCGCGCAAAGAAGATCCCGTGCGATGTCCTGTATCTCGACATCGACTACATGGAAGGCTACCGCATCTTCACCTGGAGCCAGAAGAATTTCCCCGACCCGAAGGGACTGCTTACTGACCTAGCAAAGGATGGGTTCACCGTAACGACGATTGTGGACCCGGGTATCAAGGCCGACACTGCATATCATGCATACCGGTCGGGACTTGCCCGCAACGCATTCCTTCTTCGTCCGGACGGCTCGACATACCTCGGCAAGGTATGGCCGGGCGTATGCGCATTTCCCGATTTCTCGCAGTCCGACGCACGCGCCTGGTGGGGTGAACAATTTCAGGTGCTGACGGCTTCGGGAGTGAAGGGATTCTGGAACGACATGAACGAGCCCTCCGTCTTCGATGTGCCCACGAAGACCGTCGACCTGAACGTCGTCCATCGTGCCGACGCACGGCGTGCGACGCATGCGGAGTTTCATAACCTATACGGATTTCAGATGACGCAGGCGACGTACGAAGGAACGCGTCGGCTTTTGGGAAATCAACGTCCGTTCCTGCTGACGCGCGCGTCTTTTGCCGGCGGACAACGATACTCCGCCAAATGGACAGGCGACAATACGTCGACGTGGCACGACCTCTCCATGGCTCTCTCGATGTGTCTGGGGATTAGCATTTCGGGACAGCCGTTCGTCGGCAGCGACATCGGCGGGTTCATCGGTTCGCCCGACGGCGAGCTTTTCGCACGCTGGATGCAGCTTGGCGTATTCACGCCGCTCATGCGGGCGCATTCTGCATGGGACACGCCGAACAAGGAACCCTGGGAGTTCGGCGAGTCAATCGAACACATCAACCGGGCGACAGTGGAACTTCGTTACACCTTCCTGCCGTACATCTATACGGTCATGGCCCAAAGCGCTGTCACCGGTCAGCCGGCCATGCGGCCGTTGGCATTTGCATATCCGGGCGAGCCAGCGTTCGCTTGGAACGAGTCGGAATTCCTGTTCGGCGACGATCTTCTTATAGCCCCGGTTCTGGCCCAGCGGCAAACGGAGCGCACGTTGCGGCTACCCCCGGGGGCATGGTATGACTATTGGACAGGAAAGCGGTACGACGGAAACTCGAACGTGACCGTTGCGGCGCCGCTGGAAAGACTGCCGCTCTTCGTACGGGCCGGAGCGGCGATCCCGACACGGCAAGTCGTTCAGTACACGTCACAAGCTCCGATCGATCCCCTGACGTTGATCGTTTTTCCTGCCGCCTCGGGATCATCGACCTACTATGAGGACGACGGATTATCGTTTGCCTATGAGAATGGCGTCGACTTCCGACGAACTCTCTCCGTTTCCTCCGATTCGGCAGTGACGGCCATTCGCATTTCGCGTGCTTCCGGCACTTATGTCCCGCCGCCGAGATCGCTCGTTCTCCGCGTCGTCGACCACTTCGAACCTTCTTCCGTAACGCTACTCGGCACGTCGTTGCAGCGACTCGCCCCGGCCGCCGCCGGCGGTCCCGGTTGGACCTACGACGCAGCGACACGAACTGTCCTCATTCGAACGGCTGATTCCGGGGAAGCACTTGACGTCAGCATTGTGCGATAGGACAATTGCCTTCCGCACGGCAACGTCCTGGCAATCTGCCCGGAGAATCGCACGAGTGCTTTCTCTCAGCGCAGCATTCGTCGTCCAGCTCGGCGGATGCTCCCTTCCATTTCTCACCTCCGAATCAGTTGAGGATCGATTCCATCGACTGGCCGACTCTTATCTGAGCGGCCGCGACGTCGACGGTAGCTCTCCAAGAACAGGTCCCGTCGAAGAGCGATTGAGCATTGCGGAAGATTCGTCCGGCGCAAGGAGAGCCGGGGGATTTCTCGAGGCGATGCAATCCGTCGATACGTCGTCTCTCACCCTAGATGACAAAATCGATTGGATGCTCCTGAACGCCGATATGCGGCGAACAGTCCGCGACCTGCGGCTAAGGACTGCGGAGCGATCGCCTGGACGATATCTCATATTGGGATCGATCGATTGGGCCATCGGCGGGGACCGGCGGCCGACGGATGATACGTGGAGATCGGTGCTGACGGCGCTCCGTCGGGCCCCGATCGTAATGAAGACGGGGCGACAGCAGCTCCACGCCCCGCCACCGCTGTGGGTGCGCTTGGCAGTCAATGCGGCGGAGAGATATTGCGGCTACCTCGACACGACTTTTCCAGCCATCGTCGCAGAGAAAGCTCCGGTACAGCTTCGTGATTCTCTCACGATCGCAGCCTCGGCGTCACGTGATGCACTTGAACGATTCCGCGTGTACCTTCGGGATACGCTCGTCGCCGGACATGACGATGCTTGGGCTGTCGGTGAGGAACACTACAATTGGCTGTTGGAGGAGTATCATCACCTGCCGTATACCGCCGAGTCGATGATTGAAGAAGGCCGGCGCGTCCATAGAGAAACACAGCAGGCCTTGATGGACCTTGCACGGCGCATCGATCCGGTCCGGTCATGGCAGGAACTGGTGGAGGACATGAAACGCGTCCATCCCCAGCCCGGCGCGATCATAGCGGCCTACGAGGAGGAATCCGGCCGCGCGAAAGACTTGATCGGGCGACGGTCAATGATTACGATTCCGCCGGCCGAAACACTGATCTTTGTTCCGACGGCTCCCGCTCTCAGGGAGACATACGCTTGGGGAGGATACGGCGGGATTGTACAACAGAACAGCGTCATGACCGGGAGGTTCTTCGTCACCGACATCGTACCCGGAATGAGCACATCGGAGATCGAAGAAAAACTTCGTACGCAAAACACCGGCTGGATCACCGTCATTGCCCTCCATGAAGGTTATCCTGGACATCATCTGCAAAGCGTCTATTCGCGACTTCATCCGCATCCCGTTCGATCACGCCTGGGAAGCACGTACTTCGGCGAAGGATGGGCACTGTTTTGTGAGTCGTGGATGGGGCGGGAAGGATTCTTTACCGACCGTTGGGACAGTCTGGGGTGGCTTCAGATGAGGTTATGGCGGACGGCCCGGGTCATTATTGACCCTTCCATCCATACGGGACGCATGACCTACGATCAAGCCGTGGAATTCTTTATTGATGAAGTTGGATTGGAACGCTCCGCCGCGGAAGCGGAAGTAAACCGGTACACGACCTGGCCAACGCAGGCTCCGAGCTACATCATTGGATGGCTGGAGATCGAACGCCTCAAGGCCGACATGGCCCGATTGCTTGGAGACCGCTTCACCGAAAAACAATTCGTAGAATCGCTCTTGCGCACAGGCTCTCTTCCGCTCGCTCTCATGAGACGCTCATTGCTGGAACAACCGCAGCCATAACAATTCCACGATCCGTAGTTTCCAGAGTCATTCATCTACATCCACCGCCATGTTACTCCATCGAAAATTCATCGAGATCGCCAAGCAGTACAGCTCTAAGGTATTCATCAATGACCGCATGATGGGGCGGAAGGTCAGCTACCAGCGTGCGCTCATCGGATCGATGATCGTGGCGAACAAGCTTAAACGGTACGATGAGGGCTTTATCGGCATCATGCTGCCGACGTCGGCCGGGGCGGTGCTTGCTATGCTCGGTGCGATGATGAGCGGCCGCATTCCGGTCATGATCAATTATTCGACTGGCGCCGCGCAGAACTGTGAGTTCGCCCAGCGCCGGTGCGATTTCCGCACGATCATTACGGCCCGGGCCCTGCTGGACAAGATCAACTGTCCAAAAATCCCCGGAATGGTGTTCATGGAAGAAGTGATGGCGGAGGTTTCGGGATTCGACAAGATCAAAGCCGCCATTAAATCCCGCCTTTCGGTCGCCTCCCTCACGCGGCAATATGCGGGAGGGGCGAAGGACGACACCGCATTTGTGCTTTTCACGAGCGGCAGCGAAAAGGACCCGAAGGCCGTCCAATTGACGCATCGCAACATCCTTTCGAATATTCGAAGCCTGGAACAGGTCTATACGTTCACGTCGGACGATGTCTTCCTCGCCCAACTTCCGTATTTCCATATTTTTGGACAAACAGCAAACCTGTGGACGCCGATTTATTTCGGCATGACGATCGCGACTTACGCGAATCCGCTCGACTTCAAAACAATCTGCGACATCATTCGGGAAGAGAAGTGTTCGATCGTTGTCGGCACGCCGAGTTTCTTCTGGGGGTATCTGAACAAATCGCAGCGGGGCGATTTTGCAAGCGTCCGGCTCCTTCTGACTGGGGCGGATAAATGTCCCGACATGCTGCGCAAAGGATTTTTCGAGCATCAAGACAAGGTACTTCTCGAGGCGTACGGTGCTACGGAAACATCGCCGGGGATCACGGTCAATACGCCGGACTTCAATCGCCCGGGAAGTGTCGGCCGACCGTTGCCCGGTGTGCGTGTTCGGGTGGAGCATTATGAAACGGGGGAAGAGTGTCCTGTCGGCGAGATCGGAAAGATCCTGGTGCAGGGGGACAACGTGATGAAGGGATATTTCGACGATTTCGA
>MHAK01000100.1 GCA_001802945.1 Ignavibacteria bacterium RIFCSPLOWO2_12_FULL_56_21 | reverse complement strand
AAGAGGAACGGATATTCGTGGCCTGCGTTACAAAACTGCAGGGTATTCTTGTTTGCATCCAGGATGCTGTAGAACAGCGTTGCGAATTTATCCGGACCCGTGCTTTCGAACAGCATTCGATTCGACCGCTGCATGCATTCTCTGGGCGAAACGCCCGGAGCCGTCTGACTTCGAAGTGTCGCCTGGAGATTGGCCATAAGAAGAGATGCGGGCAGGCCTTTGCCCGAGACATCTCCGATACACACCACCCAATGGTCCGCGCTGAATCGGATGAAGTCGTAGTAGTCACCGCCTACGATCTGTGCCGGTAGATTCGTCGCGACCAGGGTATAGCCGGCTATGGCAGGAAAGGTCGTTGGGAGCAAGTACGTCTGAATATTCGCCGCGAGGCGAATATCGTGTTCTAGCCGTTCTTTTTCGCTTTGCTCGAGGATGATCTTTTCCTGCAGCGTCAGCCGTTCAACGGCTGTTCGGAAGTGGCCCACCACGTTCCTGAGAAATTCGAGTTCCTGAACGAGGAACACCGTCCCGCCCCCTTTGTCGCCCAAAGCAAAGAATGCACGAACATTCGCCCGGACCGAGCGACAGGCATACAGCACCTTGATCGGAGCGGTGTCCGAGATTGTCTGCACCAGCTTGACTTGGCTCGTTTCCTCCGTGGCATTCGGTACGGCCAGAAGGTAGTCGCCCGCTTCGAATTCACTTTCGACGAGCCGCCACTCCTCCCTCGCGCGCTCCTGTCCTCCTTGACACCACATCTTCGATCCCGAACGAATGTCGAGCAGAAGATGCACTTCCCGTAGCTGCAAGTAGTGGCGAAGGGACCTCAGAACGACGTCGCTCAGTTCATCGTACGAAACGGCTGAATCGATGGCCTCGGCGATGTGTGCCAGTGCCCGCTGCAGGTCGTATTTGACGCGGTACAACGAACGATCAAGGATGACCTGAACTCGCCTTTTTGTCGAATCGAACAGGAGCGCGACCACGAACGCGATGATCGACGACATGACAAGTGTCGATTCGCCAACGACCGGCTGGAGAAGCACCGTCCCCGCCGTTACGCCCGCCACATATACGGCAAGCACAAGACCGGACATGATCCCGTACACCAACGTGCGGTTGATGAGAACGTCGATGTCGAGAATATGCTCCTTGACGATGGCGATGCCAAAGGAGAATGGAATAAAGACAAAACCAAGGTTCACGAGAGCTTCGCTTGCAAAGGGGGTGATTCCTAGGGCGTGAGGGACTGCTCTCAGCGTCACGTACGGCGCGGCCGACATACACACACCCCAAACGATCCACCGCATCTTCTTTCGGTCATCGGCCCCGAGCCGGTGTCGGTAGCGCCATACAAGAACTCCGACCCCCGCCAGGATGCTTGCGCTGGTCAGCAAATAAAATACGCCAAGAACGTTTCCGTACGACCGATGGGATTCATACGACTCGTCAAAGCATACCCCGGCCTGGTATCGGACCATGAGGGCAAACAAGAGGATGAAGCAGCCGTAAACAACAGTCTGCACGAACGGTGGGAACCGCTTTTCAGAATGCGGGAAAGAAAGCACAAAGCCAAGGAAAAGCGGGGGAAGCAGAACATACGCGAGCAAGTACACACACCGCAGCAAGAATACGAGCCACAAGGGATCCCCGGCAAACGGCTGCTCAGTGCCAATCACCAGCACCAGAGTAAACACAACCATGTTGGCATGGAAAATCGAGCTCGCACGGTCATGTGACCGCTTCAAGAAGACGACAATGCCGGTGATCAACGAACACAAAGCGACCAACGCCGTGCTCACGAAATACAGCGTTGAGTAGTATTGGACGAGTTGAATGGAAACGGCTCTGTGCTGGGATTCGAAGAGAACGAGAACTGAATCATCCGGCGTTCTTCTGTCGAGAACATAGAACACATCGAAAAGCGAGCGGACCTCGAGGTTTTCAACGGATCGGACAACGGAGTTCGGGGGGAACACACCGTAAGCGGTCGTTAGGGCCAATCCGTCGGGTGCTTCTTTCAGGTCGATACTGAGGGCCGGCAATCGTTCCAGGCGTGGAAGGCTCCACGCACCGAACAGGACGATGAGTCCATTGAATACCAGGAACAGGATTGATCGGGTTCGAGGCACGGCAAATGTCCCGGGTGAACAGGACCGTTCCGCTATGCGCAGTTGACTGTGGGGCCAATGGTAGCGATCACTTCACCGTAAATCAAGCGAAGGAGTCAGAAGATTCTTCATCTTCGCACGAACGCCGTGTGCCGTCGGCGGCTCAGGACTCAATGAATAGTAAAAAGATTCATACGGCGAGTTCAGCGTACAACCGGCAGCATAGAGAAGACTCCCCAAGCAAGTTCGTTTTCCGTCGGTCTTGCACCGCTTGTTGGCGATGGTCCTTCCTAAGAAGCCCAGTCATAGCCGGGTTGCCAATTCTTGCTCTCAGGCGACGACCGGTTCCTTGCAAGACCTCAAGCATCGCTTATCAATTGTTGGAATGATTCTCATTACTAGGAATGAACCTCGGCGGCATCTATTGTGCACACATGACAAAGCCTTCAACCGCTCGATGTTTGGTACAAATTCTCGAGAACATGCGTTATGATGAACATTCAGCAGAATCTGCCGCCTAATGGCACAGACATTGCGCACTTCCGAGTTGCGACACACCGAGGCCCAACAGGATGTTGAACAACGCCATGTCGAACTCAATGATATCTCGCCTGAAGAATATGCTCCCCTGGCTGTCGATTCGCGCAAAACTCATTATCGCGTTCGCAGGCCTCTCGGTCATTCCCGTTGCTCTCGTAGGCCTGCACGGAGTGTTTTCAAACACGACGATGATGAAGCAGATTGCCTTTGAGAATCTCTCGCACGACGTCCGCACAATACGGGAAAAGACCGCAAACTTTCTCAGGGGCGTCGAAGGCGACCTGCGATTGCTCCAGAATGCATCGTTCGTTCAGCGGTTCGTGGCAGCCCTGGAAAGTTCTGCCAAGCCGGCAAAACAACGGGCCATTGAACAGCTTACGACAGAGCTCCTGGCGTTCGCCGGTACAAAACAGATCTACTATCAGATCCGCGTACTCGACGATGCCGGGGATGAACAGCTTCGCATAGAATCGCTCAACGTGAGCGATAGTCTTCTCTCCTTCCATGCGACTTCCCCGCCCAACTTGCGCCAGGGTTTTGAATCGTACTACGTTCTGCTTACCCAGGGCCTGACAAAGGGCGAGATCGCCTTCACGCCCGCCGAAGTCCTGCATGAGAACAGCGAACGCATTCCGGTTATCGGTTTTGCCATGCCCCTGTTTGGCTCACAAGGTCGCAACGGACTGCTCGTTGCAAACATTTTTGCAAAAGACCTCTTCCGCGTCATCGAAACTCAGCGACATCTCAATCTGCAGGGAAAAGTTGTCCTTGCCAGCAGTGACGGGCATTATCTCTATCATTCCGAAAAGAAGAAAGATTGGAACAAATTGCTTGCTTCAAGAGAGGAAGACAATCTTCAGCATGACTATTCACCATCGATCGTTGCAACGCTTCTTTCGGGACAGGAAGGAATGATCGATGAAGGCATTGATGAAATCATTTCCTACGGCCCCCTGTTTTCGCCGCGAGGCAGTTCGTTTACTCATCAGCCGCGCGCGTTTTCAAATCCATTTTTTGTCTTTGAAAGCCTTCCCAAAGAAGCAGTCCTGGGCCCCGTCTGGACATTCTCCTGGACCTTTGCGGCATTTCTCGTCGTCTTCCTCATAACCTCAGTGGGCTTGGGATTGCTTGCCACACGGCAGTTCACGAAGCCTATCGCATCGCTGCAACGGGGTGCAGAAGTCATTACGAAGGGAAACTACGGCCATCGCCTGCATGTGGAAACCCACGACGAAATCGAAGAACTGGCGCAACAGTTCAACGTCATGGCTGCGTCGCTTGAAGCTCACGAGGGAGAGATCCTTCAGCATCGGACGAAACTCCAGTATATGGTCCAGAATCGCACGAGAGAATTGTCAGAGGAAAAAGCAAAGCTGCAGGCGCTTCTGGATAACGTACCCAGCGCCGTCGTGCTGCTCGACAAAGAATTCCGTATTCAAGCCGCGAGCGCCGCATTTTCAAGCGTCACCGGATGTCGATTCGAGGACGTCCGCGGACAGGATTGCCAGTCTGTCTTCTGTAGAGATGGATTCTGTCGACAGTGCGCGTCGAGAATGGCAATGCTCTCTGGCAACACGGAAAGTCATGTTGACCAAACCGTCGATGCTGCCGGTGCTGAGCGATACATTGAACATGTCGCCATTCCCATGAAGGAAGACGGCTGCATTGCCTCGATCCTCGAAATTATCACCGATGTCACCAGACGAAAACGGCTTGAGCAACGCCTGCTGCAAACAGAGCGACTTACGGCGGCCGGCGAAATGTCGGCGCTCATAGCGCACGAGTTCAGAAATTCTCTTACCTCCGTCAAAATGATCTTGCAGCTCCAGCATGAGTCCAAAAACCTCTCAGCCCGGGAAAGGAAGTCGCTCGAGGTGGCGCTCAACTCGATTCACCATATGGAGGGGGTCGTCACCGAATTGCTGAATTTTGCCCGTCCCTCGCCGATGGTATTTCATCGGGAGCAATTGTCGGAGGTGATCAATGACAGTATCACCTTTATAGAATCGCACCTGCGAAAGAACATTCGTATTGAGAAATCACTCCAGGAGCCCCTCCCTCCCATCGAGGTCGATGCCCCCCACTTCAAGGAAGCAATGATCAATATCCTGTTAAATGCCGCCCAGGCGATTGAGAGCAAGCCGAGCATGAAGGTCAAAGAAATTGTGTCAGTACGCGCGCAAACGACAGTCCTTGGAAAAGAACTCCGGGATTTTACGTTGAGAGACACCATTGGAGAGGGACAAAAAGACAACGGGAACGAAGCAGGGCGAGAGATCACCCTCAAGAAGGGAACTCCGTGCATCCTTGTGGAGATCAGCGATACCGGGCCCGGGATTCCACGAAGTCTTCTGAACCGAATCTTCGATCCATTCTTTACGACGAAGTCTAATGGTACAGGCCTCGGATTACCGATGGTGAAGCAGACTGTGAATGCACATGGTGGCGTGGTCACAGTTCACAGTAGAAAGGGCTATCCCTCAACATTCAAGATCTACTTGCCGCTGGAAAAGAAGGAAACGACGCATGCATAGACCGAAGGTTTTGGTCATTGACGACGATGCAAAAATCCTCTTTGCATTCCGCCAGGTTTTCCGGAAGGCAGGATATACGACGATTACCGCGAAGGACGGTGAAGAAGCGCTTCACAAGATCACCACCGAGCAGCCAAGCGTGGTGTTCATGGACATTTCCATGCCGAAAGTAGACGGGCTTGAGGTGCTCAAGAGATTGAAAGGGCAACACCTCGCAGCTCCGGTCGTCATTATCACGGGATATGGGACGATGCAGACGGCCATCAGTGCGGTCCAGCTCGGTGCATTCGAATATCTTACAAAACCACTCGACGTACGAAGGATCAGGGAAATAACAGAACGAGCGATTGCAAGCGCTCAATCGACATACGCTCCCACAGACCTACGGACCCAACTGAAGGCGGATTTCGTCGATCGTTATGAACTTATTGGCAATGATACCGGCATGCAAGAAGTCTATAAACTCATCGGGTCCGTATCGACAACGCCAAACGGAACACCGGCGTTGATTCTCGGAGAAAGCGGAACTGGCAAAGAGCTTGTTGCCCGCACGATTCACAGCAACGGCCAAAACGCCGCGGACCCGTTTGTGGCGGTCAATTGCACGGCGTTTCCGGAAAGTCTCCTGGAATCCGAATTGTTTGGCCACGAGAAAGGCGCCTTCACGGGGGCAGGCGAACGGAAACTCGGCAAATTCGAGGTCGCGCGGGCCGGTACGATTTTCCTCGATGAAATCGGCAATCTCTCCCCACATCTTCAGCAGAAACTGCTGCGCGTTCTCCAAGAGCGGGAATTCGAACGGCTCGGTGGTAACGATCCGATACACGTTCAGGCACGCTTCCTCGCAGCTACGAATCGCGATGTGGACAAGGAAGTACACCAGGGACGATTTAGAGAAGACCTCCTGTACAGGCTGAATGTGGTGGCGATCCATCTTCCGCCATTGCGCGATCGAAAGAGCGACATCCCCCTTCTTGCCCTCTATTTCCTGTCGAAATACAACGACAAGCTTAAGAAGTCGGTCAAAGGATTTTCCAAAGAAGCGATGGCATGGCTTCGGTCATACCGGTATCCGGGGAATGTGCGTGAACTCGAGAATCTGGTTGAACGCGCCGTCATGCTTGCAAAGGGAGACATGATTGCCATCGACGTCTTCCATGATTCGGTCAGACCGGCCGCTCATTCCACTACAGTCTTTCCCATCCTCAATACGGTCTTCAGCACGTCCCGCCGATTCATTCTAGGACAGTTTGAGAAACAGTTCGTCGCTGATGCACTTGCAAAATATCACGGAAATGTTTCGGCGGCGGCTCGTGCTTCCAAAATGACCCGGCAGAATTTTCAGCGACTCATGGCAAAGCACAAGATTCAGGCAAAGTCGTTCCGACAATGAGCCGTGGTCATTTGAAACCTTCCTTAGTCTCCCTTTTCCGAGTGCCAATCCCCGCCTTTCACACTGCCAAGTGGCAATTGGCACTTTCCGCACTTCCGCGACCGCTCCATTCCCCCATCCTGCTGTTCTGAGCCTTTTTCGGCAGCTCTAGGCCATCATCTACCCTGGCACGTCGATTGACGTGATCGTCTTCGCGCGAGACGGCGAATGGACTATCAACCACGAGTTATGGTCGTCGATGACGACGAGAACATCCTCTCTGCATTCGAAGATTTTTTGAGAACAGAGAACTGCCGGGTGGTGACAGAAACGAACGCAGAAAGGGCATTTGCCCGTTTCGCCGAACAGCGCATCGACCTCCTCATCACGGATATCAGATTGAAATTACACTCGGGGATCACGTTGCTGCTTCAGGTGCGGTCGGCGTATCCATGTGTTCCGACGATCGTCATCACGGGTCATCCGGATGTTATCACCGAACAGGAAGTGCTGAAGTACGGCGCCGAATACTATTTCCTCAAACCGCTCGAACTTGACAAGCTTCGGTCTGCACTCAGAAAATGTTTGAGTATCACGACAAGGTGACATCGTGCCGATATCTACCCATCCATCCACCATCCCGCTGGAGATCACATGAAAAGGGTTATCGTTGGTTTCCTCGCCACCGCGTCCCTCATGCTGTTGTTCACTGAGGAAAGCTACGGCATTCCCGCCTTTTCGCGCAAGTACCGAACGAGCTGCAGCACCTGCCATTATGCAGCTCCTATGCTGAACGCGTTTGGAAAGGCATTCAAGAACAACGGCTATCGTTACCCTGCCGGGACCGACCCAGAAATGACAAAGGAAGAGCCGGTCAGCCTGGGTTCTGAGGCGTACAAAAAGGTTTGGCCTAATGCGATTTGGCCATCGGACATCCCCGGCACCAGTCCCGTTTCCGTTTGGGCAGTTGGCCGGATCAACTATGCGGCCATGAGCACTGTGAAATGGGAGTTCGAAATTCCGCATGAAGTCGAGATCCTGTATGCGGGAACCATGGGGGAAGAATTCTCATTTTTTGGTGAAGTCGAAATAGAAAATGAGGCCAATGCGACGGAGATCGCGTTTCCGTTTGCACTCCAGTACGACATGAGCCCGGGACTTCATGTTCGTATGGGAATGGTTCACGCAGACCCCACGCCTAACCACCTGAAGCTGACCCGCAACCATTACAATATGGCGAGTTTTCGAAGTCGCAACGGATGGAGATTTCGGGATGAACACGTCGGCCTGGAGGTCTGGGGCGCGGGTAATGGCTCCGGAGAACGAGGCGGTTTTACCTACCGGCTTGGCGTTGTCAATGGGCAAGGTCTGAGCGACATGAACAGGGATAAGGACTACTATGCAAAAGCGACGTATAAGATCGGAGGACTCGGTGAAGTGGGCGGTACCGAAGGGGCCGGAAGCGACGTCTCGGACTTCTTCCTTGACGACAACGTGACACTCGGCGCCTTCGTATACAGCGGTACTGCCTCGAAGACCGGTGTCCTCGATGAAAACTTCAGCATTGTTGGCGGAGATGTGGATTTCTGGTACAAGCGCTTCATCCTCAATGGCGCCATAATGCTGATGGACTCTCGCATCACCGGAACTCCCCAAAGAAAGTCCATGGTGTATTATGCCCAGGCGAACGCCGTCCTGTATCCATGGCTGATAGGATTGATTCGGTACGAATGGGAGGACCAGAATACCGACCTGGACGCCGTGAAGCCGGTCAATGCCGTCATTCCCGGCATAACGCTGATGGCGCGAGCGAATGTGAAGCTCATGTTTGAGTTCAAGAAGTTCTTCGACGAAGACAGCAAGAAGAAGGACACGTTTGGCATACAGGTCAATTTTGGATTCTAGCGGGTTGCGGAAGATCTATGAAGTAAGATGTCTCGGACAATAGAACACCGCGAATGAACGCGAATTCCCGCGAAAACGGTCGGAAGGATCTAACGCATTTGCGCCCATTAGCGCCTGCCCCCCGTCGTTGTGGAGCGTTTATTCGCGGTTGAATTTTCTTACAAGAAAGGATTCATCATGACCAGAGGTGCGGTAATTTCAATCATAGTCCTCATTGCCACTTCGTCCGCCATCGCCGGGGACATTCGAGGCAAGGTCAAGGCAAGAGGATGGAAGCACAGCGGTGACGCTGTCGTTCACATCGACAAGATCCAGGGAAAGACCTTTCCGGCGCCGGCAAAACATGCGGCAATGGATCAGAAGAATCTTGTTTTCATTCCACATATCCTGCCGGTACTGGCAGGTACAACGGTCGATTATCAGAACAGCGATGATGTTTTGCACAACGTCTTCTCGCCGGATAAATGTGCGGAGAAGTTCAATCTTGGCACGTGGCCAAAGGGACAAACCCGGTCATACTTGTTCAAGGAAGCCGGATGTTTCCCGGTCATGCTGTGCAATGTACACCCGGAGATGGAGGCCTACATCGTTGTGCTCGACAATCCTTATTTCGCAGTGAGTGCAAAAGATGGAAGCTACGAGATCACCAATGTACCGGCCGGGAAATACACACTGAAGATCTGGCATGAAAGGCTGAAGAGTCAGTCCGTGGAGGTTCAAGTTCCTGAAACGGGAGACGTAGTCGTTGATTTTGAAATTCGGCGATAGGCGGGGAAACATCTTCAGCCACTAGCAGCTTGCGGAAAAAGAGATCATGCAATGACGCAGAGGGCCATGTACTGCGACTACGCAAAGTTCCCTGGCCTCGGCCGAGGGCGGGCGCAATGAGATTTTAGTGAATTTTCACCCTTTGCGTCCATTGCGGTCATAGCGGCATTGCGTGAAATTCTTCTAAGACCCTTTTTTCCGCATCCTGCCAGGCCATATGAAAGGGAGTTGATCATGACAGAGCCAAAGAGCTTTGGACTCCTTATGACTTCGGTCGTCGGGTTTGTTATCGGCATGTTCCTTTTTCTCCTGGATGTCCGCTCATCCGGCGAGGCACTACAGACTCTTCGACTGAAATTCGAGCCAAGCACGATTTCCGAAACGGGATTCATCATTACGATGATTTCCATGGGTGCGGCGGCTTGGTTGTTCACTGCGAGGAAACGAGGGAGATCGGGCGCGTAGAATGTCGGAACTCATGAGACTTGTCAGCCCCGAATGGTTAGACTCGAATTTCCCTTGTATGGCCGCATGCCCTCTGCACACAGAGGCAGGGCGATATGTCGCGTTGATCGAGGAGGGTCGATACAAGGAAGCGTATCATGTTGCACGACGTCCTAATCCGTTTGCTTCGATCTGCGGCCGTATTTGCGCTGCTCCCTGCGAGCCGGCGTGCAGGAGAGGCAAACTCGATCAACCGATCGCGATTCGCGCTTTGAAGCGATTCGTGTGTGAGCGTTACGGCGTTGAAAGCATGGTTGATCTGGACAAGCTGAAAGAGGTTTTTGGCAGGACCGTCAAGAAGAATGGCATCAAGGTCGCTGTCATTGGGGGAGGACCCGCCGGATTCTCCTGCGCACATGACCTCGCGTTATTGGGATACGATGTAACGGTATTCGAGGCCCAATCGGTGGCCGGCGGAATGTTGCGACTTGGCGTCCCGGAATATCGTCTCCCCAGAGAACTCATCCGCCTGGAGGTCAACACTATTCTCAGTCTTGGCGTCGAGCTGAAGCTGAATTCCGCCGTGGGGCGCGACTTCACCATTTCCGACCTGCGACAACGGGGATACAAGGCAATTTTCGTCGCGATTGGTGCACACAAGAGCCGTGATCTGACGATACCGGGAATTGAATTGGACGGTGTTTTCCGGGCGGTAGATTTTCTTCTCAACGTCAACCTGGGATATCGCGTGGAATTGGGCAAAAAGGTCGTCGTGATCGGTGGAGGTAACGTTGCCATAGACGTGGCCCGTACTGCCGCAAGGCAGGAAAAATTGGACGTGGGACATGTAACAGAAGTCGCCGAAGCTCTGGACGTGGCCCGTTCGGCCGTCCGATTTGGCGCCAAAGAGGTGCACCTGGTGTGTCTTGAAGATTGGCACGAGATGCCTGCGACCAAAGAAGAGATAGCTGAAGCATTGGAGGAGCACATTCACATCCATCCACGCAAGGGGCCCTCCAGAATACTGGGAAGAAATGGCAAGGTCGTTGGATTCGAAACTGTTGAGTGCATCTCGGTTTTTGATGAGCACCGGCGATTCAATCCCCGATTTGCCCCCGCTTCCGAACACACAATCGACGCGGACACCGTGATCATGGCGATCGGTCAGACATCTGACCTGTCCTGGATCCGGCCTGAAGACGGAATCGCAATTACCCCTCGCAACACCATCAACGTTGATCCTGCAACGTTAGTCACAAGCGCCCCAGGCGTCTTTGCCGGCGGTGATGTGTCGTTCGGTCCACGCAACGCCGTAGATGCAATTGCAAACGGCAAAAAAGCCGCGCAATCGATTCACACGTATATCATGGGAGAAGGCGAAAACAACGTCGGCCTTGCCTTCCACGACAGGACAATTGACATCATCGTTGACGACGCACGAGCATACAGCCGATCCTGGGGTTTCGAAAAAGCCAAGCGTGTGCCAATTCCTGCTCTTCCCATGGACCGTCGAATCGGAGTGGCCCAGGTGGAAATCGGCTATTCGGAAGATAGCGCACGGCGGGAGTCATCCCGTTGCCTTCACTGCTGGGTCAACACAATTTTTGAGTCCCGGGGGGAGGAGAACGGAACCGAGTGCATTCTGTGTGGCGGTTGCGCGGACATTTGTCCTGAGAGCTGTATCGAGTTGATTGCTCTCGACCGCCTCGAGGCGGACGAAACACTCACCCAGGAGCTGGAGAAAGAGTACGATATCGTCATCAGAGGCGACAATGACGCAGTACGTGGCGCTGTTATGATCAAAGATGAGGATCTCTGCATTCGATGTGGACTCTGCGCCAAGCGGTGTCCCGTAGGATGCATCACCATGGAGGGGTATCACGCATCGGAAACTCTCCATGTTCATTGACTTTAGGATGCGAACATGGCTGATGACAAACTGAACGATGATGCACAGCCCTTCACCCGGCGCTATTTTCTGGAGGCACTGGGCGGAGGGGCAATAGGGATAGCCGCGACGGGTGGCGTAATCCTTACAGCCCGATTTCTTTCGCCGAATGTTCTGCGGGAACCTCCGTCGAAATTCAGAGCCGGCAACGTTGAAGACTTCCCCACCGGATCAGTTACGCTGAACAAGGAGCAAAAAGTCTTTCTCGTCAGGGCCAACGAAGGCTACTTCTATGCCGTTTCCGCGGTGTGCACACATCTCGGCTGCATTGCAAACTGGAAATCTGAGGAAGGGGTCATTGCATGCCCGTGTCACGGCAGCAAGTTTAACAAAGAAGGTAAACTCTTGGAGGGTCCGGCCCCGCGGTCTTTGCCCAGGTTTTCAATAACGTTGGACGATCGGAGCCAATTGCACGTTGACAAGGGAGTCGTGGTTGGCGAAGAAGTGATCCTCAAAGTCTAGAAGCCATATCAAATATACTTGCCACAAAAAGCCCAAGAGTCACAAAATCAATTCTTGCGCGTAATGAGTTGTCGTGATGGTGCTCCACTAGCAAGACCCAAAGAGGCAAGGTTGACATTGGAAAACACAGTCGGGGATTTGGTGACTCATGATCAAGCGGATGTTTGAACGACTCTTTCAGTCGCAAGTCTGGCGCTCGATGTTCCGTCATGGATTGCCCGAGTCCAACCGTACCCGTGCCGAAACGGTTTTCTACAATTTCTTCCTCCATGTTCATCCTACGAAAGTGCGGAAACGCTCAATTCGATTCACGTACACCTGGGGACTTGGAGGGCTTTCCCTGGGGCTGTTTATCGTGCTCACGGCGACGGGAGCGCTGTTGATGTTGTATTATCGCCCGTCTGTTCCTCAGGCATACTGGGACATGAAAGACCTGCAATTCGTCGTCTCGTCGGGACAGTACTTGCGAAACATGCATCGTTGGGCCGCTCATGCCATGGTGGCTGTGGTGTTCCTTCATATGCTCCGCGTCTTCTATACCGGTTCCTATCGGTCACCCAAGGAGTTCAATTGGGTCATTGGCGTCTTTCTGCTTGTCATGACGATCCTGTTGAGTTACACGGGCTATCTCCTACCATGGGACCAATTATCGTTCTGGGGAATCTCGGTGGGCACGAACATGGTGCGTGCCGTGCCTTTTGGGATGGGCGAAACAATCTCGTTCCTCCTGCTGGGCGGAAATGTCGTCGGCGAGAATGCTCTCATTCGGTTCTATGTATTACACTGCTTCATCGTTCCTGTTGCAGCAGTGATTCTCATGGGAATTCATTTTTGGAGGGTTCGGAAGGATGGAGGAGTCTAATCAAGACATCATGAGAGGAATCGCGAAGGAAGAGCATGCAAAAAGACTTTAGCGCAGAAGTTGCCTCGGACGCGAAAAAAGTTCCAAGGCGTATCGCCTTCATAAAGGCTCGCACCGCTGCGAGGGTAAAGGAAAGCGACGAAGAGATGGCGATGACCTTTCCGAGCCTCGTGGTGAAGGAAATCATTGCCTTTGAAATCATGGTTATCGTTCTCACGCTTGTTTCGCTCTTCGTCGACGCACCCCTCGAATGGATTGCCAATGCCGAGCATACACCAAATCCTGCGAAGGCGCCCTGGTATTTCCTCGGCCTACAGGAACTGCTTCATTACTTTCCGCCGGTCGTTGGCGGCGTCATACTCCCCATGCTCGCAGTTGTTGCATTGGTCGTGATTCCATATTTCCGGGTCAACGTGAAGCGCGAAGGATTATGGAAAGACGACATCCGTCACACCTTCGTAGTTCTTGTGACGGTCGGAAGCCTCCTTTCCTTCATCCTTCTGCTTTTCGAAGTCTATGTGATGCTCGTTCCAACACTGGTGATCATCGGATGCATGCTCATCCCGTATATTTCGAGAAAGGAGACCGGAAGCATCGGCTGGCTTGGATCGAGGTCGTTGTCGTGGTGGATTATGACTTGGTTTGTCACGATCGCCGTTATTCTTACGGCCGTCGGCACATTGTTCCGGGGACCGGAGTGGAGTTGGACGTGGCCTTGGGAAGGACTCTATTGAAAGCGCAATGCTACTATAGAATGTCATGAACACGGGACGAACATATTTTGCGATCTGGAGTGTTGCACTTCTCGTTGTTTTGGCCATTTCACCGCTGAAGGACTTCTTCCGTGAATGGAGATGGTATCAGTATGAATACAATAGCCTGACAAGCGAATTGCCGCAACGCATCAAACCCGCGGATATCGGGATCAAGCAGATTTGGGCGAGACAATTGGACAGGGTCGACCGATGCGTCACATGCCATCTTGGCTTGAAGGAAAAGGCACTGTCAGAAAGCAGGCAACCCTTTCGTGCGCATCCGCAGATCCATCACGAGTACGAGGAATTCGGCTGTACGATATGTCACGAAGGCCAGGGCCCCGCGACGACCTTTGAGGAATCAGTTGGCAGAGTCGAGTATTGGGACAAGCCGATCTTTCCAAAGGACTATATGGAAGCGTCGTGTGGCAGATGCCACAAGGAGCCAAACGTCCCCCAGGCTCCAATACTAACGATGGGGCGCAAGATCATAGAGGAATCCAATTGCATCGGTTGTCACAAACTGGAAGGTTTTGACAGACAGTGGGTTCCGAGCCTTGACGGGATTGGATCTAAAGTAAATCGCAATTGGCTCGTGCGTTGGCTAAAGAATCCGAAAAGCTATTTTGCGAAGACGAGGATGCCGAACTTCTTTCTCTCGGATGAGGAGGCACATCTGCTAGCGGATTTCCTGATGACGTTCACGTCGTTCCCGTCGAACGCGCACCTCGAGCCGATTCCCGAACATCTCGGCGCCGTTTCAACATCCGCGCGAGACAAGCTTGTGGAACTTGGATCAACCCGCTTCCGGGAGGCGCGCTGCATCAGCTGTCATCCGATCAATGGAAAGGGGGGCTACGTTGCAACCGACCTGGGAAAAGTCGCCAGCAAGGTAAGCCCGCAATGGCTGTACAACTATCTCAAAAGTCCCAAACGTCTCCAGCCGGGCGTTGAAATGCCGAGGTACCGCTTGAAGGAGAACGAACTCGTGGCGGTGGCGGCGTACATTGGAAGCGAGTTTGTTGATTACGAAATGGAAGAGCTGCCTGCCCAGACTCCCGACCCGGCATATTATGAAAAAGGCCTGGCTCTCTACAAGAAATACAATTGCAGCGGTTGCCACGAGCTCGGCGGCATGAAGAAGGCGGAGGAAATGGGTCCGGACCTTACAACCGTCGGCGACAAGAAACTCTATGAAATCGATTTTGGCAACGTCAGCATTGAACACACGCTCCCCCTGTATCTGTTTACGAAACTCAAGGATCCTCGTGCATTCCTGGCTTCAATGAAAATGCCGAAGTACGAGTTTACGGATGAAGAATCGCGCGCCGTTGCCGTGGCATTGCTGGGGAACACAAGGGATGCTATCCCGGTGGAGCTGAAGGTTTTCCCCAAGCCACCCAGCACGTATTCGCCTCAGGGGGAATTCGGCAAGCTCGTCGACGACCTGGCGTGTTTTGGCTGCCACACAATGTTCGGTCGCGGGCGGCTCGTAGGAACCGATTTGACGCGTGAATCGAGCCAGGCTCAGTCAGAATGGATCAAGACTTACTTCAAAATCCCCTATTCACTGCGGCCGATCTTGACTGAACGGATGCCAAACCTCTTTCTCGCCGAAAGTGAGATCCAAGTCATTGTCGATTATATGGAGCGTGTATTCATTGTCGACAGTCTTGCACAAGGAATACACATCGTCCAGACGAAGGTAAGCGAAGGAAGGAATCTCTTCTTTGAAAAATACGGTTGCCAGGCGTGTCATCAGGTTTATCTCAAAGGAGGTTACGTCGGACCAGCTTTGGACAAGGTTGGTTCAAGACTGAAACCCGGCTGGATAATCCACTGGCTAAAGAATCCGCAAGCCCTCAATCCGGAGTCCATTGAGCCAAATAACAATATGACCATCGCTGAAGTGGAAGCGATAACCGCTTTCCTCATGAGTCTGAAGTGAGGTTTCCCTCATGAGAACATTGATCGTCGCTTGCCTCATTCATTCTCTGATCGCTTGTTCGGACAATGGTAAGGACACATCCGACGCGAGAGATTCAGTCCGAGTCACGGTCGATTCCGGACTACATGCTGAATTGCCGTCACCCACGTATGAACAGCGCCAAGGAAGACACCTGTATGCGAAATACTGCGCCGTGTGTCATGGGACAGAGGGCAAAGGAGACGGCTTCAACGCGTTTAATCTCGACCCGAGACCAAGGGATTTCACCGACGTCCGCTTTATGGACGCCATGTCCGATGCGCGCTTGATG
>MHAK01000099.1 GCA_001802945.1 Ignavibacteria bacterium RIFCSPLOWO2_12_FULL_56_21 | reverse complement strand
ATTGGTCGCCTCCTGTGCCGCATGTATCCAAGAGAATTTCATGGCGCGAAGAGATCTTGACCGCTTTTGAGCGCATAACGGAAGCACAACCTGCGATCTCCTCCGGAGTCTCACCTTTCATGCGAAGGCCTATCAAGAAGGCGGAGATCTGGCTTTCCGTCGCCATCCCCGTCATGATCTCCTCCATCGCCGCGGCAGCTTCGTTCTGGGAAAGACTCTCCCGGTTCACCAGTTTAGTTATGATCGATTGTATCACATTCAATCCGGGAGCATGCTCCCTCTAGGGGAGTCCGTTCTTAAATTCGAGGTATCGGACACTGAAAAGGTTTTCTTCTATCGCCTGCGGGTCGCCGACATCCGCTAACATCTTTGCGATGTGATCAAACCTGTCCTGGGGCATGGGATGCGTGGTCAGGAGTCTCTCAAAAGACCCACCCTGTGCACCTCCCTTCTGGACCTGTATCTTCTCGAAGAAAAAGCGAATAGCCCCTGGAAAATAAGGAGTTGAGCGCAAATACGTAAAGGAATAGGTATCTGCTTCTTCCTCGTCTCCTCTGCTGTTTTTGAGAAGTGCCAGTCCAGTGAAGAGGTTTCCCGCGATTTCAGACGTTGAGGAAGCATTGTCGCCAAGCACGACGCTGAGCAAGACCTGGTATCCGAGTTGCGTCGTCATCCGCCGGGTGGCATGACGTCTTTCTGCATGGGCTATTTCATGGCCTATAACGCCTGCCAAGGACGCCTCATTGTCGAGGAACTTCAATAAGCCAGTATACACGTAAATGTAGCCCCCTGGCGTGCAGAATGCGTTTATGGTCTTGTCGTCCTGGATGATCTCGAATCGATATGCGTAAATACCTTTCTTCTTGATGTCGGGCGAACTCAGGACCTTTCTACCCACTTCTTCGACGTAAGCCTGCACATCCGGCCTATCCTTCAGTATCGGATACTCCTTGGGGTTTTTCCTGATTTCTTCATCAACCTGCTTTCCCAGCTCAACGTCTTTTGAATCAGGAAAAATGTTGAATCCTAGCGAGCCGCTGCAACCTTCTGCGCCGAGCAGCAACACACAGCCCATCAAACATTCAATGAATCGGGTTCTCATCAGCCGTACGTACACCAACTAGTACTCTATCGACATGAGGCATAGACCTTTTGCCGGTGCTGCCATACCTGCTTGGGACCGATCTTTGGCTGCCATGATTTTCGAAAGCTCGTCCATCGGCCGGTATCCGCGTCCGATCTCCACCATCGTTCCCACCATCGCTCTGACCATCCCGTACAGAAACCTGTTCGCCTTCACCCAATATTCGAGTCGATCTTCGTCCATCGCCCATCGCGATTCCTGAACAGTGCACCGAAAATGTTCAACGTCGGTGTTCGTCTTGGAAAAAGATTGAAAATCCTGTTCACCGCAGAACATGTTCGCGCATTGACTCAACAGACCTTCGTCCAGCCTCCATCCGATCTCCCAAGATTGTCTCCGCAGGAGAGCAGTCGGCCTTCGCATTATCGTGTACCTGTATCTTCGGGCAACGGCGCTGTATCGGGCATGAAATCGCTGATCCACTTCTTCTGCAGAAATGACGGCTATGTCTTCCGGAAGCACACCATTAAGGCTCCGTAGCAACTCCGAAGGCCGGAAGCTCTTTTCGGTGGCGAACGAAGCCGTCTGGCCGCCTGCATGAACACCTGCATCCGTCCTTCCGCCCCCGCTTACCCGGACATCAATCCCGCAGATCTGGCGCATGCTTCGCTCGAGCTCTTCCTGAACGGTCCGTTCGTTTGGCTGTATTTGCCATCCCGAGAACGCCGTTCCGTCGTATTCGAGGACGATCTTCCAGTTCTGCATGCAGGCTCGTAACAAAAAATCCCGCTTAAGCGCGGGACCTGGGATTTGCAGTGGGTGAGTCTACCATGATGTACTCACCTGCAATGCCAGGCCTTCACGGCCGGTTGGATCCCACTGGGGCACGATCTGGGCTTCCCAGGAGAAAGACGGTCGTAATGCACGATTATATGCGGCCGCAGCGCGTCCAGCCGAAAATGCTGAAATCAGCCTGTTGACAACAGCTGCGGCAATAAGAAATTTTGAATTATTCAGGATCTCGTCGCTCCGTATCCTTTGATCCCTGAAGTACATGCGGCTTGCATCAGTATCCCATTGCCAGCGATACGATAGGTCGGAATACATAAGCTCGGGCTCGCGCCTGCTGATTTTCGCCCGATTATATTCATCGAGAGAGCTGTAATTGCCAATGTCGACCTCGAACTTTTCATCTTTCCCGTCCATCACAGTGCCCGCATGCTCAATGGCGTATGAGCGGGCGTCATTCCGCACCCACGTCCCATGTCGACGAAAGCCCGCGTACGTCAGCCAAATCGCGCCTTCAGCCGTAAAAGAATACTTACCCGTCGACGAGAACGTTCCGGCATAGTACTCGCCGAGTCCCGGCAGGACCAACGAAGCCACGATCGCTAGTGTCACTGATTTCCGGTCGGGAAACGGATTCACCTGCATCTGCAACGAATGCATGACAGCCGGATGGCCGGGCTCTTCGAGTTTCCACTGTCCGGATACGGACAGTGTTCCCGTCAAGAGAATGAGGATGAGCGTGATACTACGCGGCATGGCCACTTTCCTGGAAGACCAATGCTTCTTCGTGTAACGCCAGCCGGCCGGCACATGCATCGTCTTCGGCCCTGACGATCTCCACCTGCAAACGCTCGTTTGTCCTGTCGACGGACGATGGGAAGTGTACTTTCACATACCTGTCCGTCAGACCCACGGCTTCACCGTCGAACGACCTGCCTTCAACAAGCACTTCGACAATCTTGCCCGCAAACGATTCATGGAACGCGCGTCTTTTCCTGACGCTCAGGAGACGCAAACGTTCGGCCCTGTCCGTCCGAATCCGCGGCTCAATCGAACCCGGCATGATGATCGCAAGAGTCCCTGGACGTTCTGAATATGGAAAGACATGGAGGTACGTGACCGGAAGATCGGACAGGAATTGTTCCGTCTCCCGGAAATGCAAATCGTTTTCGCCCGGAAATCCGACGATCACGTCGGCGCCGATCCCGGCATCGGGGACCGCATCCGCAATCATGCGCACTCGATCGGCATACCACGAAGAACGATATCGTCTGCGCATATCCGCCAACACGGAATCCGACCCTGACTGGAGCGGCATGTGCCAGTGTTTACACAGCTTGGGCTCGTTTATCCAGTATTCCAAAAGTTCATCGGTGAGGAGGTTAGGCTCGATGGAGCTAACGCGGATCCTTTCCAGGCCATCAACTTGAACAAGCTGCTTGAGCAACGCCAATAGAGTTGTACCGTTTTTCCGACCGTAATCGCCCGTATTCACCCCTGTGAGCACGGCCTCTCGATAACCCGATTCGACCAGCGATCTGGCTTCCGACAACACTTCGCTCACACCAAGGCTGCGGCTTGCTCCGCGTGCTTGCGGGATCGTACAGAACGCGCACGTATAATCACATCCGTCCTGCACCTTCAAGAATGCTCGTGTCCGGTCTGCCCCGACTGAAGTGGCCGCATGCGCATTGACCGCCTCTGAAATACGTCGGACGACGACCTCTGTCCGCACATTCTTTCGTGCGTCACCGATATGTGCGAGTAGATCGAATTTGTCCGCAGTACCGGCGACGAGGTCCACTCCATCGATACCCGCGATCTCCTCCGGCTGCAACTGCGCATAACATCCGACCACCGCCACGAACGCATTGGGCGACGTGCGAAGCGCGCGGCGGACGAGCTGACGGCATTCTCTATCGGCCCGTTCTGTCACGCTGCAGGTATTGAGAACGACGATGTCCGCCGGTTCACCGAAACCTACGACGTCATACCCTGCCCGCGCGAATTGTCTGCCGATCGTCGTCGTTTCGGCGTAGTTCAGCTTACAGCCGAGCGTGTGCACGGCAACCCGTTTGGGAATCGCTTCAGGCATGGTGTCTGAGTTCAAGATACAACCTGGGAGAATAACAAAAAAGAGTTGCCCGAACGAGTCAGACAACTCTTTGATGTGTACCGCACGATGGATCAGTTCGCTGATTCGTCCGACGGCAACGGAGTCGTCAACACATCCTTCATCGTCATGGGCGTCAACTTGTGGGACGCTACATAGTCGTCCACAAGCTTCTGTTCCTTGCCCCGCAGATATTCCAGGGCGGACAGAACGATCTTCTTCCCTTCCTTGTCGAACTCGATGACGCTGAGCTGCAACGCTTCACCCGGCTTGAACGAATCCGCGATGTTCTTGACGGGCGTTTGCGAAAGCTGCGAAATGGGAACGAAGCCGTCAACACCCAGCGGAAGTTCGACGATCACGCCTTTTTCGATGATGCGCACGATCTTTGCTTCCACGTCGGTGCCAACCTTGTACGCGTTCTCAAAGCCGTCCCATGGGTTGTCCTGTAACTGTTTGTGTCCCAGCGAAATGCGCCGCTGTTCGACGTCGATGCTCAAGATAATGACGTCGAGCTTGTCCCCCTTTTTGACCACTTCGCCCGGGTGACGTATCTTTTTCGTCCACGAAAGGTCGGAAATGTGCACCAGGCCATCGACCCCTTCTTCCAGCTCGACGAACACGCCGAAATTGGTCAGATTCCGGACGGAGCCCGTATGCCGCGATCCGATCGGATATTTCTGCATTAGCGTCGTCCAAGGGTCCGGCTCCAACTGCTTCATGCCGAGAGAGATCTTCTTCCCTTCCTTGTCGAGCGACAGGATGATCGCGTCGATCATCTGTCCCATCGACACGACCTGCGAAGGATGCTTAATATGCTGTGTCCAGCTCATCTCTGAGATATGGATCAGACCTTCGATACCCTTCTCGATCTCAACGAAGGCGCCGTAATCCGTCAGCGACACGACCTTACCGTTAATCTTTGTGCCCACCGGGTATTTCGTATGGATATTCTCCCACGGATGCGGCAGGAGCTGTTTCATGCCGAGCGAAATGCGCTTCTTTTCCGCATCGTAATCGAGCACCACCACGTTGACCGTCTGGTCAAGCTTGACGACTTCCGAGGGATGATTGACGCGTCCCCAGGAAAGGTCCGTGATGTGCACCAGGCCATCGACACCGCCGAGGTCAACGAACACGCCGAAATCGGTGATGGCTTTTGCATGGCCTTCAAGGATCTGTCCTTTTTCCAGTTTCTCGAGGATTGCCTTACGCTGCGTGGCGAGTTCTTCTTCAACGAGCACCTTGTGGCTGACAACCACGTTCTCCGAGGGATGGTTGACTTTGACCACTCGGAAGTCCATTTCTTCGCCAATATACTTGTCGAAGTCGCGGACCGGCCGGACGTCGATCTGTGAGCCGGGCAGGAATGCATCGAGGCCGAACAGATCGACCACGAGTCCTCCCTTTGTCCGCCGCACGCACCGTCCACGCACGAGTTCGCCGGTAGTGTGCGAGCGTACGACACGCTCCCAGATCCGCATGAAGTCCGCCCGCTTCCGGGAAAGGACAAGTTGTCCGTCCTTGTTCTCGACGCTTTCGAGGAAGACCTCGATCTCATCACCGACCTTCATGTCCTTGATGTTCGGGAATTCCGTGACGGAGATGGAGCCCTCGGATTTAAATCCGATGTCGACGACGACATGGTCATCGCTGATATGCACTACACGGCCCTTGACGATCTCCTGAGCGGTGATCGAGCCCATCGTGCTTTCATACATTTTTTGAAGCTGCTGGTACTCGCTTTCCGAATAACCGCCTTCGTCAACGTTGTACCCGCCGTTTTTGCCGGCTGACATTCAACCTCCTGAAAGTTTCCGCGTTGTCGCGGAAACACCGCCGTCCATTCGTCCTTTCGCGTCAGTCATCACAACGCGGGCGGGACTCTGTCCTGCGGCTGTTGCTGTTTGTGTGTGTGAATGGTTTGTGATTTAGGATGACTGTACAGATTCTGTCGCCGGAACATACCGGCGTTCGATTTCCTGGCGGACGCGTTCCATGAGCCATTGCGGCGTGGACGTCGCCCCCGTGATACCGACGGTCCCTGCCCCAGCGAACCACGCAGGTTCCAGTTCCGCAATATCTTCGATGAAATGCGTCCGTGCATTCTCCGAGCGCACGATATCGAACAACACCTTACCGTTCGAAGAGTGTCTGCCTGCGACGAAGACGACGACATCGTTCGATCTGGCAAATTCCCGGATCTTCTTGTCTCTTCCGGATACTTGTCCGCAGATCGTATCCTTGGCGTGAAAATCGATCGCTTCATCTTCAATCGATCCGACGACAAGGTCTTTGATCTTCGCTTTCAGGGCGTCCCGAATGGCATAGAACGTCGCTTTGTCCATCGTTGTTTGCGAGAACAAGACCGTCTTTCTGTTGAGTTGGACCCGGTCGGTCTCTTCTAGCGATTTGATGACGACGGCTTGACCCTGTGTCTGTCCAACAAGGCCGATCACTTCAGCATGTTCTTTTTTGCCAAAGACGACGATTTGGAAGCCTTCCAGAAAGAATTTTCTAATTCGCTCCTGAACCTTCGTTACGACCGGACACGTGGCGTCAATAATCGTGATGCCCAGTTCTTCAGCGCGCGAGTACGTCGAAGGAGGCTCTCCATGAGCGCGGATCAGGATGTGTCCCCCCTTCGCCTTCTCCATCTCGTTGACAGTAATCGTCGAAAGACCTTTGTCGCCAAGGCGCTGGATCTCCATAGGATTGTGGATGATCTCGCCCAGTGAATACAGGGGCTCCTGCCTGGAAAGCTCCTGCTCGGCGATCTCGATGGTACGCACGACGCCCCAGCAGAATCCGGAAAACCTGTCAACGGTCACTTTCATGAACGCCGCCTGCTCACCGCCCGGGCCTTCTTCACTATAAAGTCCACCTGCTCCTCGATCGTCAAATTGGAAGTGTCGACTTCCACAGCGTCGTCTGCTTTCTTCATTGGACTGGCAGCTCGTGTCGCATCACGATGATCGCGTTCAGCGATCTCCCGGACCAGCGCATCCTCCTCGGCTTCGATGCCCGCCGACGCTAAGTCCCGCTTTCGCCGCCGCGCCCGTTCCGTGACGTTCGCAATCATGAAAATCTTGAGGTCCGCCGAGGGAAGAACCACCGTTCCGATGTCTCTTCCTTCAAGAACCACACCCCCTTTGGCCGCAAGCGAACGTTGGAGCCGGACCATGACTTCCCGGACGCCTGGATAACTGCTGACCGAGCTGACCGTGCGGGTAACGTCGGGCGCCCGGACCTCCGACGTTACATCTTTATCGTCCAGGAAGACCCTGATCCCCTGTGGCGACTGTACCAGGGCCACTTTCGTTGCACGCGCGACGTCGACCACAGCCGCTTCATCCGTCGGATCGACGCCCGAACGAAGTACTTTGAATGTCACTGCGCGGTACATCGCCCCCGTGTCGATATGCAAGAACCCGAGCGCCCGTGCGACCAGACGCGCAGTGCTGCTTTTCCCCGACGCTGCGGGTCCGTCGATTGCGATGACGAGCGGTTTCAATTATTCAATGAAATCGGGCTTAAAATATACTGAAATTCTGCCAGTCAGGCAACCGAGGTGATGCCATATTCGAGCAGATTCTGAAGGCGATTTCGGCTAAGTTCTGTCATGATAAAGATGACGAATGAAGAATTGACAGAACGTCGCAAGAGCCGGGGCCGCTTTGCTGACATGGACCGTTTGCCCGTTTGCGCAGTACTCGACAATATCCGTAGTCTTTACAATGTAGGGTCGATCTTCCGCACAGCAGACGCTGTTTTCATTCGAGAATTGATACTGACCGGATATACTCCGAAGCCGCCTCGGAAAGAGATTGATAAAACCGCCCTGGGAGCAACGTCGACTGTCCCCTGGCGATATTTTCGAAGTCCGCTAGAAGGGCTGAAAACTCTCAAATCCGAGGGATACCTGCTGTGCGGCCTCGAGGTGACGCACGGCTCGGTGCCGCTCCACTCTTGGAAGCTCCCGACCGGACCGCTTGCCCTTGTGGCCGGCAACGAGGTTGTCGGAGTTTCCGCGGACGTTCTCCGAATGTGTGAGCATGTGCTCGAAATCCCGATGTATGGTTCGAAAGACTCGCTCAATGTTGCTGTGGCTGTTGGAATCGCCCTCTATGAGTTGTCCCGCCGTTTTCGTTCGCAGAACGCGCAACACTAAGGCCGGTTTCCGAGAGTGCGTCTAGTCAAAGGCCCTCGTAAAGTACTCTTCCTTCTCATGTGTGTGAACGCGCAACACGCCTGCGCGAACCAGCTGGATCAATGAACGCGACGCCCTTCGTGCTGAGATGTTCACCAGGTCGCCAAATTGGCGGACGGTGATCCGCTCATGCTGATCAAGATACTCGAAGAGTCTCCGCTCCGTGTCTCCGATCGCAATGCGCAACGGCGGCGCATCCGGATGTTCCGACCTGAGTATCCGTATGACTTCCTTGCTAGCCGCGACGGTCTTGTCGTTTACCCGGATGAATACACGCGAATCCCCATTCTCCTCTTCATCACGCACCAATTCATGGGGCTTGACTGCGCTTTCCGCGACGGTGGCCACTATGACGTCGCGACCCCTGTACGAAACGACATCAATCTCCGGCACGATCGGGGGTTCGCAAAAATAGTCTCCCGCTGTGTGGATCATCTCCATCTCTTCCTTTTCGCTTCCAACGCCGACCACCGTACGATCGTCATCGACCCCGAAGAGGATCGTCCCTCCGCGGGTGTTTGCGAACGCTATCAACGTACGAGCGATCTTTTTTGGAGACGTGACCTTCCGCTTGAATTCCAGTTCAAAACCCTCCCCTTCGTCGATCAGTTCGTCGATATCCTTATAGTCCATGGTGTACACCGGTCGTATCGCGTGATTGTCCAGTGTCTGCGGGGAACGTCGTATCGGCATCCTCCGGCACTGGAGGAAAAGGCGAGACCATGCTGTCCGCGCCGGAGCTATCCGGCAACGAAGGGACAGGTATCTCCTGCGTCGTGTCGGCCTCTTCCACTTCGACCCGACCACGCACCCGATCCCGTGCAATCAAACGATTGAGGATCTGCTTCGATCGGCGCGCCACCAGGCGCGAACTGCCAACGGGTGAATATCGTCTCGGGGCCGGAATGACGGCGGCAAGGCACGCTGCCTCTGCTCGGGACAACAACGAGGCCGACTTTCCATAGTACCTCTGGGCTGCAGCTTCGGCACCATACAGGCCCGGACCCCATTCGATAACGTTCACATACAATTCAAGGATCCTGCGCTTCGAAAGCACTCGTTCGGCGTACCATGTCAGGATCCATTCATTCAGCTTCCGCACAGGATTCTTCGAAGAGGACAGATACAAGTTCTTCACCAGCTGCTGCGTGATGGTGCTGGCACCTCTGGCGCTCCGCATCTCACGCACATTCCGGACCAGAGATTCCTTGAACTCAAACCAGTCAAACCCCTCGTGATTCCAGAACGTACCATCCTCTGCAACGATGACGGCGGCGAGCAAGTGTTCGGAGATCGAAGAAAGCGGAACCCACCGTTTTGCGATGGCGGCGCGTTTCCTGTTTGCCGACTGTGATTCAAGCCAGGTTTGTTGGAAGGCAGTCACCCCCGGGTTGCGTTGCTCCAATTTCGCCAGATCCGCGAACGGCAATGTCGCGAGGTCGAGCATCACCAGAAGGCCTACTACGATGCCCGCCGCCCGATAAGGATGAGCCCGTACCCATTCGAAAGGCTTTGGGCGCACCGGGGCCTGATTCAATTGGTCGCTCGGGCCTTTACCCGTGGAGTTTTCCATTGTTCAACAGGCGCGGGAGTGCTTTGCGCTGTCGAGAAATCCCTGGAGAATAAGGGCGGCAGCCATTGCGTCGATCCTGCCGTCCCTGGTCGACCGGTCTTTGCGTTTCGCACCCATGTCCCGGTAGGTTTGTTGTGCGATGGACGTCGTGAATCTCTCATCCCACGTCAGCACTTCCAATCCCGTCACATCACGAAGTCGTCCGATAAATGCTTCGACTTCCTCGGCTTTCCTTCCCTTCTCCCCCCTGAGATTGAGGGGCATTCCAACGACTGCCGTTTTCACGCCTTCGCGCGTTACCAGGTTTTTCAGGGCGACCATACCTTGGGGAGAATTGTCGACCGCTCCCCAGGGTTGAGCCGTGATGCCCAGGGGGTCGCTGAGGGCAATACCGATCCTGCGCTCCCCGTAATCTATGCCGATGATGCGTGCAATGACGATCGACATGGCCTATCCGACGAATCGGTCCACTTCGATGATCCCCGGAACCTTCTTGATCTTTTCGATGATCCTCGCCAGATGCTCGGTGTCCTTGACGAACAGAATAATCTGACCGTCGAAAATCGGCCCTTTTGAATCCATGTTCACGCTCCGGATATTCGTGTTTTGAAACGTGGAAATGGCATGGGTAACGTCGCTCAGGAGGCCCGGGCGGTCCTTCCCCGAAACGTGCACGGCAACGATGAAGTCCGCCCCGCTTGATGGAGGCCAATTTACATCGACGAGTCGTGCGCTTTCGACAAGACGAAGGGAAATGATATTCTTGCAGTCTTTTCTGTGGATCTTGATCCCCTCCCCGGTTGTGACAAATCCGACGATCTCGTCACCCGGGATCGGGTTGCAGCATTTCGCATACTGGTGCATCAGGTTTTCATGGGAACCGAAAATCGTGATTCCGGTCGCCATTTCCCTCGCACTGCTCAGGAATTTCGTGAAGAGCGTTTGCGTCTCCTCCGGAGTACCCTTGAATTCCTGCGTGGGGTGTTTTGCCCTCAACTCAAGCTGTTCGACAACCGCGTCCGCGTCGACTTTACCCTCTCCAACGGCGGCATAGAAGTCGTGGAGATTGTCAAACCGCATCTGATGCACAAACTTCGTCAGATCGTCCTCGCTGTAGTGCAGCTTGGCCCGTTTGAGTTTTTTTTCGAAAAGTTCCTTCCCTGAGTCCGCCTTCTTCCTCGACTCTTCCCGGATCCAGCGTCGGATTGACGATTTCGCCTTGTGAGTAACGACGAACTGTTCCCAATCCGGGTTCGGATTCTGGGATTTCGACGTAATGATCTCGACCTGATCTCCGCTTCGGAGTATCGTGTTCAGCGGCACGATGCGACCATTAACCTTCGCGCCAATGCAATGCACGCCAACGTTGGAGTGGATCTCGAAGGCAAAATCTATCGGGGTTGAATTTCGGGGCAGGATCTTGAGGTCGCCTTTTGGCGTGAAGACATAGATCTCGTCCTGATATAGGTTCAGCTTGAAGCTTTCCATCAACTCCCGCGGAGCATCGTCCGTTTTTTGTTCAAAGATCTCCCGCACCCAGTTGATCCAGCCCTCGAGCTCCTTGGAGAGAAGCGCAGTACCCTCTTTGTAAAGCCAGTGGGCGGCCACTCCCCGTTCTGCAACCGCATGCATTTGACGCGTTCGGATCTGGACCTCTACAAGTCGGCCTTCGGGTCCGACGACTGTTGTGTGGATGGATTGATATCCGTTCTTCTTTGGGACGGAGATGTAGTCTTTGAATCGTTCCGGAATGGGTTTATACAACTCTGAAACGACGCCATAGACGAGGAAACAATCATTATTGTCCTCGGTGTCGAGAATGATGCGCACAGCGAACAGATCGTAGATCTCCTCGAGGGGTTTTGCACGCTTCAACATCTTGTTATGCACCGAATAGATGTGCTTTGGGCGCCCCTCGATCTCGTAGGCAATCGCCTCGCGTTCGAGACGTTTTTTGATCGGCTGAACAAACTTGTTGATGTAATGTTCGCGTTCCTTGCGCGTAACCTTGATCTGTCGCGCAATCAGGTCGTATTCTTTCCTGTCAAGATACTTGAACGAAAGGTCCTCAAGCTCCCATTTGATCTTCGCCAGACCAAAGCGGTGTGCGAACGGCGCGTAGATCTCCAGGGTTTCGCGGGCCATGCGTTGCTGCTTGTCGGGTGGCAGATATTCCAGCGTTCGCATGTTGTGCAGCCGGTCCGCGAATTTTATCAACATCACCCGAATATCGTTCACCATCGATAACAGCAGTTTGCGATAACTTTCCGCCTGGGTGACCTCATGACTTTCGAAGATATCCGTGATCTTCGTTGCGCCGTCGACAATGTCCGCGATCGCGTCCCCAAATTCGGCGCGAATGTCTTTCAGCTCGAATCGTGTATCCTCAACGACGTCATGAAGGAGCGCGGAGGCAACGGAGACATCGTCGAGTGCGATCTCCTTCGCAACGACCAGCGCCACTTCATACGGATGAAGGAAATACGGCTCCCCGGAGGCCCGCAGGTCGTGTTTGTGCGCTTCAAGCGACATGGCAAACGCCCGGCTGATCAGGTCTTCATCAAGTGACCGCAAGTTCTTCCGGCAGGCGACGAGCAAGTCGTCCAGCTTCTTCTGATACTGTCCATTGATGACGATACCCGGGGTCATCGGGAAACATCCTTCGCGTGACAGTTTCGTCGCATGTTCATCTCAGCGGCTGCTCATGGCGCGAGCCAGCGCGTCGCCAACCTCTGATTCCTCGGTACGCTTGGCGGCCATGCGAGCTTTCATCCACTCAGGTACCGAGCGTATCTCCACCCTTGCGGCCCGGTCAAGCTCCTGACGACATTCTGCATACTGACGCGCCGCCAGCAAACATCGTGCGCGATTGATGCGCGATGCGTATTCTGCAAACGTACCAGTGTGGCGCTCGTTCGACAACGTCGCGATCACTTCCAACCACGTTGCAGCCGCCTGCAGCGGGTCTGACATACGTTCCTGGCATGCTGCAAGCCCCCGTAGGAACGTTCTATTTCGGGGAAACGCATCCAACCCTGTGTTGACGACGACGATCGCTTCGTCGACCCTAGCCGCATCGATCAGCACCCAAACCAAGCTGTTGAGTGCCGCATATCGTTGATAACGACCATGCTCGGCACATTTCCTGAGCAACGCGATACCCCGATCCCGCATGTCTCCTACGAACGGCAGCCATGTCAGGAATTCCGTCTTCCTCGTCTTCCAGTAATAGTAGTTGCCGAGCGGAAGAGCAGCATCGTACATGGTAGAATCCGTCCCGAGCACCTCTTCGGCAAGCGATGAAGAAGCGATCGCGTCCCGAATGACGATCACCCATGAACCCTCTTCCGCCGCCTCAACGGCGAGCATTCCTTTGGCCGTCGCGAGAATCGACTTGTTCCACAAGGGGTCTCGCGAAGTGCGAACGTCGCAACGCACGTGCACGAGTGTCAACAAAGAATCGAACATCCCGGAGTTGAATTCGATTCCTAGGTCGCCGGCCCGCTGATGAAGCACCGCGGCATGAAACAGGGGGCCAGCAGGACTTTCCGGAAACCGTTCGGTCGTGGCTGCAAACGTCGATTCCGCTTCATCATAGGACTGAAGGAGGACACTTCTGATACCCCGCTGCAACAGACAATCGAGCTCTCCATTCGGCACAGGCTGGGCGAATGCACTCTGCGCAATGAAGCACAGAGCAACTGCTCTCATAATGTGTGCCGTTCGATTCATTCGGTCCCAAAGAGCCTGTCGCCGGCGTCGCCTAATCCCGGCAAAATATATCCATGCTTGTTCAATGTCCTGTCGAGGGCACAGGTATACAGGCGCACGGAAGGATGGGCACGAAGTACCGTTCGAACGCCCTGAGGGGCCGCCACGAGACTGACGAGACAAATGTCTTTTGCCCCCTTCCGCTTCAGATAGCCGATCGCTGCCGCTGCGCTCCCCCCTGTCGCGAGCATCGGGTCCAGAATGATCACGAGAGCTGTGCCAAGATGACGCGGGACTTTGAAATAATAGTCGACGGGTTGAAGCGTCTGTTCGTCCCTGTAGAGGCCGATGTGACCTACTCTTGCATCAGGAAGAACCTCCACAAACCCTCCGACCAGACCAAGTCCGGCTCTCAGGATGGGTACAAGAACGACTTTCTGAGCGATGACCGTACCGCGTGTTCGTTCCAAAGGCGTACTCAGTTTGACGCCTCGCGTCGGCAGAGCCCTCGTCACTTCATAGGCCATGAGGCTTGCCGTCCGACGGAGAACCGCCCTGAACTGATGACTCGGAGTCCGACGATCACGAAGCAGCGCGACATCCCGCTTGACGAGAGGATGGTCGATCACCGTGAGCCTGCTGAATCCTTTCATCGGTCGGTCCTTTCTGCGTGTAATCGGCGGGCCGCGATCGCAACGGGATCTTTGAACGGCGACATGGGCGGAGCATACACATGGTCGAGACGCATGAACGCATCCGAGGTCAACCGTTCATGCACGGCCAATGAGATCATCGTCCCCGTCTGTGCCGAACCCGGACCTCCGACAACGGAACCACCCAGCATCCGGCCCGTTTGTGCCTCGGTGACAAGTCTGATCGAGGTCGGCCTGGCATGCTTAAGAAATGGCACTCTGTCCGTAGACTCGATGGTTTGCTCCAAAGCGGCTATGCCTGCTTCTTTGGCCTGTTGCACCGTTGCTCCTACCTGAACAAGGTCAGTTTCGAATAGTCGGATCCCTACCGCCCGGACGGCATCTTTGCACTCCGCCGATCCGCCCGCGACATTTTCTCCGGCCACGCGTCCTTGACGCGCTGCTATGGTTGCCAGCGGCATATACGACCAGCGACTCGTTGCCGCGTCCCGGACTTCGCAACAATCCCCCGCGGCAAAAATGCCCGACACCGTCGTTTCCTGGCGAGCGTCACACCGCACGCCTCCCAACTCACCCAGCCGGGCGCCTGCTTGTTCGGCAAGGGATGTTTCAGGAGTTACGCCGGCAGTAATCACAACGATGTCCGAGGGCAGAGAACCATTGTTGGTCACCACTTTGCCCACATTCCCCTTTGCATCTGCCGCGAGCTCAACAACCCGTGTCTCTGTTTGAACATTGATGCCGTGGCGACGGAGAATGTCGAGCCCATGCTTGGAAAGAGATTCATCCATGTCATGCAGAACGCCTACGGCCGATTCCACGACCGTCACCCCGCATCCACGCAGCCGCAGGGCCTCTGCAGTTTCCATGCCGATATACCCGCCCCCTACAATTACTGCCGTGGCCGGACGACGTCCGTCGATCCACCTGCACAGTGATTGAGCGTCATCGAGCGATTTCATGCGAAAGACATTGGGTGCCCGCTCACCCGCCAAGCCCAACGGAGTCGAGTACGATCCTGTCGCAAGAATCAGCCGGTCGTACGGAATCACCTCGACGGGCCCGCGGAAGAGATCCCGAACGGCGAGCTCGCGTCGTGCGGGGACCACCTCCTCTACCCGATTGAATACGCGCACCTCCACTCCGTAATTCCGGGCAAATCGCGTTGCGTCATACGGGCGGAGCACTGCCGTGTCCGATATCTCGCCCGAAACGAGATACGGGAGCTCGCATACGCCGTACGCAATGTGCTCACCCTGTTCAAGGAGCATCACGACGGCGTTGGGGTCGATCTTCTTCGCCCGGACAGCTGCCGCGGGTCCGGCCGCCACACCTCCAACAATAACAATGCGTCTCATTGGTCGCCAGCGCTATTTCGTCTTGAATGCAATGCCTAGCGGGACACCTTCGAACCCGAAGTGTTCACGGAGTTTATTCTCCAGAAATCGGCGATACGATTCTTGTATGAGTGTCGGTTCATTGCAGAAAAATGCGAACAGCGGGGGGCTCGTTCGCACCTGAGTGATGTACTTGATCCGGATCTCCTTCGATGATGTGGTCCGCGGAGGCGTCCGTTCAATCTCGGTCATGATCAACTTGTTGAGCTTACTCGTAGCGATCTTTCGCGCAGCTTCCCTGTTGATCTCCTTTGCGCGGTCGATGACTTTGCCTATTCGTTGCTTTGTCAGAGCGGAGATGAACACCGTCGGGAGGTAATCGTGGACGCCGAGCACGTCACGAATGGCGACATCATACGCCCGCGCCGTATTCGTCTCCTTTTCCACCAGGTCCCATTTGTTCACAGCGATCAGCGCGGGACGTCTCCGCTCCGCCACCGCTTCAACGATGTGCTGATCTTGCTTATCAACGCCCGACTTGCCGTCGAACACAATGACGGCAACATCGCATCGCTGAAGTACCTTGAGCGTCCGGATCGTGCTATAGAACTCAATGCTTTCTGTGATCTTGCTCTGTTTCCGCAAACCGGCGGTATCCACCAGGACGATCTCTTCTCCCTCATGGTTGTAGATGGCGTCCACCGGATCCCGGGTGGTTCCGGGGACTTCGGTAACGACCTGACGATTTGTACCCAGAAGAGCGTTTACCAGAGACGATTTCCCGACGTTCGGTTTGCCGACGATGGCAACCTTCAAACGGCGGTCGGCGGGCAAAGCGCGTCCCCGTTTCTTGAATGTGCCTGTCAGACGATCCAGGAAGTCGCCAATCTGTCTTCCACCGAGGGCGGCGATTGAAACCGGCTCCCCCAGCCCCAGCTCGTAGAACTCCGGAGCATTCGCCTCGCGCCGCTCCGAGTCGACTTTGTTCACAACAAGAAAGATCGGTTTTCGGGAGGTCCGAAGTATCCCGGCGAGCTCTCGGTCCAGCGGAGTGACGCCATCGACTGCATCCACAAGGAAGACAACTGCGTCCGCTTCTTCAATCGCCGCTTGGGCCTGTTCACGAATGGCCCGCTCGAACACATCTTCGGAGCGTGGCACATAACCGCCGGTATCGATGACCGTAAACGTTGTGCCAGCCCATTCGACCGTGCCGTACTTGCGGTCGCGCGTAACACCGGGCGTGTCGAATACAATGGCGTCCCGTTCGCCGATGAGGCGGTTGAACAACGTCGATTTGCCCACATTCGGACGTCCGACAATTGCAACAATGGCGGTAGCTGAGGCGGGCACGAAGGGTCTCACAAAAGGTTGGTACAGATAATGTAGCCAAATCCGCGGGGAGTTTCAATTTTGACCGTAAATCGGGAAATCCGTTGCCGTGTCTCTCACAACGGTCTGCCGGGGGAGCAACGCTCAATTGAGAGCCACGCCGAAAAAACAGAGGCCCGATCAACGATCGGGCCTCATTCAACATTGTTCCTCACGCAACCGGGTAGTTATTCAAAGTCGGGGCGGCGAGATTCGAACTCGCGACCTCTTGGTCCCGAACCAAGCGCGCTAGCCAGGCTGCGCCACGCCCCGAATCAGTTCTTCAATGTATTTCCGCTTCTTCCTGCTCTTGATCTCGCGTTCACGCCGCATTGCTTCTTTGCGTGTTGCATAAGCTTCAGAGTAAACCAAGATCCACGGTCTATGTGGCCGAGTTGATTTCACCTCGCCTCGATTGTGCTGCTCAACCCGCCTGTCCCGGTCATTCGTATGACCAACATAAAAACGACCGTTCAGCTGACTTTCTAGAACATAGACCCAATACACAGCGCCCTTTCCCCCTGACGCCAGGTCCCGTCCCCGCCGTAGGCGGGGACGAGGACGCACGTCCCGTCCGTTGCACGGACGGGACGGCGCTGCGCCACGCCCCGATTACAAGATCAAATATACAATTCCATTGCATTGAATTCAATGAACACCTTCTTCCTGCTTCATGTGCTCAACGATCTCGCCCGCGAGTTTCTTTAGCGCTGTCTGCTTTCCTGCGGTGATCCAATGAATACGTTTGTCCGCGCGGAACCAGGTCATCTGACGTTTCGCGAATCGGCGCGTGTTGCGCCGAATACTCTCAAGCATCTCCTTCTCGCCGCTTTTGCCATCAAGCAAGTCAAGAACCTCTTTGTAACCGACGGTATTCAGTGCGTTCAGTGAACGGTCGTAACCACGGGCAAGAAGCGATCGTACTTCATCCACCAGACCTCGTTCGATCATATGGGCCGCCCGATCGTCAATACGTCTGTGCAATTCTTCCCTTTCAATCTGCAACCCGATCTGCAGCACCTTAACCACACCCTGCGGTATCTGCTCCTTGTGATGCTCCGAGATAGGTTTGCCGGTCGTATAAAAGACCTCCAATGCCCTCATTGCCCGGCGCGGTTTTCCGGATTCCAGTTTTGCGGCTGCTACCGGGTCCACTTTCCTCAACTCTGCATACAGCGCCGCCTCCCCTTCTTCGTCCAGCAGTTCCTGAAGTCTTGATCGAAGATCCATATCCTTTCCGGGTCCGGTGAACAACCCGTCGACGAATGAGCGGACGTACAGTCCGGAGCCGCCGACGAGGATCGGCAGGTTTCCTTTTACGGCAACCTCCGCGGCGCAGTCACGCGCTTCAATTCCAAACTGACCTGCGTTGTATGGCGCATTCGGGTCCAGGATATCCAAAAAATGATGAGGAATACCCTGTCGTTCCGAAGGTGTCGGCTTTGCAGTCCCGATGTCGAGATACCGATAGATCTGGCGGGAATCCGCGGAGAGCACTTCGCCTGAAAGGAGTTGAGCCAACTGAACCGCTAGAGGAGTCTTTCCTGCGGCCGTCGGACCAACGATGGCAAGTACGAGTGGGACGTGCATGGATGCAGGTTGCAAGGAAACCGCTGCTAGCGCTCCCAGCCCATTTTCCCGATCAACGGAACAAATTTGAAACCATGGACATCCCGTTGCTCAAGCGTTTCGCCGGTTTTGGTGATCACGCGCAGATCTTGTGTTTCCGTATCTCCAACAGGGATGACCAACCGTCCACCGTCGGCGAGTTGGCTGATGAGCGGGTCCGGTACCTGTGGAGCTGCGGCTGTGACGATGATCCCGTCATAAGGGGAAAACTCAGTCCATCCGACGGTTCCGTCGCCGCACTTCGATGCCACTCGATATCCCAGCTGTTCAAGAAGTTTTCGGGATTGAAGATGCAGCTCCATATGGCGCTCTATTGTGAACACACGGCATCCAAGTTCGGCAAGCACCGCCGCTTGATACCCCGAACCCGTGCCGATCTCCAGTATTTTGCCATCCGACTTCGGGTCGAGCTGTTCCGTCATGAACGCAACGGTGTACGGCTGGGAGATCGTCTGACCGCTCGCGATCGGAAGAGCCGTGTCTTCGTACGCCTTCCTGGCAAATGGCGGCAGGACGAAAAGCTGGCGCTCAACCTTGCCGAGAGCTTTCAGTACGCGTTCGTTGCGGATTCCCTTTGACCTGAGTGTCTCGATCAGGTCTTTTCTTTCATTGAGAAGTCGATTCATGTGTATTCACCGAGAAGAACCCGCACGAACGCTTTTGTCGTCTTCCAATGCGTCATGAAGCTCCGTTCCCTTGAGTAGATCGTATGAATGGGGGCAGAAGTGATCTGTATACCCTTTGCACCTGCGCGGAGTATAAACTCCGTCTCCGCCTCGAAACCGTTCGCGAGGAACCGAACTTCTTCGAGCGTACGACGTGTGATCAATCGATAACCGCACTGGCTGTCGCGAATATCCTGACCTGTTCTTGCCCGCACCAGAAATGACGTCATTTTATTGGAAAGCCTCCGGGACATAGGCATGCGAGTCCCCGCCCTCTTCCTCCACCCGACGACGAGGCCGGCCTCCGTCCTCGTCCACACATCGATAAGCGACTTCATATCAGCCGGGTCGTGCTGACCGTCCGCGTCCATTGTCACGACAGCATCGAAGGTTCGATGGGCGAGGATCCAGTCAAATCCGGTACGAAGCGCACCCCCTTTCCCGGCATTTTCGACATGTCGAATCACCTCAACTCCGGCCGTTGCGGCTACCGCTGCCGTTTCATCTGCGGACCCGTCGTCTACGACGATTGTTCGACCTGGATCGACATGACAACGAAGTTCGGCAAGCAGTGCACGAAGCGGGGTCGCGGCATTGAATGCCGGAATCAGGACGACGATGCTTGGCGTTGCGAATATCACAAGGTCAAGTCCGCGCGGACATGAAGGGGCTTCAGAGCATCGCACATGACGGCGACTCGCTTCATCTCCCGAACGTCGTGAACACGCACGATGTGTGCCCCTGCGAAGATGCATGCTGCAACCGCCGCCGCAGTTCCTTCCATGCGATCACCAACGGGCAGGTTGAGAATCGAACCTATGAACGATTTACGCGATACACCCACGAGAACAGGGTGTCCGCTCGTCGTCAGTATGTGCAACTCACGGATCAGCCGGATATTGTGTTCCAGGGACTTTCCGAAGCCAATACCAGGGTCGATGATCACCTGCTTTACCCCGAGGCCCTGTGCATTCTTTGCCCGTTCGTCAAGGAATGCTGCGACTTCCCGCGTTACATCCCCGTAGATCGGCTGGTTCTGCATCGTCGCAGGCGTACCCTGCATGTGCATGAGGATCATCGGCACGTCCGACCGGCCCGCCAACGACACTATGGCGGGGTCGAAAACGCCCGCGCTGACATCGTTGATCAGCGTCGCACCAGCGTCGATCGCTGCCCGTGCGACTTCAGACTTTGTCGTGTCGATAGAGATCGGAACAGTGAGACGCCCGCTGCAGCGTTCGATAACCGGCAGGACTCGCCGCAGTTCATCTTCCACCGTGACGGGCGCAGAACCAGGCTTCGTTGATTCGCCCCCGATATCGATGAAATCTGCACCGCCCTCCTCCATCTCGATGGCCCGACGAAATGCGTTATCGGGATCGAGGAACCTTCCGCCGTCGGAAAATGAGTCGGGAGTAACGTTCAGCACACCCATGAGATGGGTGCGCGCCGCAAGGTCGTACGACATTGTACCGCAACGGAGAGTCAGCGACATCTTTCGGAAAGGAACTATCGGGGATCAGAAGCGGTCACGGTTCACTGCAGGAATGATAGAACCCGCATGTATGACAGACAAGCTTACACTTGCGTCCGTCGAGCCTGGTACCGCAATTCACGCAGAGCTGCCAGTAGTGAGGTTCTTCCGGCTTCCTCAGTCGATGGACTTCCGTCAACGGCGCAATCGACACACGGAGTGCTTGTGGGTCCTGCGGGTTAGAGGAATGTGATCGGTCCATCGGATGACTCCAACGTACTGAATTCCACCGGTCCAATCAAGGAGAAGTCCAGGCGATCCGTATCAAGGAGATCAGTGCGGCCTTTACCGCCCACACCATGTTGAACGGTTCTCGTTCAGTGGTTAAGGCCGGAAGATCCCGGGACGAGTGATAGTAACGCGAGTAATCGACGATGACAGTGTCGGGATTCCCTTTCCACGCCCGTGTCGACCAACCGGGAGTCTGCGGGATTTTCTTCGGCATATTCCATGCGGCTGTGAAGATCGTAATGGCGGGAATCTCCACGTCGGAAACTCCAAGGCGGCGCAGGCTGGCGGGTTCGAATACATACGAATCCGTACCGCCTTGTGAAGGGTTTGTCGTCGCTTCCGACCAAAATCCAGGCCGTCCGACATATTCCTCGGCGATGTCCTGCATGATCCTCAGGACAGGTTGATTGATCGGACGGTCATTCCCTTCAAAGTAGAGACAATTGCGTTCAGCTCCCGTTCCGATCTCGTCGAAGTTCAGGACCAGGCGGATTCTGTCGATGCTGTCCGCATGTGCACGTATGTACTCCCGGGTCGACTCGATCTCTGCCCCCCACACGATAAAACGGATCCCGTATCGCGGCGGAGGCAGAATGTTACCCCGAATTCCGGATGAGATGACCCTCGCCAGTTCCAGCACGCCTGCCACACCGGAAGCATTGTCGTCCGCACCGGGTCCGCCCGAATCTGCGTCGCCGTGAGCACAGACGATTATCGAAGTATCCGTCGAACCTTCGAGAATACCCTCCACGGTTACCGGACGGCCGGTTCCGCGTGACGTTAACAATCCCGCGACCACACGGACCACCAAACCCCGTTCCAACGCCGATTCAACCGTCCGCGCAAACCGACGCGACACGGAAAAAACCGGGAGGTAGGTATCTTCCGTTTCGCCCGGCAGGCTGTGAATCAACCCGGAGTCCTCATACGACGGTGCATTCACACTGTCCGCGACGAGCACGCATCCCGTGCCCTGTTCGGCAAAACGTTCGAACAGATCTGCGTCCGGCATTTCCCGCATGAGGATCATGGTATTCACTTCCGCTGCCTTCCCCGAGAGAAGGCCGACCATACTTTTTATCTCAAATGTGTCCAACGGGAGCGCTGGAGAAAACCCTGCCGGCCACTCATACGCAGCAATCGAACGGAGACTCCGAGGCTCCACTACTTTCAGCGTCCACCGGGTGTGCATGAACGTCGGCACCGGCGGGCCTTCGGTGATCCGGACGTTCAATCCGTACGACTGAAAGGTGCTGGCCACGTATTGAGCGGAAGCATCGCCTGAGGGCGTGCCTCCCATCCTGTTCCCAAGACGTACGAGGTCTCGCACCGAGCTCCGAAGCCGGACTTCGGAAACCCGGCCGGCGAGCCTCCGTTCCCCTGACTGCTGGCTCCCGGCTGGGACCACGAATGCCAGCAACGTCAAAGCAAGATGAACTGCACACGTGTTCATCGCGCCGTATGTCTATTTTGATGTCTGACGCAAGGTCCAGGATACGACAACTGTTGAGAACGCGAGGATCCCCAGGAACCAGAGGCTGCTGGAAGCTCCTGGAACCACCGTGTGCTGATTCAGCATCGTCCACACGACTGGAAGCGCCAGGTATGCGTTATGTTCGGCACGGATCTGAGCCTGCTCCACGTCGGCCGGATCCGGCGCCTTTCCAGCCGTCATTGCCTCGAGCATCCTTCGCTGCGCGGGGATCATGCGCATAAAACCGTTCGCTGCGAGGATCATTGCAAACATCACGCCGAGATGGATCATGGCGGCCCGGTACGTCATTCCCGCGATGTCCGTCATTGCGTATTGCATGCCCATGATCACCAGCAATGCGACCGAACCGAGGATCCATCCGTTACGTCCGGCGCCCGACCGGGCAACGAGGTCGTACGGGCCGAACATCGCGAATGCAAGGACCACAAGAATTATCGATGAAGCGCTCCACGTCGTTCCCGTTTCGAACATCAGTCCGCCGGAATGGTACACGATCCCCAGGAGCATAAGACCGGTGAGCACCGTAACGCCGACTATGCCTCTCATCCATTTTGTCATGCGTGGAGTCAACGCCGTCATCAATCCCGCACGCACGGGGGGATCCAGCGTGGGCATCATGGGTTTCATGATGATCACAAAGTACATCATGAAGCCGATCCACAATACGCCCCCGAACACGTGCAGCCAGCGCGCCATCGCGTTCACGACATCACGAGCTTCCATGCAACCTCCTGCAGAGTAGTGGTGATATAAAAAAGGGCCGGCAACACTCCGGCCCTTCAGTTCCTCCCGACAGCAGCGACCTCACGGCAGATTCAGCATAAGCTTGGCGGCTTCCGACATCATCGCAACATTCCAGATCGGGTCGAACACAAGGTCAACCATGACATTGGCCACCCCGTGCACCATGGAGGCCCTCCGTTTCACATCCGCTGCGATCATCGGCCCCATGCCGCAGCCGGGAGCCGTCAGCGTCATGCGAATGAAGACGTTCGCCTCTCCCGTGATCTCTTCGTCCACTTTCATTTCATAGACCAGGCCGAGGTCGACAATATTCACCGGGATCTCCGGATCGTAACATTCGCGCAGAGCGTTCCACACACGATATTCGAGTTCCGATCCGACCGGCACTTCACGGCTTCCAACCATCACCGTTGCGGGAAAACTCGTCGTGGCCGATGCAGACTGTTCCGATTTTTGCTGGGCTTCCACGTTACACACCGAAAGAATTCCCGCAACCGCAGCTACGGGCGGCGTTGGGATTGTTGAACACAAAGCCCCGGCCATTCAGTCCGTCTGAGAAATCCAGAGTGGTTCCGGACAGGTAGAACAAACTCTTGGGGTCTACGATCACTGACACGCCCGCGAAAGAGAAAACTTTGTCGCCTGGACGTTCTTTCTCGTCGAACGCCAAAACGTACGAGAGGCCGGAACAGCCGCCCCCCTTTACGCCAAGCCGTAAAACGTGATGTTCGGGGATGTTGTTCTCACTCCTGATTTTGCGCACTTCCTCGAGAGCACGGGGAGTTACGAATACCTCCTCGGCGATTTCCGGTCTTTCCTGCGTGGTAACGTCCATAGAATCCTCCTGATCTTCCTGCGTGTAGAAAACTATTCTGTCGAAACCGTCTTCGCGTCAGAGTGCAGAGCGCTTTTCATTGTATGCCATGCCAGAATCGCACATTTGACCCTGGCCGGGAATTCGCTCACGCCGGAAAAAGCGGCCAATTTTCCGTACTGGTCTAGATCCTCCCCGGCATCCGCGCCCTCGGTCACAAGGTGATGGAACGCCGTAAACAACGCCTCCGCCTCCTCCCGCGTCTTTCCCTTGACGACCGTGCTCATGACAGAGGCCGACGATTTGGAGATTGCGCAACCTGACCCCTGAAATGCGATGTCGCTGATGATCTCACCATCCAGTTTCAGATAGATCGTGTAGTGGTCTCCGCACAGAGGATTGTACGCCTCGACGATCCGATGGGCCCCATCCAGCACGCGGAAATTGCGGGGACTTCGATTGTGGTCGAGGATAATGTCCTGGTAGAGAGATTCCGCCCCCGAGGTCATATTCCCATGACCTCTCGTACCCGGCCCAGTGCGGCAATGAGAGCATCCACCTCCGAAGCCGTATTGTACAGAGCAAACGAAGCGCGGGCTGTCGCGGGCACGCCGTAACGCATCATAACCGGCTGAGCACAGTGGTGGCCCGTGCGAATCGCTACACCATCCCTGTCAAGGATCGTGCCGATGTCATGAGGATGTATGTCGTTCATCACGAACGAAACGATGCCGGCTTTCCGCTCTGCTGTGCCAATGATCCGGACACCGGGCATGTCGGAGAGAGCATCTGTTGCATATTGCAACAGGTTCTGTTCGTAGAGTCCGATCGCGGTCCAGTCTAGTCCGGACAACCACTCCGTTGCGGTTCCGAGTGCAACGGCTCCTGCGATGTTCGGGGTCCCTGCTTCAAACTTGTGCGGCAAGTCGTTATAAATCGTTTTCTCGAATGTCACGGACTTGATCATATCGCCGCCCCCCTGGTATGGCGGCATCGTCTCGAGGAGTGCTTCGCGTCCAAAAAGAATACCTATGCCGGTCGGTCCGAACATTTTGTGTCCTGAGAAAGCGTAGAAATCGCACTCAAGTTCGCGAACGTCGACCGGCCCGTGCTGCATCGCTTGCGCTCCGTCCACTAGCACGGGTATGCCCCGCCGATGTGCCGACGCAATCATCTCGCGGATTGGATTGACCGTTCCCAGGGCATTTGAAATATGGCTTATGGCAACGAGCTTCACCGGGCCGTCAAGAATCTTTTCATACTCGGATAGGATCACTTCCCCACGGTCGTTCAAGGGTATCACCCGCAACAAGGCACCGGTTTCGCCGCACAACATCTGCCACGGGACGATGTTCGAATGATGTTCCATCCCCGAGATGACGACATGATCACCTTTCCCCACATGCATTTTGCCATATGTCGCCGCGACAAGATTGATTGCCTCGGTCGTACCCCGCACGAACACGATCTCTTTCGCGCTTCCGGCTCCGATATACTTTCGAATGGACTCCCGGCTTTCTTCATACCGGGCCGTGGCCTTCTCGCTCAGTGTATGAACGCCCCGATGTACGTTTGCATTCATCGTTCGGTAGTACTCCTCTTCCGACCGAATGACCGCGCGCGGCTTCTGAGAGGTCGCAGCATTGTCGAGATACACCAACCGATGACCGTGGACGAGGACGTTCAGGATGGGAAATTCACCCCGCAAAGATTCCACATCAAACGTCTGAGGGGACATGGGGACGGATGTGGTCGGAGGCGTGATCATTGCGCTGTCCGGACTCTCTCTTCGTGGAGTCGCTGACGCAGAATCCGTTCCATGTACGATCGAAGTGAAGGGTTCTTCACCCGCTCGATGACCTCAAGTCCAAACGCAGTGGTAAGAAGATCGCGCGCCTGGTCCACACCAATGCCGCGGGAGCGAAGATAGAAGATTTGCTGCTCATCAAGCTGACCCACGGTTGCGCCGTGCGTACATTTAACGTCGTCAGCGAAGATCTCCAGCTGAGGCTTTGTGTCGATCGTCGCACTGTCCGATAGCAGCAGCGTTTTGTTCGTCTGTTTCGCGTCCGTTTTCTGTGCATCTTTTCGCACGAAGATTTTGCCGTTGAAGATCCCCTTGGATGAGCCGTCCAAGATCGCCTTGTAGACCTCCCATGACCTCCCGTTCGGCGTGGCGTGATCGATCGTCGTGTGATTGTCAAGAAGCTGGGTGCCGGAACCCACGGACAATCCGTTCATCGTGCATTCACACCATTCCCCGGAAAGCACCGAGATCAGTTCATTCCTCACAAGCGAACCTCCAAGGGTCACGCTCGTCGAATGGAAAACGCTCGACGTTTTCTGCCGGACATGTGTGAATCCCACGTGGAAAGCGTCACGGGATTCCGATTGCACTTTGTGATGTTCGAGGCGCGCGCCCGGCGAAAGGTCGACTTCCGTCACCGCATTCGTGAGATAATCGGAGGTCCCAAACGTAACATACACCTCGGTGACCGTGGCGGACGCTCGTTCATCCAGAACAAAAAGATTCCGCGGATGGGCCGCGAAGCCGCCCGAGGCGCCTGCCGCTATGAACACCGCCACAATCGGCTCCTCCAATTCCACGCCGTCGGGAACATGCACGAACAGGCCATCCTGCAGGAATGAAGTATTCAACGCCGTGAACGCCGATTCCGTGCCACGCACTGAAGCCCCAAGGTAACGATCGATTACGGACGCGTGATTCCTTCGCGCTACTGCCAGGCTTCCGGCGAACACTCCCTGGGGCAAACGGGTCGACGATAGCTCCGGAACGACATGGCCGTTAACGAACACGACCCGATTCACGGCTGGAAATGCCAGGCGGTCGATATCCCCCGCTGTCAGACGGGCTTCCGGACGTCCAATCGAGGGGATGAATGTCCGCGACGCAATGGGTTGCACGTTCGTGAACCGCCATTCTTCTTCCTGTGTCGTCGGAAATCCTCTCGACAAGAAGTGAGTGATCGCCGACCGACGCAGTTTGTGCACAGGAGTGCGGGAATCCCCGTTGAGGCTCCGTTCAAACGACTCGAATTGCTTTTCGTACCAGGCGTGCTGCTGTCCCATGTGGTTCGTCGGTCTACGTCGTTACGTTCTCAGGGGTCTCTTTTACCCAATCGTACCCTTTTTCCTCCAGCTCAAGCGCCAACTCTTTGCCGCCTGAACGCATCACCTGGCCATCGACTAGGACGTGGACAAAGTCGGGAATGATGTAATTCAGCAGACGTTGGTAATGTGTTACGACGATCGTTGCGTTGTCCTTTCTTCGAAGCTTATTGACGCCATCGGCGACGATCCGGAGGGCATCGATGTCTAGGCCCGAATCGGTCTCATCGAGAATTGCGAGTTTCGGTTCTAGGACCGCCATATGGAAGATCTCGTTTCGCTTCTTCTCACCGCCGGAGAATCCCTCATTCACCGGACGGTGCAGGAAAGATTCCTCCATGTCCACAAGCCGCATCCGCTCCCGTATGAGCTTGAGAAAATCCACAGCGTCCAGCTCTTCCAACCCCCGATGCTTTCGGATGGCGTTCAATGCGGTTTTCAAGAAATACGAGTTCGTGACTCCCGGGATCTCCACCGGATACTGGAAGGCCAGGAAGACACCGCCGCGAGCCCGTTCCTCCGGGTCCATCTCGAGGAGGTCTTTTCCTTCATACGTTACGGTTCCCCGGGACACGGAATAGACATCCCGTCCGGCAAGCACTGCTGCGAGCGTGCTTTTTCCGGAGCCGTTGGGACCCATAATCGCGTGCACCTCGCCCGCGTTCACCCTGAGGTTGACGCCTCGCAGGATCTCATTGCCGTTGATGCTGGCATGCAGGTCTCGAATCTCAAGCATGTGACATCGTTCCTTTCGCAGTATCGTGTGGCGCCGGCATCAGCCGACGCTTCCCTCCAGGCTAACGCCGAGAAGTTTCTGAGCTTCGACGGCGAATTCCATCGGAAGCTCGCGAAAGACTTCGCGGCAAAATCCGTTGACGATCATGTTCACGGCGTCCTCCGCCGCAAGTCCACGCTGTTTGCAGTAGAAGATCTGATCCTCGCCGATCTTCGATGTCGACGCTTCATGTTCGACCTTTGAAGTGGTGTTCCGTACTTCGATATAGGGGAAAGTGTGAGCGCCGCAGGTGTCTCCCAGCAGCAGAGAATCGCATTGCGAAAAATTCCGGGCGTTCGTTGCACCTTTCTTGATCGAAACCTGTCCTCGGTATGAATTCTGGCCAAACCCCGCGGAGATGCCCTTGGAAACGATCGTGCTCCTTGTATTCTTGCCGATATGGATCATCTTTGTTCCCGTATCGGCCTGTTGATGATTGTTCACAACGGCCACCGAATAGAATTCGCCGACGGCGTTGTCCCCCTGCAGAATGACGCTCGGGTATTTCCATGTAATGGCGGAACCCGTCTCCACCTGTGTCCACGAGATCCTTGTATTGCGTCCGATGCACTTTCCGCGCTTCGTGACGAAATTGTAGATTCCTCCTCTGCCTTCCTTGTCCCCTGGATACCAGTTTTGCACTGTCGAGTACTTTATCGACGCGTTGTCCCCGACGGCCACCAGTTCCACGACGGCGGCGTGCAGTTGATTCGTGTCGCGCATAGGGGCCGTGCACCCTTCCAGATAACTCACATACGCACCTTCTTCTGCGACAATCAGCGTGCGTTCGAATTGACCCGTGTTCGCCGCATTGATCCGGAAGTAGGTAGAAAGCTCCATCGGACAACGCACGCCTTTCGGGATATAGCAGAATGATCCGTCCGAAAATACGGCAGAATTGAGCGCAGCGAAGAAGTTGTCGTTTGGGGGCACGACCGACCCAAGATACTTGCGAACAAGTTCCGGGTGCTCCTGGACCGCCTCGGAAAACGAACAGAAGATGATTCCCAATTCTTTGAGCTTTCCCTTGTATGTCGTTGCAACCGACACGCTGTCAAAGACAGCGTCCACCGCCACTCCTGCAAGCATTTCCTGTTCACGCAACGGAATGCCAAGCTTCTCGTATGTGCGGAGCAGCTCGGGATCGACCTCGCTCAAGCTCTTCAAACCAGGCTTCTTCTTCGGGGCTGAATAGTAGATGATGTCCTGGTAGTCCACCTTGGGATAGCGGACATTCGCCCACGTCGGCTCCGTCATCTGCAACCAGTGGCGGTACGATTTCAGCCGCCACTCAAGCAGCCACTCGGGTTCGTTCTTTCGGGCCGAGATATAACGGATCGTAGCCTCGCCCAAACCCTTGGGAGCGGATTCGCTCTCTACATCGGAGACAAAGCCCCACTTGTATTCCCGGTTGGCGAGATCTTCGATCGTGTTTGGTTCAGTGGTCATGATATGTGATGCGATTTCAGGGCAGTGCCCTTTGTATTCATGAACCTTGCGGCGGTTGAGGTGCCGGAGCCACCGGTGTCGCGGGGGCGGCGGCCGGTTTGGGTGCGGCCGGTCGTGATGCAGCTCCCGGAGCAGGCTTTGCTGGTGCAGCGGGTTTCGACGACGGGAGTTTGAATTCGGGAACCGTGACCAGCCACGTGCGAGCGTCGATCGGCCTCAACAATCCCTGCTGCTCAAGGTGCGCGATCACGCGGCGCGTGAGCTCTTCTGATTCAAGATACCGCGGATGGACTTTGTTGAGCTCGAGATATGCCATGACCGCATAATGCACGTCCCGGAAGAACACATTCGACTGGTGGATCAGGGTATACCTCGACTTCATGAACTTCAGGAACTCTTTCGTGTTGTCTGTGAAGATCGAGAGCGGAGTAGACATGGTCGATGTCCTTGTCAGATGATTTCCTGGATCGTCATTTTATCGAACAAAATGTTCAGATTCCGCTGAACCTTGCCGAGCGGCTTGCGAATCGTGCAGACATCGAAGATCGAACAGCTGTCCGCTCCTTCGACATAACATTCCGCAATCATCGGTTTTTCTTCTTCGATGATGCGGATGACATGGGCCACGGAAAGTTTGTTGGGATCTTGGCCAAGCGTGTAACCGCCCCGCACGCCTTGCAGCGAGAAAATGAGGCCGGACCTTGCCAGTTTCTGCAAGACTTTTGCCAAGAGTTCATAGGGGATGTCGTATTCCTTGGCAAGCTCCTTCGCCGTGTAGACCTGTCCCGTAGGATGCATGGCCATGTGACGAAGGGCGATCAGCCCGTATTCAACACGCTTTGATAACTGGAACATAAATACGACTATTCAGGTCCTATATTGGTCCAAAAAGAAAGAGTCAAAATGACTCTTGGCGAAACAACCTCCACAAAGGTACGGCAAACCAGCTGGAATGTCAAGGACCCAAACGGTAGTTCCCATAACTGCCAACGATTGAAGGAACGCCGATACATCCGAAATCGTTCCACTGCCCATTCTTCACGCTCACAGCCACCGTTCTACAACCACGTAATCATTGTTTCTATTCTCCACACCTGCGTCATCTACCCGTACGATCGATCCGATTCCTTGAATGTCCATTCATTTCTCTCTACCATCATACCATGAAAATTGGAATTACATGTTATCCGACCTATGGCGGAAGCGGCGTCGTCGCCACCGAGCTTGGCAAGGCACTCGCGCGCAGGGGTCACCAAGTGCACTTTATCAGCTATGCCATTCCCATGCGACTTGCGGGATTCCAGGATAACATCTTCTACCATGAAGTGGAAATGTCCAGCTATCCCCTTTTTGATTTTCCCCTCTATACGCTGGCCCTCTCCAGCAAGATGGTTGAGGTTGCCCAGTACGAAAAGCTCGACATTTTCCATTGTCATTACGCTATCCCCCACGCGACCAGCGCATATCTCGCCAAGCAGGTCCTCCATGCCCCGGACATCCGCGTCGTTACCACTCTTCACGGCACGGATATTACGCTGGTCGGGCTGGAGCCGAGTTTCCTCCCTATCCTCCGATTCAGCATCGAACAAAGCGACGGCGTGACTGCAGTCTCACGCTTCCTTCGGGAAAAGACGCTAACAAACTACGGCATCAACAAAGCCATCGAAGTCATCCCCAACTTTGTCGATACGACATTTTATCGCAGGCTCCCCGCTGACCACGTACGCAAGCGGTATTGTGCAGAGGGAGGAAAGATCCTCGTCCACACGTCGAATTTCCGTCCCGTAAAGCGGGTCCAGGACGTCATCAGAATCTTCGGCGAAGTCCACAAGAAAGTGCACAGCACGTTGCTGCTCATCGGCGACGGACCAGACCGCTCGCAGTGTGAGCTCCTCACTCGCGAGCTCGGCCTGCAAGACTCAGTCCACTTCCTCGGAAAACAGATCGACATCGTTGAACTTCTGTCGGCGGCAGATCTCTTTCTCATGCCGAGCCAGTCCGAAAGCTTCGGCCTCTCTGCACTCGAAGCAATGGCCTGTGAAGTGCCCATCATCAGTTCGAGCGTGGGCGGATTGCCCGAGCTCCAGGTTCACGGTCAAACGGGGTTTATTGCCGAGATCGGAGACATCGACCGGATGGCCCGCTACGCGATCGACCTCCTGTCCAATCCCGCCAAACACCGGATGTTCGCCCAGTCAGCCAGACGTCGGGCGGTTGAATTTGACAGCGAACGCATCGTTACACAGTATGAGCAGTACTACCAGCGCATTCTTTCACACGAAACGGTCGGAGCCAAATAGCGCACGTGATACGGAAAGACGCCGACCTGGAGAAACACCGGTCGCTCGTTGAAGAATTGGTTGAAGTGTTCCAGCATGAGGGGTTCACCGTCAGCGCGGCCGACGGCGTCAGGGGATTTCTCACGCCCCAGGAGCTTTTGAACGATGGATACGGTGATCAGGAGGATAAAGCGCCGGACGTGTATGCCTACGATGCCGTGTCGAAGCGATACGTTATTGGGGAAGCAAAAACTGGGGACCACGATTTTGAGAACGACCACGCCCTCACGCAATACAACGTTTTTCTCGACCAATTCCACCGACGTACCGGATCCCCTTCAGTCTTCTACGTGATCGTACCTTCCGGAAGGGTGGCGGCATTCCAGGCTCTCATCACCCACTACATCCATCGTGAATACTGGCACCGGATCGTGGTCGTCAGTTCGTCGCGATGGGATGAGTAGAGCGAATCGTCAAAAAGGGCGGCTCAGCCCGGCCGCAACCTTGCAAACTTGAGGATCAAGCTCTTCAATCCAAAATCTTCAAACTGCACCACAGCTTTCCTTCCCTCTCCCGACCCCGATACCTCGATTACTTTTCCACGTCCGAACAGTTCGTGGCGCACCATGTGGCCCCGTTTGATCGCGGTCAGTTCCTGGGATTCCGATTCATAGTCGGGCATCGCATCGGATGTGAATCCATCCTCCGAAACGCGCGGGGGTTTACGATGCGCGGTCGAACGAACGGAGCGTTCGGAGGCCGTTGAACGGATCCCTCCCCGTACGGGAACGCGCTTATGTTCGTGCTCCACGTGATCGGCTCCAACTTCGGCAAGGAACCGGGAGGGGGCTGAGAACGTAGCCTCTCCGAATCGGTATCGCATGTGCGCATACGCCAGGTAGAGTTTTCTTTGCGCGCGCGTCATCCCCACATACAAGAGTCTCCGCTCCTCCTCCACGTCTGCCGGATCCATTTGTGACGACGCAAACGGGAGCAGCCCTTCCTCCAATCCAGCAACGCACACGACCGGGAATTCCAGTCCTTTGGAAGCATGCAGAGTCATCAGCGTTACGGCGTTGGTCGTCCCTTCCCAAGTGTCGATGTCCGACACGAGCGACACCTCTTCCAGGAATGCCTCCAGCGTTGCACTGCTTCCCTGCTGGGCGAATTCTGACAGGGCGGACAAGAGCTCCTGGATGTTTTCCCAGCGCGCCATCGCCTCCGGCGTGCGTTCCTCTTTAAGAACGGTCAGAATGCCCAATTCATCGACCAATGCCCGCGGCCATTCCCCCAGTCCCATGTGCGAGCGAAGGTGGCTGTACTTGGCGATCAGCGACCCAAAGTGTCTGACGGAACGTCGGGTGCGCTCGGACAGCTCCGTGATTCCGTCGGCATGACTCAGAGCCTCGAGCAGTGATACGCGCAGTGTTTCCGCGTACGCCCGAAGCCGTTCGACGGTTGTATCACCGATCCCCCGCGCCGGCACATTGATGACGCGCAGCAGGCTTTCCTGGTCCTTTGGGTTTGCCAGCAATCGAAGGTATGCAAGAACATCCTTGATCTCTTTTCGTTCATAGAAGCGAATACCGCCGACAATGGTGTACGGCACGCCACTGCGGCGAAGAGCATCCTCGATTGCGCGCGACTGCGCGTTCGTTCGGTAGAGAATGGCAACATCTTTCAGGTCCGCCTTGTGTTTTCCCACCTCCTCCTGCACAATGTGGACGATCCTCAGCGCTTCATCTTGATCATCGGCACATTGCAGGACCTTGACTGGATCGCCCCTGTCGTTATCCGTCCAAAGGTGCTTCTGCAGCCGGTTGGTGTTATTCTGAATGAGAGCGTCCGCGACGCCAATGATGGATTTCGTTGAACGGTAATTCTGCTCCAGTTTGAACGATTGACAATCCGGATAATCCTTCGTGAAATCCAGGATATTGCGCACATCGGCTCCACGGAACGAATAAATGCTTTGGGCATCATCTCCGACCACACAGATGTTCCGATATTTCTCGCCCAGGAGTTGCATCACTTTATACTGCGCCCTGTTGGTATCCTGAAACTCATCGACCAGAAGGAATGTGAACCTATGCTGGTATTTCCCCAGGATTTCGGGATGCGCTTCAAACAGCTCAATGGGCTTGACGAGGAGGTCGTCGAAATCCATCGCGTTGCTCGATTTCAGGAGCCGTATGTATTCGGAATACACGCGGGCCGCTTGCTCATCGAAGATGTCCTTGCTCCGTTCCTGCGCCGCCGACGGAGTGATCATCTGATTCTTACAGAAACTGATGCGTGAGCGAATGGCCGTCGGATGATACTGCTGCGTCGCGATCCGCAACCGTTCCATGGAGCGCTTCACCGCGCCCAGGGAATCGTCCGAATCGTAGATGCTGTATGACGGGGTATACCCGAGGTGGGTGCTTTCGCGGCGGAGAATCCTCGCGAACATGGAATGGAACGTTCCCATCCACAAGTCGCGCGCCGTGTCGCCAGCGAGCACGCCGATTCTCTGTTTCATTTCCTGCGCCGCTTTGTTCGTGAATGTCAGCGCCAGAATGCTCGACGGCGGAACGCCGCACGAGATGAGATGGGCGATGCGATACGTCAGCACACGCGTCTTCCCGCTCCCCGCTCCAGCAATGATCATCACCGGACCGTTGACGGCTCGGACGGCATCCTGCTGCGCGGGATTCAAATCGCGAAGAAACGACACGGTGAGCACTCGGTGACGGATGAAGTATGTACAGCGATGATGCGCAGCCCGAGGGGATATGCGGCAACGCGTCTACAACCTACCAAAAAAACTGAAGGTCGGCAAGCGGTATCATGAGCACCGTGCAGACCTTCGGAACAAAGTACTTGACACCAACTTTGCGTCAGACGAGCAACGCTCCTTCGAGCCTCAGCAAGAATTCCTTCGTCTTGATGCCAGCCGCATACCCGACAAGTTTGTCGTCGCTTCCGATGATACGATGGCAGGGAATGACGATGGGAAGAGGATTCGCCCCGTTGGCCCGACCTACGGTCTGGTACGCGCGAGGCATGCCGACTCGCCGCGATAGTTCCCGGTACGATATGGTCGTGCCATAACGCACCTTCCGCAACTCCTTCCAGACGCGACGCTGAAACGGTGTGCCAAGAAGGTCGAGACGCACATGGAACTTCACCAGTTTCCGGCCAAAATACCTGTTCAGTTCATCGGCGAACTTACGATGCTTCTGCTGGTCCTCGACGATCGGACCTTTGTCGGCGTGACGCTCCAGCCACGTCATGAAATCCTTCTTTGTCTCGCCCGGTATGGCGATTTTGCATATTCCTTTGACCGTTGATGCGACATAGATCGTCCCGATCTGTGATTCGACCGTCGACCAGAAGAACCGGGGCATGGCCTATTCCTCCTCGGCGGCGCGAAGTTTTTCGAGAACGGAAAAGTCCTCCAGCGTGGTCGTGTCTCCCGATACCGACCCGGTCGAGGCGATCTCTCTCAGCAACCTTCGCATGATCTTTCCGCTGCGGGTTTTTGGAAGCGCTTCGGAAAAGCGGATCTCATCCGGTCTGGCCAGCGCCCCGATCTCCTTGGCCACATGCTGGCGCAATACTTCCTTCAGGGCCTGAGTCGGCGTCCTGCCACCTTCAAGCGTCACAAAGGCACAAATCGCGGAGCCTTTCAATTCATCCGGTCTCCCCACCACGGCAGCCTCCGCCACCGCCTCGTGGCTGACAAGCGCGCTTTCGATCTCCGCGGTGCCCAACCGATGGCCCGCGACGTTGATCACATCATCCACCCGTCCCATGATCCAGTAATATCCATCTTTGTCCCGGCGAGCGCCGTCCCCCGTAAAGTACACTCCCTTGATCTCGCTCCAATACTGGCGCTTGTATCGTTCGGGGTCTCTGTAGATCGTGCGCAGCATCGACGGCCATGGTTTCCGGATGACCAGATACCCGCCCTGATTCTTCCCGACCGGCCGGCCATCTTTCGAGACAATGTCGACATCGATGCCCGGAAACGGCAGGGTCGCCGTTCCGGGTTTCAACGGCGTCGCACCCGGAAGGGGAGTGATCATTATCGCACCGGTCTCCGTCTGCCACCAGGTGTCGACTATGGGACACTTACCCTTGCCGATGATCCGGTAATACCACATCCAAGCCTCCGGATTGATAGGTTCTCCAACCGTCCCGAGAAGCCTGAGCGAGCCCAGGTCGTGTTTGAGGGGCCACTGCTCTCCCCATCTGATAAATGCTCTGATCGCAGTAGGAGCGGTGTAAAAAGTATTAACCTTATATCGATCGATGATCTTCCAGAACCGGTCGGGTTCGGGCCAATTCGGCGCTCCTTCGTACATGACGGACGTCGCGCCGTTCGCAAGCGGACCATAAACGACGTACGAATGCCCGGTCACCCAGCCAATGTCTGCCGTACACCAGTACGTGTCCGTATCCTTGATATCGAACACCCATTTTGTCGTTATGTACACCCCCGTCAGGTAACCGCCGGTCGTAAGGAGCACACCTTTTGGCTTTCCTGTACTTCCGCTGGTGTACAGAATGTACAATGGGTGTTCCGCATCAAGCCGTTCGGCTTCGCATCGATCATCCGCCGTCTCCATCAGGCCGTCCCACCAGTAGTCCCGGCCCGGTTCCATGTGAACCTCCGTTCCGGTGCGTTTGAATACGACGACGGATTGGACGCACGGAGTCTGCTTCAACGCCTCGTCGACGCTCTTTTTCAACGCTATGACAGCACCTCGACGAAATCCACCGTCGGCTGTTACGACGAGCTTCGCCTGCGCGTCGTTGATCCTGTCGACCAGGGCCTGCGAACTGAAGCCGCCGAAGATGATCGAGTGCGTTGCGCCAATCCTTGCGCATGATAGCATTGCGACGGCGAGTTCCGGAATGAGTGGCATGTAGATCGCGACCCTGTCCCCTTTCTGCACGCCGAGCTTCTTCAGCACGTTGGCAAACTTGCACACTTCGCGATGCAGCTCCTGATAGGTCAACGTCCTCGAGTCTCCGGGCTCCCCTTCCCATACCAGGGCCGCCTTGTTCTTCCTCCATGTCGTCAAATGTCGGTCGAGACAATTGTAGGACACATTGATCTTTCCCCCAACGAACCATTTGGCAAACGGGGTTTTCCATTGGAGAACCTTCGTCCACTTTTTGAACCAATGAAGTTCAGAGGCTATTCCGGCCCAGAAGTTCTCGGGATTCCGCAAAGAGCGATTGTAGATCGATCGGTATTCTTTGATGGAAGAGATTTCTGCCGAACGTGAAAATGCCGTTGACGGTTTGAATAAACGCTCTTCCTTCAGGATGGACGTGATATGCGAAGAAGGTACGGCAACACTCGGTTTGGCCATCGTCATCTCAGGAATGATTGCGGTCCAGCGGGGGGAAAACGTACTGCTTTGGAGTGTGAAACGCAAGGAACAATAGTACTGAAGGCCTTCGGTCTATCGCTCCTCTCAAAAAACGGCCCGCGCTTCTGCACGCGCCGTGTGCACAATCTTTCCTTCCCCTTCCTTTCTGCCCAGATACGACACAGTTACCTGAATGAGGTCGGTCATGCGAAGGTCTGTGTTCACTTGCCACATCCACGATTTGCCCGCCACCCTTCCTTCCGTCATTTCGAACTGGGGCGATTGGGCAAGGGATCCGTTCCTGACCGCTGCATGCACGACCTCTTCCCTGCGGATCTCCGCCCGAAGTTGTCCGGACCCTGGAATACCGTAGACAATGCGGACGGATTGATCGTTCATGTCTGCACTCCCGCGCGCCGCCGGGTGTGCGTTCCCCGCCGTGCCCGCTCCGACAGACCATCCGGCCTCCCATTGGCGCTCAATACGGTATGTGAAATCGGATTGCAGGGATTGCAGCGTCAGGTCCCGCTCCCGCGGGTTCGATCCGTCTGAAAGAAGTCGATCACGCCGCACAGCGACATCCGTTTGATTTGCCAGTTCGGCGCCAAGCTTTGCCCGAATGCGTATCGACCTTTCGTTGCCGTATGTTCGTTCCGGATTTTGAAGAAATTGCGTCAAACCTCGTTTTTCCTGCACTCTCAACCGCATGGACAGATCAGGGTCGTATTCATTGACGTGAACATCCTGCGTTGCGACCTGTGAACCGGTCAGCGTGGATGACTGTTTGAGGAAACCCGAAAGTCGCAAGGCATAAATGTTCGAGGCGTCAGAATCCGTGCTCCGTTCCTCCACTCTGAGGTAGGTCTCCGTTGAGAGTGAGCGCATCCACAAAGGAAGGTCGAATTTCGAACCCGCACATCGAAGCCGCAGGGACGCCTTTACGTCGTTTACCGGGATCAAGGTCTCGCCGGGCACGATCAATACAATATGGTCGCCGTCAAACCGGACGGGGGCAAATTCGTCCTCGTCTGCAATACCGTTGCCGTTCAGGTCGCCGCGATACGCGTAATTGCCTGTGCCTTGCGCAACCCGCGCAAAGACACGCTCGAGGCGCGATGATCGTTGATTTGAGAACTCGTAAAAAATGTCGGTTTCCAGGCCTCTGCGCAAAGGCGACAGCCGGGTTTGCGATCGCACCAACATTGTTCGCTGATCGGCATTTCCGCGCTGCCTGAATTCCTGCGAGAATGAGGTGGAACGGAAGCTCAACGATAGGCTCGACGACAAGGCGTCCGATGCCGTCCACTGCCCCTCGTAGAGCTGCGTGAGTGCGTTAAATGCTCGACGAAGGGCTCCGCTTGAGGTGCTATCTTCGGTCCGCATCTGCACTTCGGCGCTCCATGTCAGCTTGTCGCTCCCGGCGCTCTCGATCCGCGGTGCAATCTCGAGATAGCGAAAACTTCCGGCGATCAGCACGCCCCCCGAACCGAGTCGTTCGCGCCGTTCTTCGTGCATGACCCGCGTACCAGGTCGACCCCACGCCGATAGAACGCTTGCGTTTCCATGTCGTCGCAGCCACTCCGATCGAAGGTCGGAGACTGTCAGCGTTCTCCGAATGCGCTCCGCGCCTCCCGCAAGTCGAAAGGACGAAGAGTCATCAAACGAAGCGTCAATCCCCGCTTTGTCCGATGTAACGTCGCCTGTTCGTTCCACTCTTCCGTATGTTGCCGACGATTGAATGTCGGGCAGAGGGGATAGACTCACCCGCGCTTCGCGCAGAACTTCCTGCGAAGCACGAATGGCCGGCAAATCCCACCTCCTCTCGAATTCGGCGTCATTGATTCGGTCGGGCGCTATAAATTCAGCTTCGATTGTTCTCTGGACGTATGAAGCTTTCAAGGCGCCCAATGACGCCCTTCCCAGGACCGCGTCCGGATCGGCATATGTTATACCGATGACCGAAGCCGACCCCTGCGAAGACCCATCATCAAGAGTTGACAAACGATTGCGGTCGTTAAGGCTTCCCGCAACCTCAGCCGAGAGGGCCAGTCCCTTCAGGAGTTGTACTTTGACTTCCGTGTTTATGAAGCGCTGTTGCTGCGGCAACGGTATGAATCGAATGGGCATGTAGCTGCCTTTCCCCAACCCCGCGAACTGATATTCGCCTGTCTTGATGCGATTGTATCCCGCTGAATCGGCCGGCACCGCATCGACAGGGGAAAAGGCGGCACTGAAGAGCGCAAGCGAATCTCCCGGTGCAAACCGGAGAATCGAGACCACTCTTCCGGAGATGACAGAGTCTATCCGAATGTACTGTCCCCGGCCGAACCCGCTCACAGAATCGATCCCGGCGTATTGCACTCCGGAGAGCGATGCGCTGAGTCTGTCCGCACCGCTTCTCCGGAGGATATCGCGTGCAGCAGCATCGAGATTTACTTCCAAAGGACTGTTGTCGTCATCGCTTTCCTGGAGTATCGACCCACGGACCATCACCCGATTGTCCGGTGAGGACGAGGACACAGATGCTCCGACCACATTACGTGCATACTGCCGGTCGGCATACTCAAAGTCGGCGACGATGCGGGCTGCGGCCGTGATAAGCCGCCTGCTGGTGAACGTGATTTCACCCGAACCATAGTCGATCACGTAGTCCTGGATTTCCCCGCGCGTCATCCGTTCTCCGTTGACGGTTACGCGTTCCGATCCGGCGATGATCACAATGCGCGGCTCACCGTATCGTCCCGTAAGACGATACGGGCCCTGGTTTCCCTCGCTTCCCTGGAATCGATTGGTGTGGTATCTTCCCCCCGAACTCGCCCCGACGACACCCACCTCCGACTTCCATGCATGTGCCGGAAGGGCATCGAAGTGCATGACAGCGCGCGCTCCCTGAAATTTTCTTTCAATCACGCCGAACATCCCTCCCGCTTCCCGATCTCTGGAATACACGAAATCGCCAAGCGTGACCGCATACGTCCTTCCCGACACGTCGATGGCAACTTTGTCGACCTCGCGCAGCGACTGCGTCGTTCCTTCAGGTTGGATAGGGGAATTTTCGTCCGTCAGTGCGGCCACAACGTTGACATCTTCAGCCAACGGGCCTGCCAACTGCAATCGAAAACCAGATGTGAGCGCGGCGTCCCGATTGGACCCGATTGTCACGCCGCGCATGATCGATCCGTTGCGTTGAAGACCCGTCCCGAACCAGTCGCCAACGTTCTCCCGCCTTGCGGCCGTGCGAGACGGAGCAGCCACAGATGATCGCTGACCCTCGAGGGCCTCTGCCACCGGGAGTCTGTACTGATCTTTGAACCTGAATGGCGCAGGGATATAGGACACTTCAAAACCGACCCATCCAGAATCCGGAATCTCATCACGAAGGACGGACGGCATAAGCGTAACCGTTCCTTTTCGACCGTCGACCACGAATTCACGCCCGGGGGAGAGCGACCTCCCACTTATGATTGCGACTGTGGCTGTTGCAGGGTCGAAGAATTTTGATTCTAGGAAGAAGACAGAGTCGCGGCGACCAGCGAGGAAGGATTCATCGGTACGGCCGGTTTTCTGCGCAGGCGAGGTCTGCGGCAGAAGCCAGGACATGAGGATGGAAGAGGCGAGAAAGTATGGACGAACCCGCATCGTATCAGTGGAACATGTCTGCCTCCAGCGAGGCGGCGGGCGGCCGCCGTGGACGAAAACCACATTCTTGCCTACTATTGTGCCGAAGGGGGGAGTCGAACCCCCACACGGGGTGAACCGTACTGGATTTTGAGTCCAGCGCGTCTGCCAATTCCGCCACTTCGGCTTTTGCGACAGTTTGCCACACCGCAGCATGTTTCCAAGCTCATGCCACGAAGCTTAACTTCCTTAAACTCTATTATCCAATTTTAGACTTCAGAAATCTTCGCCCTTCGCCACTCTTTAGATATACTTCCAATCGACGAGCTTCTTTCCGCGAAGAGCATTCCACACTATAGATCAGTCTCAAGGGACGGCGGTATCTTGTCGATCGCACCTTGCCCCTAAGATGCTCCCCCATTCGCCGGTCAAGATCTTGAGTCATTCCGACGTAAATGCTTCCATCCAAGATCGAAAGCAGTGCGTACACCCAGTACATCTCCCCACCTCAATTCACACGTCAAGTGCCAATTCCGCCGCTAAATGTATTCCGTGCCGAAGCGGGGAACCCCCACACGGGGTGAACCGTATTGGATCTAGAGTCCAGCTTGGCACGTCCTCAGGCACATCCCGGCACGTGCCAAGTCTGCCTATTCCGCCACTTCGGCTTTTACGACAGTTTGCCACACCGCAGCATGTTTCCAAGCTCATGCCACGAAGCTTAACTTTCTTAAACTTTATTATCCAATTTTAGACTTCAGAAATCTTCACGGGGTGAACCGTATTGGATCTAGAGTCCAGCTTGGCACGTCCTCAGGCACATCCCGGCACGTGCCAAGTCTGCCAATTCCGCCACTTCGGCCTTTTCCAGATCGTCCATGGGCACGGTCTCAGTCCTGCATGCTCATCGACGGCAACAATATAGCTAATCCGACTCCCCGCTTCAAGCAGTTTCCGTATTGACTACAGGGTTCTGCACGCGTACTTTGATCGAACTGCATGCCAACCTCACATGTCTACCCATCACACTATTCTCTCGCTCCTTCGCTCCCGCGCATTCATCGCATCCGTCGCGCTGATGGCGGCCGCTCCTTGTGTTTTTGCCCAATCGACCGCGTTGGACACGTACCAGATCAAGAAGATCATCGACCGGGCCGATTACACGTTCGCGAACAGACTCCTCTATAAAGATGCACAACAATGGGTGGGCAAGACCGTCATGTTTCGCGGGACAATCGTGGAACGGCCGATCATCATTCCCGGAGAGAAACTCTACATTCAGATTTCCGGAAGAAACAACGGTGGCGACGTGGTCAACGTCGTAGCCTTTTTGGATAATCCGCTTCCGACGCCCAACACCTATGCAGGGAATGTCACGTCGATCTCGCCGGGATCTCGTGTTTCAGTCTACGGCATGGTGCAGAAACCGCGCGACTTTGTGGATGAATCGGGTTATGTTCGATTCCTCCCGACGTTGGATTGTCTGATACTGTACGATTTTGACGACCGCGACAACGAGCGCCCCTTGTGGACTTGCCGGACACTCAAACGCTGAACTTGTCTCGCATGTAGCAGAGTCGCGTTTCGGCGACTTCTACCCATCGCAAAAGATCGAAGCCCGGTGAGATCTACCGGGCTTCGTCGCGTACATACAAGCTCTTACACAGTCTTGCGCTTTTTGTTCTTTCTTGCGGCAATGGCATTTGGGGAGGGCGACCTCTTCCACGCCTCCTCAAAAAGCGATGCCAAACTTCAAGAGTTCGATATCGTAAATCATTTTTGTGTCGTCGGACATTACGCCTGTAACTCCCGTCTCGTCACCCGAAAAATATCTTCCTGCATACAGCGACGCGCCCCAGAAGAAGCCCGAATAGGAGAAGTACCGATAGCCAATCCCGAAATGAGCTCCCACTTTGTTTTGAGTCACTATTTCGTTCGAAGAACTACCGATGTAATCAGCGAGGAAAGTCTCCCTTTTGCCTTTCAGGTGCGTGTAACGCAATCCGAGAGAAATGTAGAACCCGTCCTGATGCTTCCCCAGGAATCGTCTGTACATCATGTCTATATTCATATGCGTCAGCGGGTCGTCCCCAGATCTCTTGTAATAGTATATGGGGAAGCCGATCTCGGCTTTACGATCGATGCTGAACAATTGAAGTCCCGAACTCAAACCGAACGCTTCGTTCGCGGATGCCAACAAGAGAAAGGCCGGATTCAGTTCTAAGCCCGCGGATCTATTCGAAAGCGGCTCGCTATAGACTTCTGCATAGATCTTTTCCTGCATGGTGATGATCTGCTTCTGGCCGGCCACCAGCGTGTCCAGCTTTGCGTGCGTTGAATCATCCTGTGCCACTGCCGTGCTTACAATCACACCAAGCACGACGAGCACTGTGGAGATCTGTCGATGGAACATGCGCGTTCCTCCTCAAAAGGATGGGGTCACTTTACGAGAATCATGCGGCGCGTCTGAGAGAATGAACCCGCCTGCATTCGGTACACATACACTCCGCTTGGATTCCGGGTCGCATCCCACGTCAGATGATGGGCCCCCTGACCCAGCCGTTCATGCACCAAGGTGGCGACCTCTGTCCCCAAAATGTTAAACACTTTTACGGTTACAAACTCGGCCTGCGGCAACGTGAAGTCAATGCGCGTCGTGGGATTGAATGGATTCGGGTAGTTCTGTGCGAGTCCAAAGCTCGCCGGAACATTCTCCCCTCCGTCAGCGATACTCGTCGGCCCTCTTGTCCTGAAACTTCGGTGAACGGAAAATTCACTCTCGCCTCCATCGTTCGTAGCACTGACACGCCAGTAATACACGGTGTCGACCTGCAGTCCGGAGACCGTGCTCGTCGTATCCGTCAGGCCGGAATTGTCCCAGGCAAGTGCAGTAAAGAGACTGTCGTATGCGACCTGAAGTCGATAGGACGTCGCAGTGGCGACGCTTTTCCACGTCAAAGAAGCTTCCGTCGATACGTTCGTGGCATAATTTTCTGGGAGCCAGAGCTCGGGGGCCGAAGGAGCTGTAACGGCCGTGGTAAATCTGAATACGCCGCTCCATGAGCTGGCGCCGATCAGATTCACGGCTCTGACTCGCCAAAAGTACAAAGTAAGGGACGATAGCGGCCCGATCTGCAGGTGACCGTCGGTTGCCGTGGAATCGTCAACAACCAGCGCCGTCATTGCAGAATCTTCCGAAACCTGAAGATGATAGTGCTCGGCGTACTGCTCCGTCGACCACAGCAGCGTTGGTGTACTGCTGACCAGGTCCGACCCATCCGAAGGCGAGTACTGTACCGGCGTTTGCGGTACGAGACCGAGTGATAGACTTCCGTTGACGCTGAATGCATGTGGAATCCCCTCATTCAGCATGATCTGCGCAATAACCAATGCGCTGTATGTGCCCAACGAGCCGGAGGCACGCCCCACAAACCGCAGATAGACAAGCGGTCCCGCGGAACCGAATCCGCCGGTACTTGCCGATGCCAACGTTACGGCATTTCCCGCATCGTGGTCCATGGTCGACCATCCCGCGGTAAGTGAACTGGAGCTTTCAAAACCCGCGTACCGAACGACGCTCGAATCGAACGTCACCCTCAGTTGATAGGCCACGACCGAGTGTCCTGCGCCCATACGGTCGATTCGGACCGGGACGGACACCTCACCGCCGGCGTTGACAAATGCATGCGGCACGGATACCCGAGCGTCATAGACAGAAAGGACGTATGTCGTTCCCTTTGCGCCAACGGCGTCCTCGACCAGTACTGTGACATTTCCGCTTTTCAGCGCAGTGACACGGCCATCCTGGTCGACGGATGCGACAAGCGAATCCGACGTTGACCAGATGTACGGAGAAATGCCGTTCGATGCGTTGAATTGGACGACATCACCGGCAATCATGTCGGCATATTGCGGGTTAATATAGATCGATGAGTGCGCGTTCACGCCGACGCTTGCGTTATCGACTTTGGCGGGGAAATCCTCGTTGAACAAAGCCTGCGCGAACGACACTTCAGTATAGCCTTGTACCAGCGAGCTGAACCGGACTGTGACGAGAATGCCTGCACCGGAGATCGGTGAACTGCCTGCAAAAGCGAAATCAACGCGTCCTTTCACCGCGGTGTTCGAGCTCGCGGAACCATAACCGTCAAGTAAACCGCCAGAAACCGAAACGGAGACCGGTTGGATCACATCTCCATTAAACGTGAGTGATATCCGTCCAGACGTGATGCCAAGTCCATTCAAGGTCGTCACGCGAACAGGCAGATCGAATGTCGTCCCCACATACACAACGGTGTCTGAGACGGACACTTTCATTGCGCGGACCTCAATCGATCCGTCCGTCGTATCTGTCAATCCGCCGGCGTCGTGGGCCACCACACGGACGAAACCTCTGCTTATACCCGTCAGATTTCCCAGCGTGTCCAACGATGCGACCCCAGGTTGCGTGCTTGTCCACGTGTACGGCGGCGTTCCGCCGTACACAGTGAATGTCCTCACCTCACCGACTGCGATGACATCGGCGTTGGGCTGCACCATGATCGTCGGGGGTTCGGAGACGTTCACGTACCCGTTCTTCAGCACGACGGCGGGATCCCCTTCATTCAAGACATTGTGCGCCGCATCGGTGAAAACGACCGACGAGTATCCGCTTTGCTTCATCCGGAAGCGAATGTACACCAGCGGACCAGTTCCAGCCAGAGGCGACTGGCCCGCGGCGGCGATCGCAACCCGGTCAGGGCCGGGGCGGTTGAAGGTCACGGTCATGCCTGCGGCGGACGTCAATGTCCCCCCAAGTATGATCGTGTCGCATTCCAAGATATATGCGCTGAATTGTACTTCGATTTGGAATGCGAAGACATTTCTGCCTGTCAGGCTCGAATCGACCTGAACAGGAAGGTTTATCCAGGAGCCGCGCAATCCGGTCGTATCCGGAATCGACAGCCTGACATCACCCGCGGAGGCGCGTCCCACCAACGCAAGGGCGATCAGCCAACCGACAAGGTTGTTCATTGTTCTCTCCGAGGAAATCGTTGGAGGACAGGATCAACCGATGTCGCGTTCATTTCATCATCGTCAATTTGCGCGTCTGCACGAACGACCCGGAGCGCAGTTGGCAGAGGTACACTCCGCTCGGTTGAGCGACGCCCGCGTCATTCCGACCGTCCCACACCATCTTGTGCACTCCCGCGTCGCGCACTCCGTCCTCCAGCGTGCGAACCTGCTGGCCGAGCAGATTGAAGATGACCACGCGTATGCGTGAACGGTCATCAGGAACCTGGAAACTGATCGTTGTCGTCGGGTTGAACGGATTCGGGTAGTTCTGGAACAGCGCGAACGATTCGGGCTTTCCGGTAACGTCGATCGTTCCGCCCACCGCCCGCGCTGTCAGGTTCTGCTCGTTCGCCAGAACATGCGTGATCGTGACGGGAGTCGACACTTTCCCTCGGACTTCTTCAGACACCTGGAAAGACAGCTCCGCCAATCTCCCGCCCGTTTCCAGGATTCTATCCCCAGCAAAAGCCAACCTGATCTCGCCTTTGTCGATAAAGGAAGTGAAGTTCAATCCTGTACCGATACCCGAGGGCGCTACATTATCGACCGTCAACACGTCGGGGTCAAATCGCACGATGGCCTGGATCGAGGCGACTCCGGCAACATCCGCAATCTCCATGGGAATTGTCACTCGCACGCCCCGTTTTGCCGCAGAGGAGCCAAGCGTCAATGAGGCCGACACCTGCTTCTCAACCGCATATGGCTGATCCTTCAATGCATCGGGATGTGCGATGCGATTGACCTCGACTGGAAATGCCCCAACGAGCCCGACGACGTATTGAAGCACCAGAGACGCGTCGTACGGGGTGACCGCCACAGTGTCCGGACCGCCGTTACCGCTGACATCACCCACTTGTATCTGTCGTGCGCTGAGAGAATCAACGCCATGCGGATTCACCGAATATTTCAGGATCAACGATGCGTCAAATGCCTGCACACGTCCGTTCAGGCTGACATCGCCGGCGATTGGATTGCCCGATCCCGTCGTTAGATACGGAGTATAATTGATGCCGCTCGATATGTCGTCCCCGGTGCCGGCAGGATTCGAAGAGTGGGTTGGGCCGGTATTGCTGCCCCACCAGTTCCAGCGGGCATCGACTGAGAACACGGGCGACGGATAATTGACGCCGAATTCCCAGTTCTCGTAGATGTCGGAATACTGAATGACCGGATTGGACGATCCGATGATCGACAGGCCGACCTTATTCTTCGACAGCACGCTGTGCATGATCGTCGGCGATGCGTTGTTGACGCGAATGCCGCTGGCAGTGCTGCTCCAGTAATACGTCGCATACCGGACGACCGTATGATCCATTTGGCACAATGGGTCGAGCGCTTCGCCTTCGAACACAAGGCCGTTCCAGTTGGAATACCCATACTGTACATCAGGATTCGTGTCCGAGCTATCGGCGTTCGTGTCCCCTCCGTAATAGTCATCGTGGAGGTCCGTGAAGACGATCGTGCTGTCAGGATGATTTCCTCCAAGTGCCATCAGGCCCTTCTTTACCGAGAGCCATCCCCCCGGCCGGAATTTCAGGATAACTCCGGGCTGGACGGTCATGACGGCCCCGGTTCCCACGGTGTAGTGGTCGAAGGCGTACGGGATATTTGTGATGCCGGCAAAGTTCCTTTTCTGAAGCGTAATATCCTGCGCAAGTGTTTCGTCCACGACTCCAATGCCCCGATACGTAGATCCCGCGATGGTGTTTCCCGGAGTCGATCTCGGATACGAGACCAGGGAAATCAACATCGGAGCATATTCCAGGTCGACAAAAGCGCAGCTGTCCAAGGATGGTGACGAAACGCCGTTGAGCAGGACGCCCCAATTGTTGCGAACAAACGTGCAATGCTCGATCGCCGGCGACGCTTGTTGCAGCGAGATGCCGGTATCGAAGTAACGGATCATCGCATACTTGATCGAGCTGAGACTATCGTCGCTCACGTCTGCGAACGAGATGCCGGGACAGGAGACAATCTCCGGAACGGTCAAGAAGCCGTCGCCGTTCGAATCCATCGGATTGCCGTAGGCGTCGTCCCGAGGGTCGGTAAACACAACGGGAGATCCCGATGTGCCGGCAACAACGAGCGAGCCGTTGACCTGGAATCGGTTCCCTCCGGCACCGATCGGCCAATACTTGAAGACCACTCCGGCAGGAACCGTGATCGTCGTACCGGAATTTACGGTTGGAACGATCGAATAGGCACCCGTCATCAACATATACGTGATGTTCGTGTAGCCGCCAAAATTACGCATGGGGATCGTGGCGTTGACCGCATACGTCTCCGGCACAATACCCAAAGCCATGTAACCGACATTCAGTGCAAGGTTGTTCGCGAACACCGGATTTGAGAACATGCTCATACTGACCGGCATCAGCTCCACATTGCTGATCTGGCAATTCGTGATAATCGGATCTGCACTTCCATAGACTCCGATGGCGGTCTTCGCCGATTGCTGGAAGTAGCAGGAGTCGATCACCACATGCGAGCTGTTCACCTGCACCATGCCGTAGTCTTTGTAGCTCGGGTCCCAACTGCCGTTTTGGCCGCCATAGAGAATGTCGCAGTTACGCAAGACGTTGGCGGTGTCGTTGCTCGTCGGTGTGAATGCGATCGTGTACCAATCGCCCCGCGACGGTGTTGCGGTATTGCCGTCGTTGTTTGTGTCACCGGCGTAATCGTCATTCAGCGAAGTGAATGTGATGTGCTGCGCTGCGGAGCCCTCCGCCTTCAACCCCCCTTCGACGGTGATGTATCGCTGATAGTATCCAGCGGGGAACTTGATGATCACGCCTGGGTCGATGGTGAGAATTGCGTTCTGCCCGACGGTGAGATACTCAACGATGTAGGCAATGTTCGGGAATCCGGCCACACTGCGCTTCCGTAGCCTGGCGTTGGACGATAAAGACCCCTCCAATATTTTGATGCCGTTGCTTCTGTTGGCCGCGAACGTAATGTTCGTGAAGATCGGGTCAGCCTTCAGCGACATCGCAATGGGGTCGAGTCGGCTGTTTCTGATATCAACGCCGGTTATTGTCGGCTGCGAACCGCCGTCGCAGGAGAGACCGTATTGGTACGAGTCGGTGGACAGTGAATTCGAGAAAACTCCGCCGGCATCCACATATGTGACGTTGCCAAAATTGCTTCCGTAATTGCCGCCGTATTGAATGGTACAGCTGTCAAGCAGCGCGAACCCGTCGTTGCTCGTTCCTTGGTATTGGATCGTCTTCCAGTCCCCTTTTGCAGGAGCCGTCGAGGAACCGTCACCATTGGAATCCTGTGGATTCCCGACGTTGTCGTCCTTTAACGACGTGAATACGACCATGCCACCGGCCACAGTTCCCTTTGCCCTGAAGCCTCCGTTGATGAAGAATCCCGAGTTATTCATCTTGATGACGACGCCCGGGTCGACCGTGACTTCAGTTCCGGAATTCACCGTGACGTCCTCGAGGAGCACGTAGGTAATGTTCGCGAAACCCGCCACATCGCGCTTTCGAATCGTTCCGCTGAAACCCAGATTTTCACCGATAATCCCGAGGGCTCTCCACGCGACGTTCGTGAAGATATTCCCGGAGAATGTGGGGTCCGCCGAGATCGACATAGCAACGGGAGTATACTGCGTATTGACAAACGTAGTGTTGAGGATCTTTGGATTCGACGACTGGAAAGCGTAAATGCCATAGACAACGTCTTTGATCTCGCAATTGGAGATTGTCGGGCTGGCATTCACCATGGTGATCGCGCCGTCGCCGATATATCGTGTGTTGTAGTACGTCCCTGGAAGCCTGCCGTACTTCATCTTGCAGAAATTCATGACGGACGAGTCATCGCTCGACCCTTCGAATACGATGCCGCCCCAATCACCGCTTTGCGGCGCCGTGCTCGTTCCATCCTTGTTTGTATCGAACGGGTCTCCGAAATTGTCGTCCCGCGCCGACGTAAAGACTATGCTTGTCGAATCCGATGAGGCGCTCGCAATGAGTTTGCCCTGTATCGTCATGCGCGGACTACCGTACACATAGGTATTGTCGTTTATCGCCTTGATCACAACGCGCTCGTGGATCGTCAGGACCCTCCCGACGGGAACGACCACGTCTTCAAGCAACAGGTATGAAACATTGTCAATGTTCGTGATAGACCGAATCGGTAGCGTCGCATTCGCCGGCAGAGTGCCGCCCAGGAGTCCAATGGCGTCATACCGGTTGTCGGAGAAGGAGAACGAATTATTCGAAAGGACCGGATTCGCAGCGAAGGAAATGGCGATCGGCACTAGCTCGCTCGAACCGATGACGTTGTTCGAAAACACCGGGTTCGACACCGATTGCATCATGACGCCAAAAAAATTGTTGGCCAGATCGCAGCTGTCGACGGTTGGGCTCGCATTATACATTGAGATGCCGCCGATCCTGTAGGCCCCGGCGAATCGAACGTGTGAACGTCGCATGACGCACGACGAATCAACGCTGGAGTTTTGGAAGAGCACTCCGCCCCAATAGCTTGAGGCGGGAATCGTAGCTGTTGCGTCCGCGTTTGTGTCTCCGCCGGCGTTGTCGTCGGTATATGCCGTAATCGTGATGTCCTCACCCTCCGCCGCCACCGCGTGCAAGACACCCTCGACGTTCAAGGACGCATACTGAGCAAATTTGCAGATGTTACCGGATGCAATCGTCATTGAACCGGCGGCGCGTACGTTGAAGTTCCCGGGGAAGTAATACGGGACTGATGCCGCCGGGAGAGTGAGGGCATCTGACTGCTCTGAGTAGCGCAATGAGATCCCGTTATGTGTATTCCCTGTCAACACGTTCGTGCCGTTGAGCGACAACGCCGAAGTCCCCCGATATGACAACGGCCAGTCGCACGAGAAAACGCTGCTTCCCGTGAAGGAGACATTGACAGCGGCCGAGCCGCCGGCGAACATCACCCCGTAGTTCTCCGAGAAAGAGATGTCGCAACCAGTAAACGTCGCCGTTCCTCCGTAGACAAAGACATTAGCGGCATCAGAAGGAAACGAGTTCGTTCCCCCGTACTTGATCGCGCATGTATCGAACGAACCGTCACCGGCGGTGCTGTAATCTCCGATTTGGATCGAATTCCAGTCGCCCCTGGAGGGAGAACCTCCCGCGGTGTCTTTCGCCGAGGTAAAAACGACGTGCCGCGCTGCAATCGAACCGTAGACTATCAGACTGGTATTGCCTTGGAATCGCACCACGACTCCTGAGTCTACAGTGAGTGTCCATGCTGTATTGACGATGACATTCCCCGTCACAACATAGGGACTCGCGGACAGTGTCCAGGTGCTGTCCTTGCTGATCGTACCGGAGACGTTTGTCTGGGCTGATGCCATCGTGCAAAGAACGGCAAGCAGACAACCGAGCACGAAAGACTTCATGAGAGATCTCCCAAGGGTGAAAGTTCGCACATGTTTCAGGTTGGAGGGAATGTACACACGGTGTGACGCAGACTGAAAGAAATCAGGCGGGCATGTCATATAGAGAACCAATCGGTCCATAAAGTTCGCTCAGACTGAGTGCAAAGTCAAGGTAATGCCCACGGGCGGACCTATCTTCCTCTTCAATGTGCAGCCTTACGTGCCGGGCATCACACCAGTTCTGAGACAGACGTCGATGAAGCAGATCTGCGGCGATGTTGTAAGAACTTCAGAAAACAAGAAGGCCCGAGCACTCACCCGGGCCTTTTGATCGACACTGAAATCGATTCGTGATGTTGCTAGAAATATCCCTTGCGCTGGTACACTCTCACATAGTCGACATCATGATACTGCGGGAACACCGTCGTTGAATCCGGGTTTCCCGGCCAGGCTCCTCCTATGGCGGTGTTCAGAATGAGATAATGCGGGTCGTTTCTTGGGATTGAACGGGGAGTACAATCAAGATCAGGGCTGCATATTTCAACAGAAAGTATTTCATTTCTTCCAACCTTCGGATGGGAATGATCAGTTGAACAATCCGACAAACAGATCCGACCGCATGACGTAGAATGTACATGAAAATGGGTGTCAATTCTGAGAATCGAAAGTTGAAGTTTGGCTTGGGACGGAGTACATTTCTTTCCGAATCAGGTGCTCCTTTCTGCACGTTTCTCAGAGGTGTGCCATGAAAGCTCTTTCCGCGTGTGCCTTTTTCATCTTCGTCGCTCTTCCCTTCGAATCCTCCGCACAGTCCCCGAGCTCTTTCACCGTCGACGCGTATCGGCAATTCCTGTCGACCCACCAGAATCTCGACGCCTCCGGGCTCCGAGCTCTCCATGAGGCCGGAATATTTACCGCGACCGTTTCTTATAATCCTTCCGAAGGACAGTATTACGATACGATCTCGTCGTATTACTCACTGACTTCGGATGAACGATCTCTCTTTCAATCGCACGGCTTTGTGGTTTCTGAAAGGTTGACATACGAATCATTTGGACAAGCTCTCGTGGAGCTGTTTCACAGGGATCTCCCCGTATTTGTGTCGACGGATGCGATACTGCACTCGATGCACATGTCGTATGACGTCATTCTCAAGAACGTCGAGGTGGATTACCTTATTCCGACGATCGACTCTTTGCTGCTGCACATGCATGCGTATCTCCCGACACTCCAATCGGCTTACGGCAACACTCCCGGGATGAGGTTGTCACTCCGGGACGTCGATGTGTATCTCACGGTTGCCCGAACTCTTCTTGGCACAACATGCCAACCGTACTATTCTGAGAACTGGTCAACGGTGAACCCACTCCTCGCCTCCATCGGAAGTTTGACACCTTCCCAGTATCCGCTTTTTTCGTACGAAGCTCGAACGATCGATTTCAGTCAGTTCAAAGTTCGCGGGCACTACACAGATTCCGAGGCGTTGGGCAACTATTTTCGGGCAATGATCTGGATGGGTCGAACGGAACTGTATCTGACCAGCCCGGAGGTTGATGGGAAACCCGTACAATCAGACAGCAGCGTTCAACGTCAGATGATCGATTCTTACCTTCTGCTGGAGGCGTTGGAAGGGTCGGGTCAGCTCGAGCGGCTCGTACGTGCAGACAATATCATTCGCCATTTCGTGGGAGAATCCGATAACGTCACGTATGACGACCTTCGAACGATGAGGAGCTTAACAGGCTTTGTGTCTGCCGACGAAATGACGGATACTGCCATGGTCCGCCGCTTTCAGCAAACGCTGACAGATCAGTCGTTTGCGGGTCAGCGGATCTTGTCTCAGATCTTCATCACAGATCCGATGTCACCCGATCAGATACAAACGCCGTCCGCGTTCATGATATTCGGTCAGCGGTTTGTGATCGATTCGTATGTCACGGCGAGCGTTGTCTACGACCGAATCGTTTACAACGGGTTGAAGGTCACCCGGATGCTCCCTTCTACCCTCGACATTCTCTTTGCGCTCGGCAACGACGGTGCTGCACAACTGCTGGAACCGGAGTTGAACGAATATCATTACGGCTCCAACCTTGCGGCACTTCGGTATCTCGTAGATTCTTACGATCAGTCATTCTGGACAAGCACACTTTATAACGCCTGGCTGCAGTCGATACGAACATTGAACCCTCCAGCCGACCGTTCGCAGTTTCCCGCCTTCATGCGGACTGCGGCCTGGTGGCAACAGAAAATGAACACGCAGCTCGCTTCATGGGCGGAGCTTCGACACGACAATTTATTGTATGCGAAGCAGTCGTACAGCGGCGGAATAGTGTGTTCCTTCCCCGAAAGCTACGTTGAACCTATTCCCGCTTTCTACAGAGCCGTCAAGGCATACGCGGAAGAGGGAATTACAAAGCTTCAGCATCTCGGGTTTGCAGGACCCGTCGACTATTTCAGGCGCCTCTATGGCGTCGCG
>MHAK01000098.1 GCA_001802945.1 Ignavibacteria bacterium RIFCSPLOWO2_12_FULL_56_21 | reverse complement strand
TTCCCGGCTTCATCGCCACCGCCGCTTGTGCAAGACCGAGGGTACTCAGGAGGTTTAAATATGTCCCCAGTATCGGCTCCCCGAGGGGAGAAAAGCGAACATCTAGATGCCGTGTGAGAAGAACGTGGTCGACCGTTTCGAGAGAGTCGCGGGCGTTGATCGTGACCCTGAACCCATCCCATCGGTCGAAGTCCTCGTTCGACGTCACTACCTGATCCTGAATGTCGACGCCAACGTAGACAGTGTCGTCTTTAAAAAAGTACTTCAGGACCGCATAACCGGGATCGAGCACGGGAGGTACACCAGTCGCACCGCTCAACGTCGGTTGATACTGTCCGCTGCGATACGGTCCGACTCCGGGATAGGCCTGTCTCAACGTGGTATCATCATAGGCGATTCGAAGACTGGAGGCATTCTGCCAAACGTTTTCAGTGAGGAGGCCGTCAATGACGGGCACCGGATGATTCACGGCGTTGGGAATAATCAGATCAGGTCCGATTTCCGGAATCGATGCCGTATTGACCGTGATGTCCGGCCGTGCGTGAATTTGGCCGATCGCATATGCGGAGGCATTACCCCAGGGACCCTGCCACCATGCGCGGTTTCCGTAGAACCGTGAGTTGTTGTACGGCCACTGCCAATCGGCATCATATACGGAAGAGTTGAATTCGATTATGATTCCGTCCGGATTCGTCGCGTCATAACCTCGGACCGTAAGATCGAACCGTATCTCCATCGTGTATCCCTGATCCGGGGTAAGATTTGCCGTACCATTCTTGTCATCGCTCGACACACCCTGAACCACGGTTGCGGCACTCCAGACGTCACGGTTAGCCGACGCCCCACCGAAATATCCCGGCGGAGCTCCCGGATTGCCTGAGTTCGGATCCGCCCATGATTCAGTCACCCATCCGTAGCCATACTCAAACGAAGGAGCGGGCACATTGGGCGATGAGTGATCGCGAATGTTCATCATAAGTGCGTCGCACTCGTTAAGGAGCCCGCCGCCGACAGAACTGTCACGTACCGAAACACCAAGAATGAGCTCATTCCCTTGCACTAGAAATTTGATCGTTGCGCGTGTTGGATCGGTAACAATTCCATTCCAACTTCCCCCTGAACGCTCAGGCTTCCACCCACTCCCAGGGACGACCCATGAGTTGCTCGAATCGTACGCGACACCAACCGAATCAGCGACCGCCCAAGCCGGCTCATTCAGATTACCATCAATGGTGATCGTGCCGCCGGGTACCGTGCGTGCCCACACGGCGTCCGTTCGTTTGATCATCTGCGCTTGCGCCGTAAGAAAGAGGCCGGAAAGAACCGCGATGAGAGGATATTTCAAGGCGCTATTCATCTCAAACTCCTAAGCGTGTCTGGGCTTCATGAGAATTTCAAATCTGCGGTCGCCATCAACGTACGGAGTTGCAGGCCTTTTCGACCTGCAACTCCGTAGAACTTTATTTCACAAGGAGGAGCTTTTTGGTGGACGCAAACGGCTCCTGTCGATCGCCACTCAACGGCGTTGCCGATAGGATATAGAAATAGAGACCGCTAGACAGGTTCCCCGCATGGAAGACGAAATCGTGGGTGCCCGCTGCCATCTCCCCATTCACCAGTGTTTGCACCTCCCGACCCAACACATCATAAATTTTCAATGTGACCATGCTTCGTGTTGGCAATCCAAACTGAATCGTCGTGGACGGATTGAATGGATTAGGATAATTCTGCCCGAGGGAGTACACTGAAGGAACTGAATGATCGGCCGTTTCTGCCCCTGTTACGGGGGATTGCAGCTTCAGCGTCCGAAATACATCGCCCCATTCACTGCCCCACCATGATTTGTAGTATGAACCGATGGTGTGATCCCATGCATTCATCGGATGCTCATACCCATCCGGATCGAATATGGCGAGTTGGACCGTGAGGTTAACATCCGAGCCAGTATAACCCATGGCGACAAGATCCACCATAAGTTCCGCCTCGTAGCCATTATCCACATCGTCCGTGTCATTCACCGTGCTGCCCGTGAGCAAGTAACCCTTCCCCATCCCGAGACCCACGATCTGCTCTTCATATCTAATGGTATCTTTGTTTACGCCGGTGTTCTGCCAATACAGCTTGAACTCCCTTGCCTGTCCCACTGCGGTCTTCAATTTCATGAAGAGTCCGTCACCTTCCCAGTCAAACTTGCAAAGCGACTTGTCGTCCGACTGAATTCCAATGTAGAGTTTGTCAATCTTTTGCAGGAATTTCACACGTGTGAGAGTGCTATCTGTGTGGGGTACTCGGTAGACGACATCCGCCTCTGTAAACGGATTCTTTATATCCAACCCAGCCGTCACCGTGTATTCTCCGGTCACCTTCTTCAATTGAGCACCTGCGCCAAACGCAAGGGTCGGCGCACCGGTCCAGTCTGCCTCATCGAGTTTCCCGTCAAAGGACATCGTGCCCGCAGCGATTTTCACCGCGAGCGTATCTGGATCCTCAAAGGGCTCGAGCGTGAACATGAGGGAGCGATACACATCGCCCCACTCACTGCCCCACCACGACTTGTAGAATGAACCGACGTTGTGGTCCCATGTATTCATCGGATGCTGATACCCATCAGGATCGAACACCGTTAGCGACACCTCAACGCTCCCCAACGGGGCCGTATACCCGAGTGCCGCCAGGTCGATCCTCAACTCTCCACTGTAACCGTTGTCCACATTGTTCGTATCGTTCACCGTGCTGCCCGCCGGCAATGATCCCCAGCCAGATCCGGTACTCGCGATCTGCTCCTCATATCGCATCGTGTCCTTGTTGGCGTCGATGTTCTGCCAATACAGCTTAAACTCCCGGCCCTGACCCACTGAGTTCTTCACCTTCAGGAAGATACCGTCTCCCTCCCAATCGAACTTGCCGATCGACTTGTCGTTCGACGTGATCCCGATATACAGGTTCATCCCCTTCCGCAGGAACTTCACCCGCCCCCAGGAACTGTCGGTGTTCGGAACATTGTATACCACGGTCGCATCCGTGAACGGATTCTTCACATCCACTCCCGCCGTCACCGTGTTCTCGCCAGCCACCTTGAACGTCTGCGCCCCGTTTCCATAGATCAACGTCGGCGCTCCCGTCCATGATGCTTCATCCAACTTCCCGTCCAGCGTGATCGCCGACGATGCATTCTTCACCGTCAGCGACGCCGGATTATCAAACTGCGCATTCAGCGTTGATGCGCAGAGCAGTGATCCCAGAAACGCCAACAGGGCCACATGAGCAAATGTTTTCATTGGAATACGCCTTTCTGTTAATTATAGGAGCGTAATGCAATATGGATGTGATTTAAGAGTTCTTAGTCGTTATGCATAACAGGACAGCCACACGATTCTCGAGCGATGACTTCCGTGTCAAGTACAGTCCGGTAATTCACGTATTCTTTCTTTGCGTGAACAGCTTCAAGCAACCTCTTGACGGCAAGCGCCCCGAGGTCACTGATGCGAACGCGGACTGTAGTGAGTGACGGTGTAATGTAGGTGGCAATGGGAATATCGTCGAAGCCGGCAAGTGCAATATCCCCCGGGACAGAAATGTTGTGGGCGCGCAATGCGCTCAAAGCACCGATGGCCATCGCATCATTTGATGCAAAGATCGCAGTGGGCTGCGGAGTGGTATTCAGGATCTTTATGGCAGCTTTGTATGCTGATGCCTCAGTGAAATCGCCCTGGAACTCGTACGACGCGGAGTATTCCGCATGTGAAGCCTTGATCGCATCTTGATACCCGCGCAGTCTTTCCAGAGCATCTATGTTCTTTTCCGTCCCTTTGATGATTGCAATGCGTTTGTGTCCATGACTCGCGAGATGAGTGACAACAGCGTGTGCGCCTTTGTAGTTATCGATGTTCATCGCATCGACGTTGTTGCCGTCGACATGGCAGTTTAGCAAGACTACCGGTAGTGCGCCGGGAAGGTTTGCATATAGAGCTGATGTGTCAATGTAGGGCGACATGATGATGAGCCCGTCAACGCGGCCGCTCATAGTTCGCAGCGCGGCTTCGATTTCCGCTTTGCTATTGTGCGAGCTTGAAATGATAAGATGGTATTTGTTTTGGCGTGCTGTGATGTCCATGCCCCGAATGACTTCGGAAAAAAACTCTCCGTAGAGATCGGGCAACAGAATGCCGATGGTTTCTGTTCTGCTTCGGCTAAGATTTCGGGCGGCAATATTCGGCGAGTAACGAAGGTCGCGCGCAACTCGCTTAACGATCTCCCTTGTTTCGTCCTGAACCAAAGTACTTTCGTTAAGAACGCGGGAGACAGTCGCAATTGAAACTCCTGCTTTCTCTGCAACCTCTTTAATAGTAACGCGCACGTTCCTCCTTAATGTAAACGTTTACATTTGTAACGAAAAAAAGAGTTACTCAGCATCTCAAACCTTTTACCGTCGGGAAAAGTGAAAAAGATTGAGGTTATTGTCAAGCGAAAACGAAATCATCGCCTCTTTGATCGCTCAAACCCGCACCGGGAGTTGGAAGCTTTCATAAAGTATGCCAAGAGCCCCGTCGCCTCTACTAGCGGGGTAAAATCAACTGGGAACGCTCAAATATGCATGGTTCGTGAATCGTAGTCAGGTTGCCGAGCGCAACGACGCGGGAACTGCTTACTTCGAAAAACAAAATTGCCCCGTCACAGAGTTGTCCGTGTTCGGGGCAATTATGTTGGAAACGCTCCAAACATCAATATGCCAAATTCCAAACGAAGGGCGATGCTTAGTCGTTTGTCATTTTAGGAATCACGCCGAGCAAAGCGGGATCCGCAGCCTCAAAATGCAAAGACGCCCCGAGCGCAGGCTAAACTGTGACGGGGCGTTTTTGTTGGAAGAATCCCAAGTTCCAAATTCGCAAGTGACAAATTCTGAGACCCTGCAAGTCTTATCGGGTCTCGACCCGATAAACTGTATCCAACAGAGTACCGTCTACCCACTTAACAACAGCGATAGGATGCTTTGGGTCAACGACAGGTTTTGCCGGTCTTCCGCCGCAGATGGCGAGAACTTCCCGCTGGATTTCCTCCATTGAGCGGAGAGGCAAGCGCGATCGACGAACGGCCTTGACCAGGTCCTCACGCAACGGATTAACCGCAATGCCACGCTCCGTGACAACCGCGTCGATCAATGACCCAGGTCCGCACAACGTCGTTACCCGGTCGACAATCACCGGAATCCGGTCACGGAACGACGGGATAGCGAGAATCGTACACTTCGCGAACAAACAGTCTTGCCACCCTCCTATTCCATGCAAAAGCAATCCGTCCGAATGTGTGACGACATTTGCGTTGAAGTTGCAGTCCACTTCTGTCGCACCGAGCACGACAAGGTCCACGATGGAAGCGAAATTCCCCTTTCCATGGTAATTGTATGACGTAAACGGAGACGTGGCGATATGCCGCGGATCGTCGCGCATCGAGCGGACACCCGTTTGGTCGAATGCTTGTCCATCCAGGATATAGTCTGTCAGCCCCTCGTCCAGAAGGTCCACCAAAACCTTTGTACTCCCGCCCCGCACGAATCGCGCCTTGACGCCTTTGGATTTCATGCGCTCCTTCAGCTTCAGCACGAACGCCAGACTTGTCCCGCCCGCACCTGCTTGAAAGGAAAATCCGGGTTTCATGATGCCGGCGGTTTCCGCGAAGTGCGCCACATGATCTGCTATGAGTTGCCGGTCCGGACTCTTCGTAACGACGGTGGTCCCGGAAACGATCTTCGACGCATCCCCCAGCGACGGTACCACTACAACCGTATCGACGTTGTTCCCCTGGATCGCCCACGGCACGCAGGGGAAAGGGACGAGATTGTCGGTGACGACAATGACGCGGTCGGCATATTCCGAGTCCGCTAACGCAAAACCCAACGGTCCACAGGCGGAATTGCCCCATACGCCGTTCGCATTCCCGAAAGCATCGGCGCTCGGCGCCGCAATGACCGCGATGTCGATATGCACTTCGCCATCCTGCACGGATTGATAACGCGTTCCGTGTGACCGTAGGACCCCAACGCCAGACATATTCCCCCCTGACGCAAAACGCCCGAGAGCGCCATTCATACTCCCTTCGATGTGGTGGATCACTCCGGATTCGAGATAGGGAATGAGCTCTTCGTGGCACGGGAATGAAGCGCTCGGAAACCAGCGGATCCCCTTCACCCCCAGTTCTTTCACCACCCGAAACAGAGACGCCGTGAGCGTGTCCCCGTTGCGAAGGTGATGGTGCGTAGAGATGGTCATGCCGTCGCGGATGCCTGAGCGCCGCAGCGCATCTTTGAGACTCTTCACGACCTTGTTCCCGTCGGAAGGATAGTCGCGCGAACTGCGGATTGGCGTTCCCGCCGTCGTTCCACTTGGAGATATGCCCCTTACAGTCGCGAACGGCATCTGCCGGGCGCCGTTGACCGAACGCGGGACGAGACGCCCCGCGGCATTCTTCACGAACGTGACCGGCTGTTTCAATTCGGGTCCTCCTCCCGCACGCCGAACGTTGCCATTCGGAGGATACGATGCGCGCGAAGTATCACCGGCGCATCGATCATTTTGGAACCAAGCGATACTACTCCCAACCCGCTCTTGCGTGCCGCTTCAGCTGCGGCTACGATCTGGCTCGCCTTCTCGACCTCTGCCGTAGTGGGTTTGAACGCATCATGGACAACGGCGATCTGTCGGGGGTGAATGCATCCCTTTCCATCAAACCCCAGTGCCTTCGCCTCGAGCGTGCTTCGGCGCAATCCGTCGAGATCTTCGACGTCCGACCACACGCTGTCGAGCGCCTGCACACCGACCGCCTTCGCGTTCGTCATGACCGACATCCTCGCGTAGAAACTCTCACGTCCTTCCTCGGTCCGCTCGACGCCTATATCGGCGGTGTAGTCCTCCAACCCTATGGCCAAGGCGCACACGCGATGCGACGACGACGCTATAGCATATGCGTTCACGACCCCCAGCGCACTTTCGATGATCGGAAGGATCAGCGTTTCACCGGAGAGATGATGCTCGTGCTCGACCTTTTGGATCGCATCAGCGATCGAGCGCACCGTGTCCGCGTCTTCGCATTTTGGGACAAGAATGACATCGGGAAATTGCGGGACAACCATCGCGAGGTCTTCAACTCCCAATGCCCCTTGATTGATCCTTACACATCGCTCAGCGTCGAAGAAATCGACGCTGCGAAGCGCATTACGGACGAGAAAGCGGGCCTTGTCCTTTTCTGAAGGAGCAACGCTGTCTTCCAGGTCGAGAATGACCATGTCAGGTCGATGAAGTCCGGCGTTCGCCATGAACTTCGGCTCGTTTCCGGGAAGGTACAGTCTGCTGCGCCGCGGCCGGTCCTTTACGCCCCGTGTCTGCCGTGCGGGTTGCTTCCCGGGAAGAAATTCCGCAGAAATCTTCGGCCGTCCACGCTTCACGGCCGCTTCGAGACGCGCGGCGAGGACGAACGGTAGCGCTCCCTGATCGACGATGTGGATGACAGCATCGGTGACACCGAGCGCCCTGCAACCTTCTTCGACTTGGTCCTTGATCGCGTTTCCGTACAGCGAACCAACCTTGCTTTGGATGTCGACGATGAGGCCGCCGCGTTCCTTGAAGGAGCAGGTCACTGTACAGTCGGAGCGTGCAGTCTCTTCCATCAGGCGAGCTCCACGAGTTGCTCTGCCACCTGGAACATATCCATTCCCTTCGTGAACGGCAGGCATGCCCCGTGCGCCACCCGGACCTTCTCGATCCACGACGGCGGAATCGCGGCCGTACCCTGCATGCCACCGCACAACGCGCCGACGATCGCCGCGATGGAGTCCGCGTCGCGTCCCCAATTCCCCGCATAAATGATCCCGCGGCGGACATCGCCCGCGACGAGACGAAAGACAGCAAACGCTTCCGCCACGGCTTCCGGCGCGACGGCTTTATACTCCGACCACAGAGCCTTGTGAAGTTGCATCCATGCTTGCTCGATCGACGGGTTATTTTTAATTATCTCCTCGGAACGGACGAGGGACTGTCTCATCCAGCTGTCTGGCGGGGTAACGTCGATCGCGGCGCGGACCACCTCGTCCACTGTTCCGCCCGCGATCGCAACAGCAACCCCAACCGCTACAGCCTGCGCTCCCCAGATCCCGTCGCGCCAATGACTGATGCGTGCGTCAATTTCCGCTAGACGCGCTGCTAATACGGGGTCTCCGGCCGCAAAGATCCCCACGGGCGTCATGCGCATTGCCGCGCCGTCGCTCATGTAGTGCGAATTGTGCTGTCCTGACAACGGGGGAAGGACGCCGCGCCGAATGTTGGCCGCCGCTTCCCGTTCGCTCGCGCCGCCACGCTTCAATTCCGAGAGCGGGAGAACGTGCCGCTTCCACATGTCGAGCACACGCGCGTCCGTGAGATTACCACGAGATTCAATGAGCGTTTGGGCAGTCAACAGTGCGAATTCCGTGTCGTCCGTTCCGGGGGCAGGACCCTCATGGAAGTCCATGGTGATACCATACATGAAATGATTCTCGGGCGTGCGTGCAGCATCGCCAAACGAATCACCAATGGCATGGCCGACCATCGCTCCTCGTGCCCGGTCGAGGTATCGTTCCTTGCTCTTTGTCAGTTCTGAACGGGAAAGCATGTTTTTCCTTTAATTCGTCTTGGCATCAATGTGAGTGCTGCGCCACACGACACGTCCGGTCCGCCAGATCGGTGAGCGCAGACTTGTCAAAACTCTTGATGCTCGTCCGTATCCGATTGTTCAGCGGAGCGATCCATGCATCCGGCAAGCGGAACCTGCCCAGCATAGTGCCCGCCACAGAGCCCACGGTTGCCCCGTTGCTGTCTGTGTCCCATCCTCCCATCACGACGTTGCATATCGATCGCTCAAAGTCGCCTCTTCCGTAGAGCAGGGCAGCGACGACGAGCGCCGCATTGTTGATCGCATGGACCCAGTGATAGTGACCGTATCGTTCCTCAAGCCTGTCGACGGCGGACGGCCACGACGACTCTTGCTCAGGCAACGCTAATACGAATCGTATGGACTCGGCCAGCCGCGACGCCGGTGGGACAACCTTGAGAGCCGTTTCAACGACGACCCGCGGTTCATCGCTGACACATGCTTGCGCGAGCATGGCAGCGACGAACATCTCTCCATAGATACCGTTCCGGACATGGCTTAGACGCGCGTCCCGGAAGGCGAGGCAAGCTGCGCCCCGGGGGTCGCCCGGTGAGATCCATCCAAACACATCCGACCGGATCTGCGCGCCGATCCATTCCCGGTAGGGATTCCGCCGGATAGCCGTGAAAGGAGGTTCGACGCCATCGAGGAGATTCACATATGCAACACGTTCGGCCGTGAACGTCGAAAGCACGGGAACCATCGTCAACCACGCCTGTGCGATATGCTCTGTCGTGAAATCTGCCCCGGCCGACTCGACGACGGAGAGGTTTACCATCGCGTAGTTTAAGTCGTCGTCTTCCGTCATGCAGACGATGTTTTCCCGCAGACTTTCACGCCCGTAATGTCGATTCCATGGGTACTTTTTCAGCAAATGGTCGGGAATCCCCTTCTCCGTGATGTACGCTTTCAACGGCCATGAATCGTTCGACCGAAGAAGTTCTTCGATGCCCGCGCGCGGCGTTTTTTCGACCGGTTTTCCGAGAAGACAACCAGCCGCACGCCCAAGCCATCCCCCCGCGATGCGGTCGGCAAGAACGTCGGGGGAAATGCCCTTCCCACCCGTCGGGACCTCAGGAAGAGTACACAATGCGAGGATGTGATCCAGAGATGACGGCTCCCGGCTACTATCGAGCGAACGCAATGTGACCGCATCCTGTTCATCCAGGATCGTACGAGCAACGTTTCGCAATAGCTCGTCGGCCATCCCGGACGATTTGGCCGCCGACCAGCGACGGCGCAATGTTTCGATGCTGTCCGTTGACTGACCTTCTTCGGACGCCTGCTTGAACGCGTGCTCGACCATGTCGAGCGGATCGATCCAGGATATACGCACTATCGTTTCTCGCACGCGGTAATGAACTCTTCGACCAAAGCGATGAGATCACATCCGGCCATCGACGGAATGCTGAGCCCTCGCAGGGAACGCAGGGATTTTTGCCATTCGTTCGGTATCACATTGCTTGAGGCAAGAGCTCCTGAGAGTGCAGCGACGAGCGGCGGCACTCCGTCGGCGCATTTTGCAAATGCGAGGGCGCCGAAGAGCGATTCTGTGAACGACCCTTTCGCCGCTGACACGACTGCGAGCGACACAGCGAGCGTTTCGGGGCCCGCACAACCGTCACTGTATTCGACATTCACGAACGATGAAAGAACGGGAACGAGGTCGATCATCGTCTTGTCACTGTCCACGGCTGCGAGTGCTTGCGTTACGATACGTTGAGACCAGGAACCTTCGGGCAGGACCCTCACAGCTGCGTGGATGACATCGTCTACAGATCCACCGGCACACCCGACGCTGATAGCGGAGGCCGCGGCCTGCGCGACCCAGATGCCGTCCTCTGCATTCGTCGCCGCTGATTCGAGTCCCGCCATCCGTACAGCTTCTTCCGGCGAAGACGAGCAGGCAGCCCCGATGGGAATGGCACGACATACGGCGCCATCGTCAAAATAATGGGGATTATCCCTTCCGGTCGCAGGGGGAAGCGCCCCCTGTCGGAAATTCTCCAGCGCTGTCTGTGTACTCACCCAGCCCCTGACAGATTCTTCATGCTTTGCAAGCGCCAACCACGACTCTGCGACCGACTCCGTCGTGACGCGGCATCGATCGCGAACAAGGTTCTTCATCATCCATGCCGACCACTCCGTGTCGTCCGTAGGAAAGAGGTCGAATGCATCCGGCGGCTGATTGAGCGAAAACGGCATCGGCACGCGCAACACACCGCTGTCTTCCCGTTGCGCGTCCATTTCCCTCCGAATGCGCCGTGTCCATGCGGGAAGCGCCCGACTGCGATGATACATGGACGGCCATCCGATCGCATCCGCGATGGCCATTCCGAGAAGTGCATTTGTCGCACGAGTTCGAAAGCCCTGCGTCATGTCCAATCCTTTGCGGCAGAAGCCAACGCGTCCGCTGTTTGTTCGATCGACATCCCCCGCACAACGCGGAGACACGTCCCGCTGGCTATACCGACCCGTTCACGCCACTCGTTGGGAATGACCTCGACTCCCTTCAGTGCTCCGATGATCGCTCCCGCAACGGCTGCGATGGTGTCAGTATCCCTTCCGACATTGACAGCGCCAAGGACCGTGTCTCGGAAATCTCCTCGTGCGGCGGCCACTATTCCAAATGCGAGCCCCACGGCCTCAGATCCCATGTCGGGCCAATAGTATGCTTTCTTTGCCAGGCCGGTGTAGAGGGGTCCGAGGGCAGACCAAACATCCTTGTGTGATTGTCCGATTTCCACACCACGATCGATCGCGCGGCGAGTCCAGGAGTCCTCTGGAATTGCTGTTCGCGCCGCCTCCATGACGTCAATGAGCGATTCTGTGCTGCACGCGCACGCAAGAGCGGCCGCTACTGCTCTCCCGGAATAGATGCCCTCACCCGCGTGTGTGACGGACCCGTCCGTCGATGCCAACTCTGCGGCACGATTCGGATGACCGGACGCAACGATCCCGAACGGCGCGACACGCATTGCCAATCCGTCGCTCCACGAGTGAAGATGTTGACCGCTGTGCGGCGGCATCAGTCCGGATCTAAGGTTCCGGATCGCAAGCATTTCGCTGAACCCGGCTCCTTTGTAGGAATTAGCGGTGGAGATGATGTCCTTCTTCCATGCTTCGGCGATGCGTTCAGCCGTCAACGCCGCCCCGTGCCGCAGCAGGAGCCGCGCGTTGAACAGCGCATACTCCGTGTCGTCACTGCCGGTCTGGTCGGGACTCAGAAAATCCGTGACGCGGCCCCAACGATGCGCGATCTCTTCGGGTGACTTGCCCTCAGTCGGTCCGCCAAGCGCATCTCCGACAGCCAATCCCAGAAGGCAACCGCGTGCCCGAGACGTTCGGTCGGATTTCATCGGGCTCTCTCTTGATAACGACCGAGCACGGTGTTGCTTTCCTCTTCAATCCGGACCGCAACCTCATCGATGCTCAGTCTCCCGGAAAAGTACTCCTGAAACACCGGATTCGCGACGCGGCTTTTCCATTCCACGTAGCCGGGAGCGCCCATCCACGTTCCCGTCGTCAGGAATTTTGCGGAGGCAGTCGTGATATCCCACCCTGTGGCGGGGTCCCGAAATTCCGGCGTTTCCAGACAGGACCGTCTGGCAGGCAACATCCAGTCACTTTGCGCGAGCCGAGCCATGTTCTCTCGAGAGAGCATGAATCGGATGAAAGCCATCGCTTCCGACTTTCGCTTAGATGCGACGGGAATGCTCAGCGTTTGCGCACTCGTCCCCGCTTCCTGGGTTTTTGCCAGGATCGGCGGTATGACCCCCCAGTGAAATCCCTTCGGGGCATTCTCCACGAGTTGTTGTCTCGACCAGGCTCCGATGCCGACCATCATTGCATATTTCCCCTGAAAGAAGCCGGGAATCATCGCCGGTCCGGATTGGCCGATGCTCGTCGGCGACGTCGACCGGTCCTTGTGTATCATGTCATAGATCGTGGTGAGCAGTTTCCGTTCTTCGTCCCCGACACGCACGACGTACCGGTCATTCTCCTTGCGAAAGAACGAACCGCCAAACCCGATGGAGAGATTCATCATGATGTTCGCACAGTTGCGAAGTCCGATCGCCGCCCCCCATCGATCGATGGTGCCGTCTCCTGACGTGTCGAGCGTCATCCGTTTTGCCGCGTCCCGCAAATCATCCCAGGACCAGGGGTCATTCAACGTCGGCGAGACGATTCCAGCTCGCGACATGTAGTCGGCGTTATACAGCCCGATCAACGACTCCATGAGGAACGGAACTCCCGCGACCGAGCCGTCAGGTTGTCGAACCGACGCCCATGCCACGTCGAGTATGTCGTCCTTCATTTCCGCGTCGATCATCGGTCCCAGGTCGGTCAGAAAGCCCCGCATGGCGAAGTCGATAATGACCGACGATTCGTAATGGAACACGTCCGGTACGTCTCCGGTCTCGAAGGACGTGATGAGATAATCGTGGACGGAATTCCACGTTCCCTGCACATACTCCACTGGCATCTCTGGATGTGCCGCGTTCCATTCGGCGACGATCGCGCGATTGACGGCGAGGGCCCTTTCCTGCCATGCAAGACTCACAAAACGAAGTCGCGCATGAACAGGCTCGCCGGAGTTTTGACGCGATCCTATGACATATGCCGCGGTCACCAGAACGATCGCTACTACGGACACAACGCCGATCCTTCGTGCCGGATTCATGTCAATTCTTCACCGCACCCGCAAGAAGTCCGGAAGAGAACCATTTCTGCAGAAATCCGAACAAGATCACCGATGGCACCGTTGCGAGGACGCTCGCCGCAGCGAGCGGTCCTGTTCGCGCCTGTCCCTCCATTCCTGTAAACCGCGCCAGCTCCACCTGCACGGTCATGAGACCCGGGTCCTTCATGAGGACAAGGGCGAAAAAGAACTCGTTCCACGCCGAGACGAAAGCGAAGAGAACCGACGCACCCACAGCCGGCAGGAGCAGCGGAGCGACGATCCGGAAAATGACCTGCATTCGAGAGGCGCCGTCGATCGATGCGGCCTCTTCGATCTCGACAGGGATCGAATGGACGTAGCCCTGGAGCATCCAGAGCACGAATGGCAACGCCCAAACGACATAGACGAGTGTCAATCCTAACAATGAATCCGTCAGCATCATCGAGCGGAGCAATATGTACAGCGGGATCATCACCAGGATCACGGGGAAGATCTGAGACCCGAGGACCCAGCCGAGGATGATCTTATTCCATCTGGTGGAATAGCGTGCAAGGGCGTACGACCCCGGAAGTGCTATCAGAATGGCAATGACGGTCGAGGCGATGCCGACATAGAAGCTGTTTAGCATGCTTGTGAAGATGCTCTGTTCCTGAAAGATTGTGCGATAGTGGTCGAGGGATGGCGCTTCCGGTATCACGGACACGACTCCGGAGTAGATCTCCGTTGTCGGCTTGAACGACGTACCGATCATCCAGATAAGCGGAAAGACAAGGAAGAGAGCGAACAGAAGGAGCCCAGCATGCGTCGCAGCATCGATGAGGCGCGAGTGGAGCTTCATACGCGACTCTCCTTCAACTGTACCCGAAGGTATCCAAAGAGCACGACACTGATCACAAGTACCATCACGTTTCCGATCGCGGCGGCGTATCCCACATACCCGTACCGGAATGCTTCCTCGTACGCGGCAAGCATCGGGAGACGCGTGAGGCCTCCGGGTCCTCCCTGTGTCAGCACCCACACGATCCCGAACGTGTTGAAGTTCCACATGAAGGAGAGCGAGACGACCGCCGCAAGGACCGGCGAAAGCATCGGGAGGGTGATATGCCGAAACTCGCGCCAGCGGTCTGCACCGTCCACCCGCACAGCCTCATAGAGATCTTTTGGGATCGACTGCAATCCTGCGAGAAGGAAGACCGCAGCCTTCGGGATCTCTCCCCAGATGCCGGCGACGATCACAGCCGGTATGACATACTCGAAACTCGAAAGCCAGTTGATCTGCTGGTCAATGATCCCCGCGCTTATAAGTACACCGTTGAGGATCCCGGCATCAGGGTCGTATACCTGCCGCCACACAATCCCGCGAATGATGGGGGGCATGGCCCACGGCACGAGCATGATCGCGCTGTACCAGGAGTTAAATCGGACCTTACGACTCAGGAGAAGTGCAAGACACAGACCGAGAAGTACCTGTCCGACGGTGACGATGAGCGTCCAAACAAAGCCGACCTGAAACGATTTCCAAAAAAAGACGTCCTCTGCCATCCGGATGTAGTTCGCGATGCCGTTGAACCCGATCGGGTCGCCCAGCGTATAATCGGTGAAACCGAGATAGACACCGCGAAGGAGCGGTACGACGGAGAGGAGGAAGACAGGGATCAGCGCGGGAAGGAGAAGGACCAGTTGACTTCGCGAACGGGCCGCTCTCGCGTGTTCATTCATGCCGCGACCCCGCCGACGTGTTGAGCCGAGCCGTCACTGACTGAAGAAGTTTCGCGACGAATTGTTGATACTCGCGCTCATCGGGCCCAACTGCGTCCCGGCCGACGACGATGACGAGCTCGTTCGCAGGGTCGATACGCAACACCGCCCCGGAGGCCGCCTCGTGACCGAAGGTCTTTTCGCTCAATCCGTTCCCTCCGAGGAGTGAACAGCCGATCCCCCACGATCGCGCACGTTGTCCCGAAGCCAATGAGAGCGGACGAGGAAGCATTGCCGAGAAAGCGTCTTTTGAAAGGATTTCCACATCTCCCAGCCGCCCGTTGTTCAGCAACATTTGGCCGAATCGTCCCAGGTCAGATGCTGTTGCATACAGTCCGCCGTACGTATTCTCCGCATAGGAATGTGACATTCCGAGCGGGTCGAAGATCATGCGTTGAAACAATTGGGGCACGGTTTCACCCGAGATCCGTTCGAGGACCTTGCCCGCCAGAGCATATCCCGAGCGATGGTAACTGAAAGTCGTGCCCGGCGTCAGGTACGGGAGCGCCTGAGCAACGCGGTTTTCCATCGACGGCTCCCAGTCCGAGGCCCATTCTCCCGCCCACGAAAGCCCGCTCGTATGCGTGAGGAGATTTCGGAGTGTAAGCGGGCACGGCTGATCACGGCGCAGTTCAGGAAGATAACGGTCGAGTGGGGAGTCCAGGTCGACCAGTCCCCGGTCGACGAATTGCATGACGAGGACACCTGTGAAGAATTTGGTGATGGACGCCATCCACGTTTTCGTCTCACGTGTCATCGCCGAACCATTTGCGCCGGTCCCGAACGCTTCGTGAACGACGACCTCTCCTTTGTGGGCGATGTACAGCACCATCGGAACGCCCGACTGCTCCGCCCATGCCGAGCCTACTCTTCGGATCTTGTCGAGATCCTCTCCAGTGAAAACCGTGCGTCCGGCAGGTATCGTAGCCGACTTCATCGGGGCTGTAGCTGTGCTCGTTCGGACCTGTATGCTCGGAGTCGCCGAGTTCGGCCCTCGCTTGAACTGCGTCCACCAGAGCCTATCACGCACGCGAGGCGTCAAAACGCTCGACGCGGCGGTGTCGTACTCTGACAAACCCGCAAGAAATACTGCGGCGTCACGGTCATACGCGGGAAACATGAGAAGACTACCGAAGGAAAAACGCCGGAGGTTCTGTTCGTACGCTTTCCACTGGGAGTCTGTTATTCCAAACGACGGGAGCGGCCGCATGGTCACCGGGACTTCCGGACTATAATCGTCCATATATACGTCTGTGCAATACAGAGTCGCATATCGAACGATCGAATCCCCAGCCGCCGTGGTTCCGCGCACGACCGCGCCGTATCGTCCTTTTTTCCCCGCGCGATCCACGCGTGTGAACGCACGGTCATGGAATTCCACGCTAAGGCGGATAGGTCCCATCAAATGTTCCACGCGATCCGGATTCTTCCATCGGACCTCCGGGAAACGGCCGGGAGGGAAAAGGTAGCGATCGAACGCCACTTCCTCCTCGAGGAATGCGCGCATGTTCGACTGCTG
>MHAK01000097.1 GCA_001802945.1 Ignavibacteria bacterium RIFCSPLOWO2_12_FULL_56_21 | reverse complement strand
TTTGTGCTGCAACATCAGCAGGAACGGCTTCCTCTTGTCGCGCCTGTCGCTTAGCCATTCAAGAGACAAGTCTGTGATAACGTCCGTCGTGTATCCTTCCCGCACAACGAGCTTACCGTTGTTGATCATCCGCGGCCGGTAATACGTCCCCTGGCCGATGACGATGTCCCAATAGTCGAACCCCATAGGCTCCGCGACAAGATGCCATTTGCCGATCAATGCGGTCTGGTAGCCGGACCGTTGGAAGATCTCGGGGAGCGTTTCCTGTCGATTGTCGAATGAAGGGCCGTTGAGCGTTTGTCCGTTGACATGCGTGTGGACGCCTGTCAGAACGGTCGCGCGGCTCGGGGCGCAAATGGAATTGCCGCAGAAGGCGTTGGCAAAGCGCATTCCTTCGGCGGCGAGGCGGTCGATGCCGGGCGTACGATTACGGTAGGAACCGTATGAACTGATTGCCTGCGGACCGTGGTCGTCGGAGAAGATGAAGAGGATGTTGGGGTGCTGCGCCTGCTGTCCGAGGCCGTCCGAGACGAGTATCGCAGTAAGTAGACTGGACAGGAGGCAAATCCGGAGAAGCATCTTGAGAGAGCTCATTGAACGATCAAGGAAGTGATCGGCAAGGGTTATGGTATGCAAAGGATGGCATGGATGCAAGACGAAAGCCCCGTCCGGATACCGCCGGGGCCCCATGTCACCGCGTCGCTGACGCGACGCTCTTTTGGGCACGCTCAGAACTTGCCCAGCAATGCTTCCAGCTTCTTCTGTCGCTGTGTCATCGCTTCCCGTTCTGAGGCCAATTTCTTGACAACGCTGTTCGTATCAGCTGTGCCGCGGACCGTCTCAAAGTCTCGTTTGCCCTCTTCTTCACTCATGTCTAATCCATATCCGATTCGCGCAAAAGCGTCGTATTCCTTCTTTGAATCCTCGAAAACCGCGCCATGCAAAGAAGCCGAAGCCTCGGCGAATGCCTTCAGGCAATCTCTTGCCTGATCGAGCGTCATTGCCGAGGGGGCGAAGCCATACTCCTGAGTGAAGGCTTGAGTTACATATTCCCATTCATCCTTCTGATAACTGGCTCCAATTGCCGCGAAGGCGTTCGTCATCTCTTCATAAGAGCGGAGTGATCCGTTTCCGACCGATTTTTCAAGCGATGTGAGGCGTTCGACTGGCGTCAGAAGACCGGCCAAGTCCGTCCATTTTTCCGGTTCCTTGAGACCCTTTTCTGCCTTTAGTGAAGCACGCACGTGCTCCCAACTCTTCGCCGTTGCTAAGGCGGCTTCGATGCGGTCGAACACTTTTCCCCGAAGGTATCGTTCAATCGCCTGTGAGTAATACTTTGCGCATTTCCTCAGGAGAAGCCTCTTGATGACGACTCCACCTATCTGCACGGACGATTTCTCCTTCGGCGTATTCTCCTGAAGACGCTGCAACATCGACCGCCCGCGTCTCATCTTCTCAACCACATATGGCGAGAACACATCGAATGTGATGAGATCCCTCTTGATCGTGGTCTTTCGGTTGTCGCGCTTCGGCCATTTCTCGCCGTCGCGGATGGACCCGACCGAGATCAGGTTCATACCGGGCACGATCTCCGACTGACCGTCCGTTTCATGAATGTACGAGAACGGCAGGTCGCCGGTGTCGATGTTCGTGTAATGTTTTCCGATAATCACGCTGAAGGCGCCGACGTGCGTTTCATGCAGGACATACGAGAAAGACCCCGTCTTGCAGCCGCGCTCGAAAACGCCCTGATGAACGGGCCCGAGTTTGTACATGTGATTGCTCTGATTCGTCCCGGATCCCGCATTATAGAAAGAGAAGAGTCCTGCGATCAGGAGCGTCGACTTATGGTGTGTCACCGTGTAGGGTCCCGCAAACAGAGACACTGCTTCTCCGTGGAATCCTTCGCAATTCGCGAAGAAGAGAGCGTTTTCAGCCGAAAATTGTTTTCCGATCTTCGCTCCCTGTCCGACAAAGACCTTTTCCAGCATCGCGCCGCCTGTCACACTTGCCCCCTCGGCGATGATGAAGTTCTTCGCGTTGACCCCTTCGCCGACGACGGTGGGATGCTCCGCAACGCTCAGGATTGTCCCGTTATCGAGCCGCAAGACCCCCTGCACGTGTGCGTGAGGTCCGACGAGGACGTTTCGGATCACCCCTGAATGCGTGATCGCAGCGCGCTGGCCCACGGCGCCCCGGTCCTTGCGACACCGCTCCGCGGTCTGCACGACGGCTTCCCTGAGCCTCTTCTGCATAGCCGGGTCGTGGAGGCGGATCGCCTGAAGATACGCGATCTGTGCTGTCAGCTCAGGAATCAGGACGACCACGCGCCCGCCGGCTTCGTTCACAACTTCGACCTCAGTGCCAGCGCCGAACTGCGACCCGGCATCAGCCGTTAATGCCGCCACATTCTGGATGACCGCTCCATCGCCGATATCGTAATTTGCGATGAGGGAGCCGATGTGGGCGATGCGCACGTTCTCGCCGATCGTGCAGTCCATCAGGACGCAATTATACAGACCGCATGGCACTTCGACGCCGTCGACATTCGCAACTCCCGCGTTTGCTCCGACCGACACGGAGCTGCGAAAGACGACATTCCGTATGCGGCTGAGGTCGCAGTCGGAAGTCGTCAGGACCCGGGACCAGTCCTGGGCATAGCAGCCCTGGGAACGCAGCTGCTGAATAGCTTCCGGAGAAAGAGCGCGATGAGTCATAGACAATTTCGGATTGCGAATTGTGGATTGCTGAATTCAGAATGGCTTATGATTGTGTGAGAAATCCAAGCCCGCAGATCGCCGCTCACTCGGCGGGCTCGGAGTTATGGCAAAAGATTATTCCACGAATGATCACGAATGGTACACGAATCAACTCGTGGTATTCTTCATTCAATCGCTCTTCAGAGTACCGGGAGCTTCGAATTCTCGCCTTCAATATCCTTGAAGTATTTCACTGTGCCGACTTTCAGCTCGTCCGTCGCGGCCTCGTCGCATACGATGATGCCATGACGGTGCAATTGCAGCATCGAAACGGTCCACATGTGATTCACGCCTTCTTCGACCACTTTCTGGAGCGCCCGTGCCTTGCTGTGACCGATCACCAGAATGACCAACTCCTGCGCGTCCATGACCGTCCCGACGCCCACTGTCAACGCCGTCTTAGGGACCTTATTCGGGTCGTTGCCAAAGAACCTGGAATTCGCGATCCGTGTGTCGTAGGTCAGCGTCTTGATCCGGGTGCGGGACGAAAGGGACGATCCAGGCTCGTTGAACGCGATGTGTCCGTCGGGACCGATACCGCCAAGAAACAGGTGGATGCCCCCTATTTTCTTGATCTTCTCTTCGTAGTGCTCGCACTCCTTCTGCAGGTCTTTTGCGTTACCGTTCAAGATGTTGACGTTCTCGTGTGGAATGTCGACATGGCTGAAAAGATGATGCCACATGAAATAGTGATAGCTCTCCGGATGGTCCTCCGGCAGTCCCACATACTCGTCCATGTTGAACGTGACGACGTTTTTGAACGAGACTTTCCCCTGCTGGTGAAGACTGACCAGGTTTTGGTACGTGCCGATGGGCGACGAACCCGTCGGCAATCCGAGGACATACGGCCGGTCCTTCGTCGGTTTAAACGTATTGATCTTCGAGGCAAGATAGTGAGCCGTCCATTTGCCCAGCGATTCGTTTGTGTCGTGGATGATGATGCGCATGGTGAAGGTTCTCCGTAACGGTCAGACATGGATCCGGGCGTCGGCGACAGAGCATCCTTCGCCTTCGTTCCGGACAATGAGAGGATTGATATCGAGTTCTGAGATCTGCGGACATTCAACGGCGAGCTGCGACAATCTCTGGAGACAAACCTCCAAGGCGCCGGTATCTCTCGGAGTTCGTCCGCGAGCTCCCGTGAGCATTCCGTATGAACGTACTTCGTGCATCATGTCGCGGACCATATCGGCTGGAACGGGTGCAAGGCGGAAGCTGACATCCCGGAAGATCTCGACAAAAATACCGCCAAGCCCGAACATCAGCACGGGCCCGAACGCCTCGTCGCGCTTGAGCCCGAGGATGACCTCTTCGCCGCGACCCGCCATTTGCTGCACAAAGACGCCGCGGATGTTCGCACGCGGTTGCGCTGCATGCGCGTTTGCGACGATCGTTCTGTAAGCCTCCTTCGCCTGCTCAGGCGAAACAATGTCGAGCAGAACGCCTTTGATGTCGAATTTGTGAACGATGTCATCCGATTCAACCTTCATCGCCACGGGAAAACCGATCTGGGTTGCGGCGACAGCGGCGTCCTCCGGCGACGACGCAAGGCGGCCCGGAAGCACGGGCAGCCCATACGCTCCGAGGACGGCCATGGCATCCGATTGGGTCAGGTACGCACGTCCCGCCGCGGCGGCGGCCGACAAGATCTTTTGTGCCACAGCGGGATGGACATCCTGAAAATGCACCGGAGGTATCTCCGGCCGATCGCGCTCGCGGAGAAAATCGTTGGCCCGGGCAAAGGCTCTGCACATCGATTCCGGCAATATATAATGAGGAATATTCCGCCGCTGGAGAATGTCGATACCCGAGGCGACGTCCGTTTCCCCCATGAACGATGTGTAGGTCGGCTTGGGCGACCGGTTCGCGACGTTGCACACTTCTTCGGCGATCAGGTCGATATCCGTCATGGATTGCGGCGTGAGGATGACGAGCGCTCCATCCACATTGTCGTCGTCCAACGCACTGCCGAGCGCCACGCGATAGCGGTCCGCCCGGGCATCACCGATGACGTCGACCGGGTTCATGATGTTGGCAGTGACCGGGAGAGATTTCCTGAACGTCTCACGAGTGCTTTCTGAGAACCGGGCGAGCTCGAGCTTCTCCTGGATGGCGGCATCCGTCGTGAGCACCCCCGGACCTCCAGCGTTCGTTACGATCGCAACGCGACGTCCCTTCGGGAGCGGCTGATACGCGAGTGCGATGGCGTTGTTGAACAACTCTTCGACCGTCTGACAGCGGATCACGCCCGCCTGATGGAGTGCTGCGTCGACGACCTCGTCGCTGGCTGCAAGAGAACCGGTGTGCGATGCAGCGGCGGATGCCCCTTCGCGCGTTCGGCCCGACTTGAGCACGAGCACCGGCTTTCCCGTTTCGCGAATGATCCTTCGAGCGGCCCGAACGAACCGCGTGCCGTCGGTCAGTTCTTCAAGATACACAAGGATGACCTTCGTCGCCGGGTCGTCCTTGAGATACATCATCAGGTCAATGTCGCTGACGTCGGCCTTGTTCCCGAAGCTGATGAACTTGGAGAATCCAATGTTCTTCGCATGCGCATAGTCAAGGACGGCCGTGCAGAGAGCGCCGCTTTGCGACATGAACCCGATGTTTCCTTCTTTGGGCATACGGCGCGCGAAGGAAGCGTTGAGATGCACGGAAGGGTCCGTGTTGATCACACCGAGGCAGTTGGGACCGATGAAGGAAATGCCGTACGATGCCGCGATACGTTTGATCTCTTCCTCGCGCCGGACGCCGGCGGGACCCACCTCGCGGAACCCGGCGCTGATGATGATGGCGCCTTTGATCCCCTTTTTCCCGCATTGTTCCATCGCCAGGTTGACGACGCTGCTCGGAAAGACGATGACAGCCAGGTCGACAGGGTCCGGAATGTCCAGGACATACTTGTACGCCTTGACGCCGGCGATCGAACGTTCCTTGGGACTGACCGGATAGATCGTCCCCTGGAAGTTGTCTTTCAGAATATTCTGGAAAATGTCGAAGGGAACGGTGCCCGGGATCCTGGTGGTCCCGACAACCGCGACGGAGCGGGGTGCAAAGATGGGCTCAAGACGAGCCTGAGCCCGATCCTCTGGATCGGACATGGCGGCACACTGGGAGAGTTGGACAGCCGCGATGCTACTGTACGTAGGTCGCGATAAAGTCGACGGCCCCCGCAACGGTCTGGACTTCCCGAGCCCTATCCTCATCCATCTCGATGTTGAATTCCTCCTCGAATCCGGCGATGAGCTCCACGCTTTTCATCGAGTCGGCGCCAAGGTCGAAAACGAAGTTTGACTGGGGTGCAATCTCTTTAGAGTCTATTTTCAAGACGGACGAAACAACCTTTTGCACGCGATGTTGGATCTCGGAACGTTCCATGCATACCTCATAATGTTACGCACAATGGCCCCGTTGCAAGGCCTGTCGAAGGACTCTGAAACAATTTATTTTCGGAGTTTTTGGCTCGAAATGCAAGAAGATGGGTTTTTCGGCGGAGGAATGGCGGACGTCAGTTTCTCAACCGCGCTGCCGCACGTGGAACGCAACGAAAGTCGACGATGAACCCGGCCGTTGCTGGCTCGTCGACACATTCTCGGTTGCGGGAATTCCTTACGTTCACAACCACAATTCACTCGAAGTAACTTTTGACTTTTTCGGCGATTTCTGGTAGTCTAAGGTATCCTATTACGGTTCACATGTCACCTGCAGGAGCAATCTTATGAATACCTATGAACTCAAGGAAGTACAAGAGCCCAATCTCCTCACCGATATCTTCCCCTATTCGCTGCCGCCGTTGATCACATTCGAAGGCAAGATCACGGAAACGATCGACGGAAAGAATGTGGAATTCGACCCGTCCGAACTCAAGCGGAGAGATATTCACATCACCGACACGACATTTCGGGACGGACAACAAGCGCGGCCGCCATACAAGAAAGAGCACATGGTCCGCTTGTTCGAAATGCTGTCGCGGCTGGGAGGCGCGAACGGCGTCATTCGGCAGTCCGAATTCTTTCTTTATACAAAGAACGATCGAGAGACGATCGAAGCCTGCCGCGCCCTGGGGCTGAAATTCCCGGAGATCACCGGCTGGATCCGCGCCAACAAGGGGGACTTCCGACTCGTGCTCGATATGGGATTGAAAGAGACCGGGATGCTGACGTCCTCGTCCGATTACCATATCTATCATAAGCAGGGACAAACGCGCCAGCAAGCGATGGACCAATATGTCGGCGTCGTTGAAGCGGCGTGGGCCGCGGGGGTACGTCCCCGATGCCATCTGGAAGATGTGACCCGGGCGGACCTGAAAGGATTCGTGTATCCTTTCGTCCAGCGGTTGTCGCGTCTGAGCGAGCAGGTTGCCCCCGGCCTTCGTGTGAAGATCCGCCTGTGCGACACGATGGGCTTCGGTATTTCTTATCCGCAGGCGGCTGAGCCTCGGTCGATCCCCAAGCTGATCTGGCGGATGATCAACGAGTGCGGCATTTCAGCAGACCGGCTGGAGTGGCACGGCCACAACGATTTCCATAAGGTGCACATCAACGGAACGACCGCGTGGATGTACGGCCTGAACGCCCTCAACGCAACGCTGTTCGGCTTCGGCGAGCGTACCGGCAATCCTCCCCTCGAAGGGGCGGTGATGGAATATGTCGCCTTGAAAGGCGGCCTCAACGGAGTGAACCTTCCCGTCATCACCGAACTCGCCAGGTATTACGAAGAGGCGATCGGTACCCACCTGACGACGAACTATCCGTTCGTTGGGAGGGATTTCAACACCACACGCGCGGGCATCCATGCCGGCGGATTGCGCAAGTTCGAGCAGATCTACAATATTTTTGACACCACCGCCTTGCTTAACCGGCCGCCCCGCGTGTCGATCACGGACAAATCCGGCTCTGACGGCGTTGCCCTCTGGGTCAACGAATTCCTTGGGCTCAAAGGCGAAGAGCGCCTGAGCGTTTCCAAGGTGGTGAAGATCTTCCAGTGGGTGATGAATCAGTATGAAGTAGATGGCAGGATGTCGTCCATCACGGACGAGGAGCTGGAGCAGCAGGTAAAGATGCATCTGCCGCAGTACTATGCGAAGAGGAAAGGAGCGGGAGTAGAAGAGCCTGTAGCGTAAGAAATGATTGAATCATGAACAAGAAACAAGGAACTTTGAATTGAGAACTTCCTCGTAAGAGCTAAACAAGAAGCGCCCGGCATCGATGCGATGGCCGGGCGCTCCGCTAATCGCCGAAGCTTATCCCGAGATCCCGTGCCGTCAGAATCGTATCGCAGTCCAACGGCACCGCTTTCATGCGGTTCGTCGCCTGTTCAAGTGGGACGTATCGTACTGTCGGAGGGTCGAGTGCGACCATAATACCGCTCTGTCCCTCCTCGAGCGCGCGCACGGCGGCGGCTCCGAAGCGCAGGGCGATCAACCGGTCGAATGTCGTCGGTGAGCCGCCCCGAAGCAGGTGGCCCAGGACCACGGTCCGCGTCTCTTTGCCCGTCAATGCCTGGATGTCCTTGGCAACCATTTCCCCCGCACCGCCGAGTCTGTCCGCGCGTCCAAGCTCTTTTTCCTTGACCGCAAACGTCCCTCCCTTCGGTTTCGCCCCTTCTGCCACCACGACAATGGAGAACATTCTCCCCGCAGCATCGCGCGACTTGATCTTCTCTGCCACCTTATTGATGTCGAAGGGAATCTCGGGAATGAGGATCGCATCCGCTGTACCTGAGACGCCCGCGTTGAGCGCGATCCAACCCGCGTAACGTCCCATAACCTCCACGACCATCGCGCGCTGGTGAGACTCAGCAGTGGAGTGGAGCCGGTCGATGCATTCCGTGGCAAAGGACACGGCCGTATCGAAACCGAACGTAATGACGGTCTTGTCGAGGTCGTTGTCGATCGTCTTTGGGACTCCCACTACCCTCATCCCCTTCTGGAAGAGAGCGTTGGCGATCGTCAGTGATCCGTCACCTCCGATGGAAATCAATGCATCGATCGACCGTTTCTTGAAGAGTTCAACTACCTCTTCGATCCGGTTTTTCTCATACCATGTTCCGTCGGCACGTTGCGTGGGGAACTTCATCGGATTCCCCTTATTCGTCGTTCCCAGGATGGTCCCTCCCAGATGCGTGATGCCTCTGATGGTCGTAGACGTCAGCGGGAACACTCCGCCGTCGGGATATCTTTCGGGAAACATCAGACCGTTAAAGCCGTCGCGGATACCGACGCACTCCCATCCGCGATTCAGGGCCGCGCGAACGGCAGCACGGATGACCGCATTCAATCCAGGAGCGTCACCGCCTCCGGTCGAAAGAGCTAATCGTTTGATAGCCATGTCGGTGTGAAGGGAAGATGGGGGGATGGAGAAGTGGAGTGATGAGCATGTCAAAGACACGACGCAAGCGAACCGCCAAGTAGAGAGTACGTAAAGAATTTCTATTTCATACAAACATCTTTTCTCAGCGTGCTTGGCGGTCTTGGTTTCTTGACGGTTTCCAGACCGGCATATGAAGATACGAAGTTCGACATCACTCCGCCTGCTGCCCGAACCGATGTTTGATGACCTTCGCCTGGCAGATGTAGATCGTTTCTTCGGAGATGTTCGTGGCGAGGTCGGCGATCCGTTCGAGATTCCGGCTGACGAGAATGAAGCTCACGGCCTGGTCGATAGTCTCCGGGCGATTCGACATACTGCGCGACAACTCGTTCAGAACCTGGTCGTTGAGTCCGTCGACTTCGTCGTCGCGCTCGCACACTTGGCGGGCGGTCACCGGGTCGCGCCCGACAAAACTTTGGATGCTGTCGCTCAACATCCCTGCCGCAAGCTCGTTCATACGGACGATAGCGTCAATCGGACCGATGTCCGGCAGGCCGGCCAGCGTGATACCCGCCTGGGCAATATTGACCCCATGGTCGCCGATGCGTTCAAGGTCGTTGTTGATCTTAATGACGCCGATGAGGAAACGCAGGTCTCCCGCGGCCGGCTGATGCCGCGCAATGAGTGCCACCGCGTCTTCTTCTATGTCGATCTCGAGCTGGTCGACCTCCTTGTCCAAGGCAAACAGGCTCTTCGCCATTGCCGCATCCTTGCGGCGGATGGCTTCCATCGACCTGCCAAGCATGGCCTGCACTTTGAAGGCCATCGCCTGCAGTTTTTCATTCAGCCGCTGAAGTTCTACATCTAAATGACGTTGGTCCATGATGCTTCTCCGGACATTTCAGTTGCCTCTCATTTTTCGACGACAATCTACGGCCGGTGAATCACCCGTATTTCCCCGTAATGTAATCTTCCGTCAGCTTCTTTGTCGGCCGGGTGAAAATGACCTGCGTTTCGCTGAATTCAATCATTTCCCCCAATAGCATATATCCTGTGAAATCTGAAACGCGCGCAGCCTGCTGCATATTGTGGGTAACGATGATGATCGTGTAGTCTTTCTTGAGTTCCAGCATGAGCTCTTCAACCTTCATGGTCGCGATTGGATCGAGCGCGGAACACGGCTCATCCATAAGGATCACTTCCGGCTGGACCGCGAGAAGGCGGGCAATACACAGCCGCTGCTGCTGGTCGAGCGGCAGCTCCAGTGCCGGTTCGTCGAGTTTGTCCTTGACCTGATCCCACATCCATGCGCGCCGGAGACTCCGTTCGGCGATCTCGTCCAGACTGCGCGAATGCCTGATTCCGGCGACGCGAAGTCCGTACACGACATTCTGATAGACGGTCAATGGGAACGGATTAGGCCGCTGAAACACCATACCGACACGCTTCCGGAGATCGGTGACATCTTGTGCAGGTCGATAAATGTCGATGCCATCCAGGTGAACGCTTCCCTGTACCCTCACACCGTGAATAAGGTCATTCATGCGGTTGAGACAGCGGAGCAGCGTCGATTTTCCGCAGCCCGAAGGACCGATCAACGCCGTGATCATCCTCTCCTGAATCGACATGGGAACGGATTTCAGGGCCTGGAACTGTCCGTAGAACAGGTTCAGCCCGTCGATCTCAATCTTGTACTGCGCCGTGACGTTGTCGCTCATGATCAACCGAATCTTCCGGTGATGTAGTCGTTCGTCTTCTGCTGAACGGGAGAGGTGAAGATCTGGTCGGTCGTCCCCAATTCCACCATCTCACCCATCAAAAAGAACGCCGTGTCATCGGCCACCCTGGCCGCCTGTTTCGTGTTGTTGGTAACGAGAATGATCGTGTAGTCCTTTTTGAGAAGCGTGAGCGCCTCTTCTATGCGTGCGGTGGAGATCGGGTCAAGCCCCGAACACGGCTCATCGAGCAGGATGACGTCGGGTTCCATTGCCAGGACTCGGGCCAGGCAGAGCCGTTGTTGCTGACCACCGGACAATCTCAGCCCCGACATCGTCAATCGATCCTTGACCTCATCCCACAGGAATGCATCCCGCAGACTTTTTTCCACGAGCATGTCGAGTCGTTGTTTGTTCGGCGAACCGGCAAGCGTCGGACCGTAGGTAACGTTATCGTAGATGCTCATGGGCAGCGGCACGGGCAACGCAAATACAATCCCAACTTTTCGCCGCAGAGCAACAACGTCGAACGAAGGGTCGTAAATATCGTGCCCATCCATACGCACGTTTCCTTCAATGCGGGTCGTTTCCTCCAACTCGTTCGTGCGGTTGAGCGCCCGTAGGAGCGTGGTCTTACCTGAACCGGCTGGACCGATGACCCCAAGGATCCGCCGCGAGGGAACGGCCATAGAAATGCTCTTCAAGGCATGTATCCCTCGGAAGTAGACCGAAAGATTCTGTATATCGAATTTCGCGTCCATGCGCTCGTCAGCTCCGCCTTGCGATGAAGCGGTTCATCAACCAGTAGGCTAGGAGATTGACCGCAAGTACGGCAATGATGAGGACGGCGGCAGTGCCGTATGCGTTTTCAGTCGAAATTCCTTCACGCGCGAGTATGTAGAAGTGCACTGCCATGGTCCGTGTGGAATCGAAGACAGATTCCGGAATTCGAAGTGACGATCCCGCCGTAAAGATGACCGCGGCTGTTTCACCTATCGAACGTCCGATCCCCAGCATGACTCCCGTGAGAATACCGGGAAGAGCGTTCGGAAGGACGACGCGTTTCGTCGTTTGCCATCGCGTCGCACCGAGGGAGAAGCTGACCTCGCGGTACGACTTCGGGACCGCCCTGATGGCCTCTTCTGTCGTCCGGATAATCGTCGGCAGGATCATGAATGCCAGCGTGAGACCGCCGGACATGATCGACCATCCCATGCCGAGCGTCGTGACGAAGAAGATGAATCCAAAGAGGCCGAAAATGATGGACGGGATCCCGGCAAGGCAGTCCGTGCCAAACCGGATCACTCGCGTGGTCTTGCTTTCACGGGTGTATTCGGTGAGATACACCGAGGTGCTGACTCCGAGCGGCGTCGCAATGATGATGGCAAGAAGTGGAAGAAGAACGGTACCAATGAGCGTAGGGAAGATGCCGCCGGCCCGGCCCATGTCTTTCGGTGAGGAAAAGAGGAACTCCCAGCCGAGCACCAGCAGTCCCTTTTCCAGGATGAAGACGATGATAGCCACCAGGATCACTAACGTCACCAGTGTCGCTCCACCGAGAAAAGCGATCGCCAGGCGCTGTGAAAACCGGGGTGGTATCCTCATTTTTTCGCCGCTCGCTTTCTCATTGCCACGCTCGCGACGGTATTGAGAATAATGATGACGACAAACAATACGACGCCGGTTGCGAACAACGCTTCGCGATGCATGCCCGTCGCGTAGCTCATTTCCAGCGCGATATTGGCTGTTAGCGTGCGAACGGAATCCAAAGGACTATCCGGGATCTTCACTGCGTTGCCGGCGACCATGATGACGGCCATCGTTTCGCCGATCGCACGTCCAAGGCCCAGGATAACGCTCGCAATGATGCCGGACTTGGCGGCTCGAACGGTGACCATATGGACAGTTTGCCAGACCGTCGCCCCGAGTGCAAGCGACCCCTCGCGGTACGATTGAGGTACGGCAAGAATGGAATCGATGGAAATACTGATGACCGTGGGCAGGATCATGATGCCGAGGATAATCGAGGCTGCAAGGACCGAAAGACCCGGTCCCCCAAACACCTCCCGGATCAACGGCGCAAGTACCATGACGCCAATGAACCCGTATACGACGGATGGTATGGCGGCGAGCAATTCGATCGCCGGCTTCACGACCCTCATCACCGGCCGAGGAGCGAACTCGCTCAGAAAGACGGCTCCGGCAATCCCCAACGGTGCGCCGACCAGAAGCGCTCCCACCGTCACCCACAGAGAGGCCATGATCATGGGGAAGATTCCGAACGTGCCCGAGCTCGGGTCCCAGTCCGACGACAACAGAAAGCCCTGAATACCGTAGCGAAACATGAAGGGAACGCCTTCATTTACGATAAACAGGGCGATCAACAACAACGCAGACATTGCGGAGAATGCCGTCACCAGCAGTATCCGCTGAACTCCTTTTTCGCCGATCAGGGCCATCGTACGATATGCAAAATATCGACGTGAGTTATCGGGCCGGGATCAGTCCGTTCGACTTCAGAGTTTCCTGTCCCTCCACAGATAAGACGTACTCGATGAAAGCCTTCACCTGGCCCTGCGGTTCGCCGTTGACGAGTAAGAAGATCGGCCGTACCAACGGATATTTGTCCGCCGCGATCGCCGCCGAAGTGCATTCCTGTCCGTCGATGGTGACCGCTTTGATCTTATCATTCAAGAGCCCGTGCGACAAATAACCGACCGCATTGACATCGTTGGCGACTGTCTCGCGAATTGTCCCGTTCGAATCCTGGATGAGCGCCTCTTTTGTCAGCGCAATGCCGCCGACCGTTTGCTCGAATGACGATCGTGTTCCCGACCCCGCCTCGCGTGAGACGACGGTAACCGGCCTGTTCTCCCCGCCGACGTCGGCCCAATTCCTTACCGTTCCGTTGAAAATGTCCCTTACCTGCTGAGTCGTCAGGTTCGACACTTTGTTGGAGGGATGGATAACGACTGCGATGCCGTCCCGTGCGACAATTGTTGCGTTCAGATGCTTCGCCTCTTCCGGAAGCTGCACCAAATCAGCCATGCCGATCTGCGCGGCTCCGGAAATGGCCGACTGAATGCCGACGGCCGATCCCCCCCCTTGTACAGTAACAGCTGCTTCCCGGTTCTTCTGCATGTACTGGTCGGCCAGTTTTTCCGCGAATGGTTGGAAGGCAGTGGAACCGGCGAGCGTGACTGAATTCGTCCGCTTTCCGCATCCACCCAGGATTGCGAAGAATACAATTGCGATCGTGACCGTTTTTGACATCGAATTTGCCTTCAATGTGATTTTGCGGCATGGATTCCGGAAACTGGCGGGATTACAGACCGCGTCTATATTAGCTACAAGATGGATGATTTCCAACTGGAATGACATGGGGACATCCGGTCGGATGTGCGCGGCCTGCGCGAGACATCAATTGTGACGAATCGACACAATGTCCCCGTCCAGCATGACATACTCTTTTCCCTCGAGCCTCCAGTGTCCGGCTTCCTTGGCCTTTGCGAAAGACCCTCCATGCATGATGAAATCGTCGTAACGGACGACTTCAGCGCGGATGAATTTCGCGAAAAAATCGGAATGAATAACACCCGCCGCCTCCTGTGCAGTCATTCCTGCGTGGATAGTCCACGCTCGGCACTCATCCTCACCCACTGTGAAGAATGAACGGAGGCCCAGCAGTGCATAGGCCTCGCGAATCAGGGTCGCAAGAGCAGAGGATGTAATTCCGTACTCGGCCATAAAAGCCTTCGCCTCATCTCCGGGCAATTCAGACATTTCCTGTTCGATCTTGCCGAAAAAGGAAACGACCTTTGTGCGTCCCTTTGCGTGGGCCGCGGAGATGCCGGCAGTGAGCTGCACGGCATTCTTGAGCTGCCCTTCGTCGCAGTTTAAGGCTATCAATTGAGGCTTAAGGGTCAACAACTGGTAAGTTTTCAGAAGATGCTGTTCATCCTTCGTGAATTCCACTTCGCGTAACGCCCGACCGTCGTCGAGAATCTGACGACATTTGTCGAGGAGAGGCAGCTCCCGTTTCAGCTGATCTTCCAAACGTTTCTGCATCTGTTTCTTGATCCGATCGACGCGTGTCTCAAGCAGTGCCAGGTCGGCAAGAAGAAATTCTGCCTCGACGACGGCTATGTCGCGCTCGGCATCGATTGATCCCTCCGGGTGGGGCACTACTTCGTCGGTGAACATGCGAACGACGTGTATGAGTGCGTCGTTCGTTTTGACATTTCCGAGAAAATTCGTGGTGAACTGGGTTGAACCCGATTCTCCCTTCTTCAGACCCACGACGTCAACAAATTCAATCGTGGCGTGGACGGTGCTTTTCGGCGAGAAAAGTGCGGAAAGCCTGTCGAGTCGGGTGTCCGGCACCTTTACGATGGCATGGTGCGCTTCGACCTTCGCCAGTGCGGAGGGATCGAGGTGAGTTTGCGTGATGGTTTGGAAGAGTGTCGATTTGCCGGAGAACGGGAGACCGACGATGCCAATCTGCATGGGTGGTCCTGTGAAAAAATGGCTCAAGAATATGCGGGAATTTCCGTTGGAATGTGAGTAGGTGGACGGGAGGAATTCTCCGAAGTCCTGAAAATGGGAATAACAGAAGAGGCCCGGATCGCTCCAGGCCTCCACTGACGCAAGAGGACTGATCACCGCGGTCTATTGGGTCTTCGTCAACTGCGAGTACGTCTGCCGGATCCCGCCGCGGAAGCGCTCCACCAGGTTGCCCTCAGAATATGCTTCGAACTTCGGCAGTTTGTCGATGGCCGCCAACTCATCGGCGGTCTTTCCTTGCTTGACCCCCTCCTGAACGTACGAAAACAACGACGACAAATAGTCGCGCATCGCAAGAACGTCACCCCTCGTGCCGGTAATGCCCTTCGCGGCGCTGCCATGTCCGAAGATGAAGATCGTCTCATCCGAGAATTCCTTGTGCATCTTTTCGAGCACGACGATCCAATTCTCCGTCGAAGCACCTCCCTGTGTGTCGATCACGGGGGCAACGTAGTTGAATACGAGATCGCCGGTGTGGACAACGTTGGCCTTCTCGAAATGGATCACGCTGTCTCCTCCCGTATGTGCCGCCCCCCAATATCTCAGCTTGACCACTTCGTCACCGAACGAACCCATCCACTCCTTGGCGTAGGTCGTGTCGGCGTACGTTTGCGGTGCAGGCCGGCTGGACCGTTCGGCGGCTGCCTTCTGAAGCACGGGTACGTTCTCGTGAGCGAGGATACGCTGGGCCTTTGGGCGAAAGACTCCGTTCCCGGCCGTGTGGTCACCGTGATGATGTGAGTTGATAAGAAGGTCAACGTTCCGGCCGGACCGTTTTCCCAGACCTTCGAGGCACATGGCAGCTGTTTCCGGGAACTGCGTATCGATCACAACCAGTGCATCCGGATGCACAAGCCAGCCGATAGTACCTCCCCGGCCGGTAAAATATCCTATGCCCTGCCGGAGTTCTTTGAACTCCGTTTGAACGGGCGCTTGCTGTTGAAGGAAGCGCCCGACCGGAAACAACGTCCCCGAAAAAGCGAATGCCGCCGACGTCCTGACAAAATCACGGCGCGTCATGATGGATGATTGGTACGATGGCATAGAGACATCCTCCTAAGCTTTCCGACCTCAATATAAAGAGTGAGATTATTGAAAACGATAGACAGGCTCGGAACCATGGAAGAAAATGCCCGCGAATCTGCACGGATTCACGCATGACCTGACCGGCCAAAAAAAGCCCCGCAAACGCGGGGCTTCGTGGGCAAGGGACTCCTCAGTCGTCGGGATGACCGTCACGGTCGTCATCGCGACCGCCCTCGCCGCGCGCAAAAGAGTGCTTGATGGCCTGCATAATCGATGCTTGGTTCGGTTCCGACGTGTCCGTGGGGTCGAGCAATGCGCCGGTCTCCCTGTTCCGGAACCAGAGCTCCGTGTTGAACGTGAGTGCGAACGAGATCGTATTCGTCGCTTCGGGAACGACGAAATT
>MHAK01000096.1 GCA_001802945.1 Ignavibacteria bacterium RIFCSPLOWO2_12_FULL_56_21 | reverse complement strand
GGCGGCGGAGACGTCCCGGGTCTTAATCCATGCATTAAAGCAGTCGTCTACCGCGCCCAGGACCAGGGGATGCAGGTCGTCGGCGTCCGCAGGGGATGGGCTGGACTTCTCAACTACAATCCTGACGACCCGGGAAGCTTGCATGAGAACTTCGTTGACCTGAACAAGATCAATACGCGCACCGTCGACCGAACGGGAGGGACGTTCCTTCATACCTCGCGGACCAACCCTCAAAAAGTATCGAAGGAGGGTATTCCCGCGTTTCTTCGCACAAAGGAACATGATGCCCTGAAGTCAGGAGAAAAGGTCGACTTGACGAAGCACGTGCTGCGAACGATTGCCGCACAGAAGATCGACGCGATCATCTCCATCGGCGGAGACGATACGCAAAGCTTCGCTCTCCGGCTCCACAAAGAGGGAATTCCCGTCGTGTCAATACCAAAGACGATGGACAACGACGTGTTTGGGACGGATTATTGCATCGGATTTTCCACAGCGGTGACGCGGAGCGTCGATTTCATCACTTCGCTCCGCACAGTTGCCGGTTCCCATGAGCGCATCGCCATTGTGGAACTGTTCGGTCGAAATTCCGGAGAGACGTCGTTGATCTCCGCTTATCTTGCGGGAGTGGATCGTGCGATCATTTCCGAGGTTCCCTTCGACGTGGAGCGTCTGGCCGCGTTCCTTATGGAGGACAAGAAGGCGAACCCGAGCAACTATGCCATCATGACCATCTCCGAAGGAGCCCACTTCAAGGACGGCACGGTCGTCGAGACGGGTCCTGAGGATGCCTACGGGCACAGGAAACTGGGGGGCATCGGCGTCATGGTGGAAGAAAGGATCAAAAAGATACTCGGGTCACACACCGTCTATCAACAGATCGCCTATCTCATGCGCAGCGGCGAGCCGGACGCGTTGGACAGAATGGTGGCCATAAGCTATGCGAATCTGGCGATCGACTTGGTGGCACGCAAACAATTCGGCAAAATGGTGGCGCTGCGGGACGGCAGATATACGTATGTCGCCATTGAAACGATAGGACAGGGGCTGAAACGTGTGGATGTGGGGGAATTGTACGACATCGACCAATACAAGCCGAAAGTGGTCGATCTGTTGAACAAGCCGATGTTCCTGTACTAGTGCTTCTGTCGCATGGGCTCCTTGGGCAACTGATGTACCGCCAAGAACGCCAAGGACACCAAGAACGCCAAGTGGATTGGTATTCTTTCTTCCCAATCTTTCTTGGCGGGCTTGGCGTGACAGGTTCTACGCCAGACCTTGGCGTGCTTGGCGTTAGACTCTTTTTGCCAGACCTTCCGCAGCCCTTTTTGAAGCGAAACTTTCGTACGTTCGTGGCGGTTGGATGGTTGCCGTGATTTCGTGAAATGGACCAAGACGATGTACTCCGGTCGTTCTTTACCGGCCATTCACTCCACACATCACTTCATCGGAGGTTGCAATGTCCAAAAAAGTGCTGCTCGGGGCTCTCGCGGTCTTTGTTGTATTCATGGTGATGGATTTCATCGTGCACGGCAAGCTGTTGGAGTCTGCGTATCAGGAGACTCAAAGCATGTGGCGTCCGGACATGATGAGCAAGATGTGGATCTTCTGGGTGGTGCGCCTCGTGACCGCATACTTCTTCGTCCTGATCTTCTCGAAGGGATACGAGAATAAAGGACTGATGGAAGGCGTTCGGTACGGACTCTACGCCGGAGTAATGTTGTCGGTAGGATATGCTTATGGAAGCTATGCAAGCTTCCCGATGCCCTACAGCATGGCGCTGCAGTGGTTCTTGTATGGTGTTGCCACGTACGTCATTGCGGGTGTCGCGCTCGCGTGGGTCTTCAGCTCGAAGATGGCGGCGTCGGCTCCAGCTGCATGATGTCAATGCTTGGCTGCAATGCGAAAGGGGAGGAGAGATCCTCCCTTTTCTTTTGAATAGCATGGTTAAGGCGAGGCAGTCAATAATGAACATTCAACAAGGAATTATGAACTTCCAAGTGTGTTGCTCAATCCCACCTGCCCATCTGCACTTTCTTCGTGGATCTTCGTGAAATCTTCGTGGTCCTTCGTGGTCCCTCTTCTTCAAAGGCCGGTACAGGGCGTCGCCCGCTTTCCCTTCTCCGCATAAAGTGCTAATTTCTTCTGCACAACAGAATGTTTTGAACGCATGACGCACCCCAAATCCTACAGAGTCGGACTTGTCCAGATGGCTGTCTCGACACTGCCGGACGAAAATATGAAACGCGCCGCCGGATTTGTTCGCGATGCAGCGGCCAAAGGTGCGCAGATCGTGTGCCTTCCCGAATTGTATCGGTCTCAGTACTTCTGTCAGAAAGAAGACACAACGTTGTTCGCCCTGGCGGAAAGCGTACCCGGTCCTTCCACAAAAGAATTCGGCGCTCTTGCCCGCGAACTCAGTGTAGCGATCGTCGTACCGGTGTTCGAGCGCCGTGCGGCGGGTGTCTACCACAATAGCGCTGCTACCATGGCGCCCGACGGTTCCATGGCCGGATTCTATCGGAAGATGCACATCCCGGACGATCCCTCGTATTACGAGAAATACTATTTCAGTCCGGGCGATCTCGGCTTTCAGGCGGTCGATCTTCCGTTCGGCCGTGTGTCCGTTCTCATTTGCTGGGACCAATGGTATCCGGAAGGGGCAAGGCTCTCGGCGCTCATGGGGTCGTCGACGCTCTTCTATCCGACGGCGATCGGATGGCATCCGCATGAGAAGGAAAAGTATGGCACGGCCCAGCGGGATGCGTGGAAAACTGTCCAGCGTGGACACGCGATCGCCAACGGAATCTACGTCGCGGCCGTCAATCGTATCGGCCACGAGAAGCCCGACCAGTCATTCGCAGGGATCGAATTCTGGGGTTCATCGTTCCTCGCCGATCCGCAGGGGGTCATCATCGCAGAGGCCTCAACCGACAAAGAAGAAATCCTGATCGGCGAAGTGAGTCTCGAGCATCTCGAGGAGATCCGCCGCAACTGGCCCTTCCTCCGCGATCGACGCGTGGATGCGTATGGCGGGATCACGAACAGATACCTTGACACTGTCCCCGGCGGAAAAGACCAGAAACTGCAATCCGGTAAAGGAAAGCCAAACATGTATTCAGGGAAAAAAGTACCAAAGCGGACAAAACTGTATCGCGGGAATTCAAAGCGCCCGCGAAAGTAGCTCCGCATAACGAGTAACGGATAACGCCTCCCGCATTTCCATTATTCCACCATTCCATAATTCCATTTCCCCCCTCACCGTTCCTCTTCATGTCCCTTTCTTTTCCAAATCCTTGGTTTATGCCCGCCGAATGGGAGCCCCATGACGCTACGTGGGTCGGATGGCCGCATAATACCACCGATTGGCCGGGGAAATTCGGACCTATTCCGTGGGCGTTCGCCGGGATCGTGCGAGTTCTTTCTCGTGGCGAGGTCGTGCGCATTCTTGTGGAGAATGCGGGACATGAAAAGACTGCACGAAGGATCCTCACACGTGTCGGCGTCGACTCGAAATACGTTCAATTTTTCCGTTTTCCCACTGACCGTGGATGGACACGCGATTCAGGACCGATGTTCATGAGGTCGAGTAAGGACGGTTCAACGTCCATTCTGAAGTTCGGCTTCAGCGCGTGGGCAAAGTATCCTGAATGGAAGAAGGATGCGAAGGTCCCGGAACGGGCAGCAAAGTCGCTCAAGAAATCGCTCGTTCGGGCGGAGCACAACGGAAAGTTGATGGTATTGGAAGGAGGGTCGATCGACGTCAACGGCAGCGGGACGATTATAACGACGGAGGAATGTTTGCTCGACCCGAATGTCCAGGTCAGGAATCCAGGATATACCAGGAAGGACTACGAAGAGGTCTTTGCCCGATTTCTTGGCGCCACAAATACTGTGTGGTTGAACAAGGGAATCGCCGGCGACGACACGCACGGACATGTGGACGACCTGTGTCGGTTTGTGAACCGGACAACCGTTGTGCTCGCGATGGAAAAGAATTCCTCCGACCCCAATTCCCGCATCCTCCAGGAAAACCGCGAGCGACTGCAGGGAGCGCGTTTGGAAGATAACTCCCCCATCCAGGTGATCGACCTCCCAATGCCTTCGCCCGTCGTGTTCGATGGACAACGCCTTCCCGCGAGCTACGCGAATTTCTACATTGGGAATGCCGCCGTGATCGTTCCTACATTCAACGATCCGAATGACCGCACCGCGCTCGGCATTCTCAGCGAGATCTTCAAAGACCGGCCAGTGGTCGGCATCCATGCGTTGGATCTGGTGTGGGGATTGGGGACTTTACATTGTTTGACACAGCAAGAGCCGAAGAGTGCGCCCAGTGCCCAGCCCCTCGACTACCGTTCGACTTCGCTCACGGCAGGCGCTCGGGGCTAAAGTACTGAGTGCAGAGAAAGATGTTTGCTAAATTGAAGTTAACCAGAGCGCTGTGCGCCTTGCGCTTAGCTCTCCACAATCCGAAATCCTACGTGACCTCCATGAGACCCTGGATTCTTCACGAAAACACCCTCACTGAATTCCGGACATCACTTCCGCAAGTTGTGGTTTTGCCCATCGGTTCGACCGAAGCCCATGGTCCGCACGTGCCGTATGGGTCGGACACTTTTCACAGCCGCATTATCGCCGAGCGCGTTTGTGAGGCTGCGTGGCAGAAGGGAGCAAAAGCCGTCGTTCTGCCTGTGCTTCCCTACGGAGTTCAGGGGAACACGATGGGATTCCCAATGACGCTCGGCGTTGAACAGTCGACGCTTGACACAATGGTCACAGAGATCATCCGGTCTCTCGAATTCCAGGGCGTCCGCAAGCTCGTCATCGTGAACGGACATGGAGGGAACGACTTCAAACCGCTGCTGCGCGGTCTCTATCCGAAAACGAAAGTGTTCGTGTGTCTTGTCGATTGGTGGAAAGTGGGGGCGGACAAAACAAAGGAGATCTTTTCAAAGCCCGGCGAGCACGCCGACGAGATGGAAACGAGCGTTGGAATGGCGCTGTTTGGAGACCTGGTGCATCTTCCGAATGCCAAGGACGGTTCCACCAATCGGTCCCGATTCGAAGCGATTGAAAAAGGCTGGGTCTCGATCGCCCGGCCGTGGCATTTGGTCACTAAAGATTCTACTCACGGCGACCCGCGCAATGCGACAAAAAGAAAAGGGGAGGAATATGTGAATATCGTCGTTGAACGGCTGACCGAATTCGTCTGTGCTCTTGCACAGAGTGAAATGAACGACAAGTTTCCTTACTGAACTTCCCGGTGTCGACACATGTCGGGCCGCTCGTCCACAGCTGAGGGGTCAAACGCTTGCTGATCAACGTTTCCACTGCCTCGCCACCGTATCGCGTTTCGCAGGCTCGGGCGGCAGAAGAGCTCAAGCGGCGGATGGGAACGCGTCCCGCCGTTGCGCGTATGATCGATGCAGCGGCATCGCATTCCGGCATCGCTTTCCGGTCGGTCGTTTTACAGGACACGGAAGTGGACGAACCCGAGCGGTTCTATCCGTCGACACCGGACGGACCCTCGCCAGACACCCGTGTCCGCATGATAAAGTACAAGGAATGGTCGCAACGACTAACGGCGGAGGCCGCCGGCGCGGTCCTCGCATCTAGTTCCTGCCTTCCGTCTGAGGTCTCCCGGCTGGTGACTGTTTCCTGTACTGGCTTCAGCGCCCCCAATTTCGACCATCATCTCATCACCACGCTCGGCTTACCCTCGAACGTTCAACGAACGCACGTCGGATTCATGGGCTGCGCGGCGGTGCTGGTGGGATTTACGTCTGCTCTCGAAGCGCTGGAATCCGCCAGGGAACGTGGCGGCACGGTCCTCCTGGTCGCCGTCGAATTGTGCAGCCTTCATCTTCAAACCGAACCGACGCGCGACAACATCCTGGCAAACATGATCTTCGCCGACGGTTGCGGTGCAGCGTTGTTCTCTTCCTCATCGAAGCTGAAACCCAGAGCACGGCTTGTTGCAACGCATTCGTACTTGTTCCCCGATTCAACCGCGTTCATGGGATGGGAGATCGGAAATCACGGGTTTGAGATGCTGCTGTCGTCCGAGTTGCCCGCGATCATCACGCAACAAGCAGTACCCATGGCGCGGGAGATGCTGAAGAAAGCGGGATTGAACGTTACCGATGTCCGACATTGGGCTCTCCATCCGGGGGGGCGCGCCATCATCGACGCTCTGCAAACGGGACTGGAACTCACGGACGAACAAGCGGAACCGTCCCGCACTGTCCTGCGCGAACATGGCAACATGTCCTCCGCCTCGATCCTCTACGTCCTCCAGGAACTCTTCTCTTTCAGGAAACTGCACGCGGGCGATTGGATCTGTGCGATCGCCTTCGGTCCGGGCCTCACCATGGAACTCGTCCTCTTTCAAAGCGCATGATGTTTCCGGCCCGTTCCTCGGCGCAGGAGATCATGGATGATATGTCGATCGAGGACGGGCGGATCGACTGCGCGCTCGACGAGTTACGCGTCATCAACCGATGGCTTGGCGGTCACAGAACGTCGCGGCTCGGCATCGAACGCATCGCGCGAACTATCCCCGCCGGCCGCCCCATCAGTATCCTTGATGTCGGTGCGGGGGCTGCGGACCTGGACGAAGCGCTCGTGCGCCTGGGACGTTCGTGTGTCGTGATCTCTCTCGATCTTAACGCGGAAGCGTGCCGGTATGTGCGGCGCCGCAAGCCGACGGCGAACGTTGTGAACGGTTCTGCACTGGCGCTGCCTTTCAAGGGCAGGTCGTTCGATATCGTTCATGCTTCACATGTTCTTCATCATTTCTCCGATCCTGACGCGACACGGCTGATAGCGCACCTGGCCGCAACTGCCCGCTACGGACTTGTCATCAACGACCTTCGTCGTCACGCGTTTGCGTACGCGGCCATACGCGCTTTGACGCACCTCTTTTCCCGCTCGGAGATGGTTCGGCATGACGGTCCAACCTCCGTCCTCCGGGCGTTTCATCGCAACGAGATCTATTCCCTTCTTTCCTCCGTATCTCACGGACACATTGTTCTCTCGCGGCGTTGGGCATTCCGCTGGTGTGCGGCCGTTACGTTCGATTCATACGATGATCCCGTCGCGGGTTGATATCGCGGTGATCGGTGGAGGTCCAGCCGGCTCGCTGACGGCGCGGTTCCTGGCGAACAGCGGCTACGAGGTTTGTCTCGTCGAACGTCGGTCTTTTCCTCGTGAAACATTGTGCGGCGAATTCATATCTCATGAAGTACTGGAGACACTGAAAGAATGCGGGCTCGATCCGGAATTTCATGCACTGCGGCCGGCACATATCTCGAAGGTGAAAGTGTGTCCAATACGAGGCAGGGCGGTCACGACAGACCTGGGCTTTACGGCGTTCGGCGTGCAACGCGGGGTATTCGATCGGATGCTGCTTGAGTCAGCGAAGAGGCAGGGAGTGCAGGTCATTCAGCCGGCCGATGCGGAAGAGATCGTTCGCAGCGGGGACCGATTCTCTATCCATGTAAAGTCGGCCGCGGGCGATCACACAGTATCCGCGCGCTGGTGTGTGGGAGCGTACGGGAAATCCGGTGCGCTCGACAAGAAACTGGGACGCGGACACGTGGCAATGCGTTCCGGAGTAAACGGTGTACAAGTGCATGTGCCTGTTGCCGTACTTTCTGCATGCGATCCGGGAGAGGTCGTTTTGTTCTCCGGAAGGAACATGTATTGCGGGTTGAACATCGTCAACGACGGGGTTGCGACGCTGTGCTACCTGGAACGTCGGACGAGCCACGATCTGCCGCTGCGCGCACGATTTCGTGAACTGGCGGCGGTGAATCCCGGATTTGCGGCCGTCATGACGGAACGTGGACATGGCGCAATAGCATCGGCAGCCATTCACGGAACGGGGAATATTTTCTTTGGACGGCGGGATGTTGTGCACAACGGCATGTTCATGGTTGGAGACGCAGCGAGAGTCATCGCACCTCTGGCCGGTGACGGGATTGGAATGGCGGCACAGGGGGCCCGCATTCTGGGGAGCGTTTTCGGAAAACGCCGAAGGAATGCGATGACGGATGACGAGATGGCGCGGGACTACGAGCGCCTTTGGAGCAATGCTTTCGCGGCGCGGGTTCGGCATGCGTATGTTCTACAAAAGATCTTGCTGTCAGGAGGGGCGATGCGTGTGGGAGGAGCAATGTTGCGGAGTTTTCCGGGGATGCTGGGCGCGGCTGTAAGGTTTACAAGATCTCAGGGTTCCTCTTTATAGTACATAGCAAGATCCCGGGAATCTTAAGATCCCGGGGATGTAACCGATTAAGAATGCAAAATCCCGGCCAACCGCGCCGGGATCCTCACTAAGAACAGACCCCGACAAACAGCGTCGGGGTCCTCAATTCGGCAACCAACTTAGCTTCGGCCGAATTGGGAGTCGGGATGGCCAGATTCGAACTGGCGACCTCCTGCGCCCAAGGTCCGAATCCACCACAACTTACCAAACGAAGTGCGGGTAAGTTGCAAGGTGGATTGAGAATCCCGAAACGTTTACCGTTTCGGGACCTGTCCGCAAAAGCAAAAACCCGGCCAACCGCGCCGGGATTTGACAAGCCCTTCCCACTTTTTACTTTCCCCATTCAACTTTCTACTTGTTTCGTCGGGGTGAGAGGATTCGAACCTCCGGCCTCTTGCGCCCAAGGCAAGCGCTCTAACCGGGCTGAGCTACACCCCGATGGTCCTGAAACGACAGGTTCTTTTATCGTAACTCTCCCGATTTTCCCAAGGCAGGTCCGTCCGTTCGCTTGCGAACGGACGAGATCTCGGTCCCGCAAAGCGGGACCGGACGCTCTAACCGGGCTGAGCCACATCCCGTTAACAAGCAAAAATTCTAAAGTGAAAGGGAATAACGAAAAGATCGATCGGGAAACAATCTTACGACAACCAAAGTACGGAAATCTGGAGGGGGAAGCAACGAGGCGGGAGAATTGACTGTTACCACGTTCTGACAATGACAGGTGAACGTTCGCTGTCCGGGGACAAGACGTCTTGCAACGCTTGAACATACGTTGAGGCATCCGACGAATTGTGTCGCGTATGTCCGTCATACCATGCTTCGAGCGTCATCGGACCCTGACACTGAACGGAACCCCAGGATGTTACCAATGAATCGTTCTTCCGTCGTTGACATTCTGCCGCGGCCATCTCTTCGCTCAAGCAAACAGCTTCCCACGATTTGTCGGGAAGTTCCCATGAAACGATCCAGACCTGAACGCCGGCGGACCGCCTGCGGTCTTCGGCCGGCAATGGGTCGATCATCGTTCTCTTCCTGTTCATCGCCGTGCCAGCCAGTTTTCCGGATTCTGCTTTTCCTTTTCCTTCCACAACTCAAAATGGAGCACTGACCCCGATACGGTCTCGCCGCTCCGTGCGACGACCATGCCTTCGGTGACCTTTTGATCCTCTGATACTAGTATGTCGGACAGATGCGCGTAGACCGTCCGATATCCGTCATAGTGATTGATGATGAGAACGTTGCCAAATCCGGGGATGAACGACAACACGGAGACTTCTCCCTCCGCAACGGCATAGACAGAGGATCCTGCGTTCGTCGAAATGTCAATGCCCGTGTTTTGCGTGACCGTGCCAAGGACGGGATGCGTCATGTTGCCGAACCGGGCCTGGACTGTGCCCGCACCGACCGGCCACCGAAGCTTTCCTCTGCGATCGGCAAACGGCGTGGACGGACGCACGTCGGGCGCCGGCAAGGCGGGCAGGGCTCGGCTTGTGCGCTCGGCCTTTCGTGCGTCCGCCAGCGCTTTCTTGCGACGCTCCTCGGCCTCGCGTTCCTTCTTCACTCTTTCCCTCTCGATAAGGTCCGCGATCAATTGTTCGATCCGGCGAACCGCCGTCGTACGCTTCGACAACTCCTGCGTATACGCCTTCTTGTCCTTGCGTACCTTCTTCAGAACGGATTGACGTTCTCCGTAGGTACGCTTCAGCTTGTTTTCTTCCCGTGTTTTCTCCGACAGTACGCGACGCTCATTGCTCAGCTTCGATTGCAGGTCGTTGTTCTGCTTCTCAAGTGTCGTCTTCTTCGTCACGATCTCGTTGAGGTCTTGGGCACGCTGATCGCTGAAGCGACGCAGATACTGAAGTCGTATCGAGAGCTGGTTCAGGGAACGCGATGAGAACAGCAATTCCAGGTCATACACGCGTCCGTTCATGTACAACGAACGGACCCAGCCGGCATAATGCGTCGTCAGCGACTGCACCTGTCGTTCCAGGTCGCCGATGGATGAACGAGCTTCGGAAATATCGCGGGTGAGTTGCTTCTCTTCTTCGCGGAGACGCCGGATTAGCTGGCGGAGAAGGTCGGACTGTTGTTCGAGGTCGTCCAGCCGTTCGAGCGTGGAACGTTCGCGGCGCTCGCTGTCGGCGACTTTCTTTTCGAATGCCGCGATCTCCGTTCGGAGACGGTGCAATTCCCTTTCCCGACGCTCCAACTCCGTCGTCTTCTGCGCGAATGCTGATTCGCAGATAAACAGGAGTGCGCATATGATAAAGAGGGACTTCACCACTCACGAATTAACCAATGAACCGCTTAACCATTCATCCAAGTATCACTTCAACTCTACCCTCTCCGCATTGCCCGGCGCTGAGAAGGTGAACTGAATATGTTCCGTATTCGTAGTGATCTGGCCGTACCGGAGCGTGAACCGCTGGCGGCTTTGGTGCTGCGTAATGGTAATCGTACGGGGAATTGTGACGCCGCCAACGGTCTGAAAATCCGCGAATGCCTGCTCGATCATGGGAGCGCCGTCGTTGTCGATGAGATAGATCCTGCGGATCAGCTTTGTCGACGGGTCCACAACGTATCTTCGTCCATATTCACCGCCGGTAAATGTGAAGACGGCGTCTCCGCCGTCGACGCCGATCTCGTCGGGTGAAGTCCGGTCTCCGGCAAGGAACCGTCCGCCAGTGAACAGAGCGAGAATGTCGTCGAACGTCAGGTCGATGCGAAGCGTTTTGCGCATGTTTTCTGCGGTTGTCCGGCCGGTGTACAGACGGTTCTGCATCGTACTATAGAACTGAAAATTCGTCCGCGTCACAAGGGCATTGCCGACCCGGATCCCGAACGGACCTTTAACAGTGATCTGCAGCGTGTCGGGTTTGCGCAGGAGTATGTCCAGATCCCCTCCTTGCGAGAACGAAGCCGTCTCCACACGCAGTTCGCCTTCACCGGAGAGTGATGTCAGCGCGTCCTGATTGCGTTCGACCGAAAGCACGACGGCGTCGAACGGGACCGTTGCCGAACCGGCTGTCCGCGAACTTCCGGCGCAGCCGGCCGCAAATCCGCCTGCGACGCACAGCGACATACAAAGGGCCATCGACAAGGCGCTGAGAGCACGCTCTCTCGTCATAGCGTTCCCGTCTGAACTTTCCGTTTCAACGATTCAGTATTGGCGCTCTTTTCCAATGCCCTTTTCCACTCTCGCATGGCATCGTCCTTTTTCCCAAGCCTAAAATAAACGTCGCCCAAGTGTTCCAGAACGACGGCGCTTGCCTCTCCGGAGTCGACGGCTTTCTGCACATAGGTAAGAGCCCGCGCATAGTCGCCGAGCATGAAATAGACCCAGCCGATGGTGTCCAAGTACGAAGGATTTTCCGGTTCAGCCGCAACTGCTTTCGATGCCATCACAAGAGCCCGGCTCAGCTGCAGTCCACGCTCGGACAGGCTGTAGCTGTAGTTGTTGAGGATGAGCGCATTCGTTGAATCGACCTTGAGCGCCTCCTCATACAGGCGGTCAGATTCGTCGTACCGCTTCAAGCCGTCGAGTGTCAGAGCAAGCGTGCTCAGGACGTCCATATTCTTTGAGTTGAGCTTGTACGCCAGCCAGAGTTGTTCCACCGCCTCCGTTTGCTTCTCGAGACGGGTGTACGCCAGACCCGTCAGGAAGTAGACACGATAATCGTTCGGAATAACCTGGCGCGCACGGTCCATCGTCTGGAACACCCTGTCGTAATAACCCCGGTCGAAATAGATCGACCCGACATACCACCAAGCATCGGCATTCCGCGGTTCCAGCCGCGTCACTTCGGCAAAATACTCGGCCGCGAGCGTATCGCGCTTTTGATTCATCGCAATGGCGCCGAGGTACCAGTTCGGCCGCCAATCCGACGGTTGCAGTGCGCGGACCTCTTCGAAGATGGACCGGGCGCGGGGAATGAACGAAGTGTCGCTTTCCGATTGACTGAAGTACGCGACACCGATTCGGATCCGGACTTCGGGATGCACGCGCGGCTGACGCAGCAGGTAATCGAACAACTCCACGGCTTTTGCGGTCTCTTTCCGGTCGAGGTAGAAGTCCGCAAGGACGAGCGTGACTTCCTGGTCGTCGGGACTCACTTCGCGAATGGATTCAAGGATCCTGATTGCATCATCATATTTACCGGCCTTGCCGTATGTCTCCGCGAGTTGGCGTTGCAGGGCCCGGTTGCTCGGTTCGATCCGGAGCATGGCCTCGTAATGCTCGACAGCCCGGTCATATCTGCCCAGCGCGTTGTACAGCTCGGCAGTCTGCAAAAGAAGGTCCAGAGTTTCTCCGTCGCGGTCCATCAGCTTCTCATAGATCTCGAGTGACCGCAGAGGCTTCTGAGGCTGAAGAAGCCGCGCAAGATTGTACCAAGCCTTGTTGTTCATTGAATCGAGACGGACGACCGTCTCGAATTCCTTGATGGCCAGTTCTGTCTGCATTGCTCCGACATAGATCCTGGCCAGGTTCTCGCGATACGCACCATTGTCGGGCGCAAGGCGCACCGCTTCGCGGCCGAATTCCGCCGCGCGCGGCAGCTTGTTCAATTCGTAGTAATCGCGCGAAATCGCGTAATGGATCGCTGCATTCCGGGGTTCAAGACGGAGCGCTTCCTGATATTCCAGGATAGCTTCTGCGTATTCTTCCTTGGCATCAAGGACCGACCCCTCAATGAACCGCGTCAACGCCGGTTCCCCAATCTCTTGTACAGCCTGTGCCGCCCCCGGGGGGGCGGGCGAGGCGGTCGTACCGGTGCGTTGCGAGTCGTGAGAACTGCTGCACCCAAAGAATACTGCTACAACAGCCACGTAGCGAAGTGATGTCATACAGATAATATATCGATTGAACGATCGAGGATCAACACAGCGGGCTCTCGGCTTCGCTTCCTCTTGCACTCGCAGACACATCGACGTAGATTGGCACCATGCCAGGACACATAAACACGTACGATCTTGCCGTCGCCTGGACATGGCCTCCCGACGAATCGTTTGTCGGGCTTCTCATTCGTGCGGCGGAAGAAGCGGGAGTCCGGGTGCTCGTTGTGGACCGTTCCGCCGTCAATGCCGTCACGGAGGACCTGCTCGCCGGCCGGACTCGCGTGCTGTGGTTCTTCGACCGGGCGTCCGATGAGGACGAATCCTTTCTCTCGATGTCGCGGTTTCTTGCCGGCCGTTCGACCGGCGGTGGTCATGATGCGACGCTGTTTATCAATCATCCAGATCGCGTCCATCACGCAGCGGACAAGGCCACCATGCACCTTGAGTTCCTGGCGAAAGGTCTGCGCGTTCCGTTCACACGTATCCTTCCGCCGTACGCCGAGCATCGCGATCTGAACATTGACCCCGCCGACCTCGAAGCCCTTGGATGCCCGTTTATCATCAAGCCTGCAAATACCACGGGGGGAGGCATCGGCGTGGTCATGGGTGCGATGACGCCGGGAGACATTCTTACGCACCGTAGATCGCATCCGCATGACAAGTACCTTGTGCAGGAAACCATCCGACCAGCCTATTTTTCCGAGAACCGCGGCTGGTTCCGGGTGTTTCATGTTTTCGACGAAGAGATACTCTGTTGGTGGGATGACCAAACTCACGTATACGAAGAGGTCACCGGGGACGAGGAACGATGGTTCGCGTTGGACGAACTTCGCGTCATGACGCGTTCCATCGCCGGCATTTGTCGGCTGAATTTCTTCTCGACGGAAATAGCCGTTACTGCTTCCGGGACATTCGTAGCAGTCGATTACGTCAATGAAACCTGCGATATGCGCCTTCAATCGCGGCATCCAGACGGCGTACCGGACGCTGTTGTCGGGCGAATAGTGCGTCGATTCATCTCCGTAGTCGCCGGATTTCAGTCACATTCAAGTGTGCAAAAGAGTTAGCCCTTGATTTTCAACTAGGGGTTTAATATGTTAGGCTCAAGCCGTTATTTCACATCTTCCTTTCAATGCCAATTCTCGGAGGTAGTATGGGCACCTCACGGAACCGCAACATGTTGCTGGTTCTGACTCTCGCGTGCGGCGTGTCGCTGTATGGATGCGGCGAAGCTGAAGAAACAACGCAGGAAGAGGCCACAGGGGAACCACAGCCTCTAGGTCAAGAAGCGACAGAGGCAAAGCCTCAAGAAAAGAGCGCGGACGATGCCGCCTTGACGTCGTTTGTCGGAGAGAAAGAACCTTCTAAGACGGAGCCGGCTCAGACGACTTCAGCGACGCCTTCGGGCCAATTGGCTCAGTATGAGAAGCAGATCGAAGATCTCCGGACAGAAAATACGAGCCTTAAGCAAAAGATCGTGAAGCTCGAGCAGGACAACCGAACGCTGAACACGATGATGTCGGAAAGCGAATCAAAGATTCAGGCGGCCCGGCAGCGGGGAGACAGTCTCGAGCAGATGATGGCCGGACAGCCCGCTATGGTCACTTCACCAGTGTCACAGGGACAGGAACCAGCGGCGCCTGCCGGTGACGGGGCAATGAGCATCAGCTCCTACGAGGACGCGTTGAGGGCTTTCAACGCCAGGCGATACGACGAAGCAATGACTGCGCTTCAGGCCATGATCAGCCAGGGCGTTCAGAAAGACCTCGAGGACAATTGCACGTATTGGATCGGCGAATCGAACTTTGCCAAGAAGCGTTATCGTACTGCGATCAAGAATTTCAGCGACGTCCTGCAATATGCGAGCTCCGAAAAGAAGGGGGACGCGCAATTCATGATGGCACAGAGTTACGAGCGCCTCGGCGAAAAGGCAAAGGCGAAAGAAGAGTATGAAAAAGTGGTAAAAGAGTACCCGCTCAGCAAGGTCGTGAAGAAGGCGAAAGAGCGCTGGGCGAGGCTGTAGCGCAAATCGCGAGATGGAGTGTTGGAGTAATGGAGTAATGGAATAGAAGGATTTCCGAAATGTGAAGCTAAGAAGGGCTGCCCCTCAAGGACGGCCCTTTTTTTGTTCTAGTCTTAGCGATATGTTTGGAACGTTTGGCAAATTTTGTTGAAAGTTGTCGGTTGCCTGTTGGCAGTTGTCGATTGGCTATTGGCAGTTGTCGTATTCCCCTCTTTTGTGTCTCGGTTTCCTCCTCGGTATATTGACCGCCAATGGCAAAGATCCAGACCAAATATGTCTGTCAATCCTGCGGTTATTCGTCACCCCGATGGGTCGGGAAGTGCCCGAACTGCTCCGAATGGAATACCTTTGTCGAAGAAGCACCGGCGCCGATACGAGCCGTCCGCAAGACCGGCGTTCCCTCTACGCTCGAGCCGGTATCGCTCGATACCGTAGAGCAGGAAGATGTCCCGCGCATCCGCACGACAATCCAGGAGCTCGACCGCGTCCTCGGCGGCGGTATAGTCCCCGGCTCGCTCCTCCTCCTGGGCGGCGACCCCGGCATCGGTAAATCCACGCTAATGATGCAGGCGGCCTTGGCCCTGAAGGACACGGTCGTGCTGTACGTGACGGGGGAAGAATCGGTGCGCCAGATCAAGCTCCGCGCCGAGCGCCTGGAGCGCACGTCTACGAAGCACGTTCTTCTGCTCGCAGAAACAAACCTTGACCTCATCCTCGACGTCATCGAGCGCGGCTCGCCCGACGTCCTCGTCATCGATTCCATCCAAACGATGTTCCGGCCCGGACTGGAAAGCGCCCCGGGAAGCGTCAGCCAGGTGCGCGAATCGACGGCTCTGCTTCTTCGACTCGCGAAAACAAAGGGTATTCCGATCTTCATCATCGGACATGTCACCAAGGAAGGTATGATCGCCGGGCCAAAGGTGATCGAACACATGGTCGATTGTGTCCTGCAGTTCGAAGGGGAAGTGCATTATTCCTATCGTATCCTCCGCGCGCTCAAGAACCGGTTCGGTTCGACGAACGAGATCGGGATCTTTGAGATGCACGACACCGGACTTCGCGAGGTGCAAAACGCATCGGAGGTGTTCCTTTCCGAGCGCCATGCAGGCTTCTCCGGCTCGACAGTCGTGGCCAGTATGGAAGGTACCCGGCCCATCCTCCTGGAAGTCCAGGCCCTTGTTTCGACTTCGAATTACGGCATGCCCCAGCGCAATTCCACCGGCGTCGATTTTCGCCGTTTGGCCCTTCTTCTGGCTGTGCTGGAAAAGCGGGTCGGACTCAATCTCGGACAGCAGGATGTCTTCGTTAACGTCGCGGGGGGCATCCGTATCGAAGAACCCGCCGTGGACCTGGGGATCGCCTCTTCGATCGTGTCCAGCCTCCGGGATGTTTCGGTCGACGCATCATCCGTGGCCGTGGGGGAGATCGGACTCGGCGGAGAGATCCGAACTGTCGGCCACATCGATAAGAGAGTTCAGGAAGCGGCGAAGCTGGGGTTCAAGCGGTTCGTACTTCCGAAATCCAATGTTCGCAACCTCAAGCAGAATGGCGACATAGAGCTGATCCCAGTTGAACGCATAGAGCAGGCAATTGAGGCCCTACTGGGGGAAAGCAAGTAATATTGCGGATTGCGGCCCCTCGACCCTGAGTTCACCGAAGGGCGAACCATCGGCGGACTCGCTCGGGGTAGAATTGTGGATTTCGGATTAGCTGAAGAAAAGCTTCGTGTGTTTGGGCCAAAACCTGGCAACCGGGAAAAACCATCCCCCGACTAAAGTCGAGGCCTGGTAAACTCGCCGTAGAACTGATTACCGACCCTGGTCACCGTCTCCGGCAATCGCTTTCCTATGACTACCCGCCTGCCTTCGGAGAACACAAAGGGCGGGCAGGTTCACGATTCACTATTCACTCACACATGTCCTGGCTCGGGTACATCGGACTCGCTGCTCTGGCGCTCTGCTGGATCCCGCAGTCGATGGAAACCATACGCCGCGGTGAATGCAGCGTCAACACGGGATTTCTCGTCCT